>JAAUSZ010000220.1 GCA_012031875.1 Desulfobacula sp.
GGCTATGCCCGGACCCTGCCGCTCAAAAATCACCAACCGGTTTCAGAGGGGGGGACCGGTCTACCTCATTTCCAACAGCGGGCCTAAATTTTATCCGCCGGGCGCCGGTATGGCCGGCTCATGGTAAAAACCCTGTCCGAGACCATGGGATTTCAGTCCGTCCGGGTGGAGGGCAAGACCTTGCAGTATCGGGCCTATTCCCTGGCCAAAGAGCCGGTGGATGCCTTTGAGATCAGAAAATAATCCGGTTCCGGCCCGGCCGCCTTGTCTTTACGGCGCGCATTTTTCCAGTTTGACGGCGCAGACCTTATAATCGGGTGTTTTGGAAACCGGGTCGAGAAAGGTGCCCAGGACCTGGTTTGAATTGGCATTTGGAAAATGGAAATCCATGAAGAGCGAGCCTGCCGGAACAATATCCCCGATGCGGACAGGCGTGACCACCTCTCCCCGCCGTGAAATTACCTTGATACTGTCCCCGTTTTTCAGTCCCAGGGCCAGGGCGTCGGCGGTATTGACCTGGGCCACGGGTTCGGGAAATTCATTTTGCAGGGTTTTGCACCGGCCCGTCATGGTGCTGGTGTTATAATGGGCATACCTGCGCCCGGTGGTCAGGGTAAAGGGATACTCAGTGTCCGGTTCGTCTTTTGAAGCCTGGTGCTCAATGGCGTGGAATTTCCCCTTGCCCCGGGTGAACGCGCCGTCCCGGTGGAGGAAGCGGGTGCCCGGATGGTCGGGAGACGGGCAGGGCCATTGGATGCCTTCAAACCCGATCCGGCCGTAGGAGATGCCGGAAAAGCTGGGGGTCAGCGCGGCCATTTCCCGGAAGATGTCTTCGGCGGAATCGTATTTCATTGCAAGTCCAAACCGCATTCCAAGTTCGGAAAAGATCTTCCAGTTTGGCAGGGCCTGTCCCGGCGGGTCCAACCGCTTTCCGGACCCGCTGGACCCGCCGTTCCGTATTGCTGAAGGTTCCGTCCACCTCGGCCCAGCAGGCCCCGGGCAAGACCACATGGGCCATTTCAGCCGTGGAGGTCAGGAAAATATCCTGAACCACCAAAAATTCCGCAGACTCCAGGGCATGGCGGACATGGCCGGTATTGGGGTCTCCCTCCACGGAATTTTCGCCGAAGATATAGAGGCCTTTCATGGACCCCTCGATGAGGCCGTCCATCATTTCCGGAATGGTTTTGCCCAGGCGGGGAGACAGTTCAACCCCCCAGGCGTCCTGGAATTTCTTCTGGACATGCAGATCCGTCACCGGCTGGTAGCCGGGATAGACATTGGGCAGGGCCCCCATATCGCAGGCCCCCTGGACATTGTTTTGGCCCCGCAGGGGATTCACCCCGCTGGAGGCTTTGCCGATCTGGCCCGTGAGCATGGCCATGTTGGCAAGGGTCTTGACATTGTCCACCCCGAAGGAATGCTCGGTGATGCCCAGGGTGTAACAGATGCTGGAATTTTTGGATGAGGCGTAGAGCCTGGCCGTTTCTCTGATGTCTGCCACAGGGACGCCGGTGATGGCGGACACCCGCTCCAGGGTATAGGGGCGGATGGTGGCTTTTAAGGCTTCAAAGTCTTCGGTATGGGCCGAGATGAAGTCCTGGTTGTGAAGGCCCGCATTCAGGATCTCATTCATGACCCCGTTGAAAAAGGCGATGTCCGTGCCGTAATTCAATTGGATATGGATATCGGCAAATTCAGCCAATTGTATTTTTCTCGGGTCCACCACGATGAGTACGGCGCCTTTTTCCTTTGCCCTGAACATGCGGTAGGCGATGAGGGGGTGGGCTTCCGTGGTATTGGACCCGACCACCAGGAGGCAATCGGCATCTTCAATCTCGGCAATGGAATTGGTCATGGCCCCACTTCCAAACGACGCGGCAAGACCTGCCACGGTGGGGGCGTGTCAGAGCCGGGCGCAGTGATCGATATTATTGGTCTGAAAGGCTGTCCGGCAGAGTTTCTGGCAGAGATAATTTTCTTCATTGGTGCTGCGGGCCGAGCTGAAAAAACCGATGCTGTCCCCGCCGAAGGTATTCTTTATCCTGGAAAAATTGGATGTGACGGCTTCAAAGGCCTCTTCCCAGCCGGCCTGTTCCAGTTTGCCGTTTTTCCGGACCAGGGGATGGGTGAGACGGTCCGGGCTGTGGACAAATTCATGGGCCGTCTGCCCCTTGATGCACAATTTGCCCTGGTTCATATTTTTTTCCTTTGAGGGCAGGGTGTCCGTCAGCTTGCCATCCAGCACTTCCAGCAGCATCTGGCATCCGCACCCGCAATAGGGGCAGGTGGTTTTCACACATCGGTAATCCATTTAACCAAAATCTCCTTCATTCAAGATAGGTAATATTCTTTATTCAGGCGCCTTGCCGCGCAAATCCATGCCGGGTGTTCAGGAGCCGGACAATTTTTTCACCGTGACAAAATGTTCCTGGTAGGCAATGGCTCCGCCGGCCTGGTCCCAGATATCCAGGCCCCCCTTCATGAATTTATTGTCGGCCAGTCCCTTGAAAAAGGCCCGGCTTTCCACCGGCAGCCGGTGGCCGAATCCATGGACCACAAAAACCGCTTCAGGATGGATCATATCGGTCACATAGGCCGCGATGGTTTCCGAATAGCCGTTTTGAATCACCTCGACTCTGTCATTGTTGGCGATACCCAGTTTTGCGGCGGCCTTTTGGTTGATCCAGAGGACATTTTCAGGCATCTGTTCAAACAGCAGGGGATTATTGACGGTATGGCCCTGGGTGTGCAGCGCGCAGCGGCCGAATGTCAAGCGGAACCGGCCTTCCGGCGGAGTTTTGGGGGAGACATAGGGTTTGAGGGACATGAGGCCGTTGCCCTCCAGTTTTTTGGTGATAATGTCCATGCGGCCGGTGTCGGTCTTGAACCGGATTTCCCCGATGTCCCGGTAAATCGCCTTGTCCGACAGCGGCACCACGCCGGTGGCGTTAAAATCCGCCGCAGACACCCCCGTGCCTTCCAACTGGAATTTCCACAGGTCTTCCACCCGGTCAAAGGCCAGGGCGTTGAGCCCCATCCGTCGGGCCAGGCCGGAAATGATTTCCCAGTCGGCCTTGGTGTCATACCGGGGTTCCACGGCCCGTTGGCGGACAAAGAACCTCGGGGCTAATCCGTTCTGGGTGGCGATGATGCTTTCCCTTTCCAGATAGGGGGACAGGGGCAGGACCACGTCCGAATGCCAGGCCGTATCCGACCAGCTAAAGGTGACGGACACCAGAAGGTTCAGCTTCTCCCAGATGGCTTTCATGCGGTCGGGTTCGGGATAGCCCATGAGGGGGTCATGGCGGTAAGCGATATAGGCCTTTACCGGATAGGGGGACTGGGTATCCATAGCCTGGTAGAGCAGGTGGGCCAGACCCGGCCCTTCCTCAAACTGGGGATATTTCCATCCCACCCCGTCGGCCCTTTTTTCCGCGGGTTTGGGATAAAGGTCCATGAAACTGTTGAGGCCTTTGGCGCCCACATCTTTGGGCGTATTGACAAAGGGCAGCCCTCCCTTGGCCCCGTAAGCCCCCAGAAGGGCATTGATGATATAGATGGTCCGGCAGACATAAAAGGAATCAGTGTAGCGGGCTGCCATCCATCCCGGGTGCCAGATGACGGCCGGGGCTGCGGCAGCCAGTTCCCGGACAAAATGCCGGATCTCATCGGCCTGGATGCCGGTTTCCTGCTGGGCCCAGTCCAGGGTATAGGGCCGGACAAAGTCTTCCAGTTCGGCCACCCCGGTCATATAGGTTGAGGCCACATGTTCGTTATAGAGTCTCTTCACCAGAAGTTCGCGGATCACGGCCAGGTTAAAAGCATAGTCGGCGCCGGGCCGGATCATCATCCATTGGGTGGCCTTGGAGGCGGAGATATTGGCCCTTATATCGATGACCGTGAGCTTGCATCCTTTTTCCATGGCATCGGTCAGGTTGTTGACCTCCTGCACATTAACAGCTTCGAAGATATTCCTGAATTGCAGCACCACATGGCGGGCGTTTTTGAAATCATAGGACACGGATTTTCGTCCCATGCCGGTCAGGGACAGGGCCGCATGCTGGACATTCCGGGCGCAGGATGAGTCATGGTTGACATAGTTGGGGGTTCCGATGCCGCGCAGAAAGGCCCGGTGAAAATCCCGGAAGGGCCCGCCCCGGTCGGAAAAGGCAATGGCCCTGGCGCCGTATTCCTCGCTGATCCGGGATAACCCCCCGGCCACATAATCAAAGGCTTCATCCCAGGAGACTTTCCTCCATTTGCCCTCTCCGCGGTTGCCGGCGCGGATCATGGGATATTGGGGCCTCTCATCGTCATTGACCAGGGCTTTGCCCGCGGCCCCCCTGGGGCAGACCGCCCCTTTCATGGCCGGGATATGGGGGTTACCCTTGATAAAGCTGACCCGCCCATTCTCAACCGCCACCTGGATGGGGCACCGCACCGTACACATCCCGCACACACTGAATACCGAACTTGCCGTCATGGCCTTCCTTTCCGGCGCCACAGGCGGCCCCGGTTGGCCCGGCGACGCTGTAAGCGCTCAACGATAAAGTGGTTGATAACAGCCAACCGTTTATCACAAGGCCCACCTTATGTCAATAATGATATAAGGTGGGGGTGGGGCAATCGCCTGCAGAAAGAATTTAGCCTGGATTTTCAGCAGATCGTTGTGATCTCATGAACGGCAATATTGTAGCCGGTTTGTTTATCCGAAAGACAAAAATAAAAATTTATTCGACGGCGATCATTACACTGGATGCCTTGACCATGGCAAAAGCGTCTTTGCCGACCTGAAGGCCAAGATTTTTAACGGAATTGATGGTGATGACGGATACAATGGTCTGGCCGCCTGCCAATTCAATTTCAACCTCGGCATTGACTGCGCCCATCGTAATCTTCGTCACCTTACCCTTTAATAGATTTCTTGCACTGAGTTTCATAGAGCCCCCTCCTTGTTGTGGGTTAATGCCGGCCGAAACCGGCCGGCTGTTTTTTAAATATAATATTTTCCTTTATCATAAACAACAGTCTAACCGGTTGGAATCTGAAATAATACGTATGGGTAAGGCAGCCCATACAGCATCCGGAGTTGCCGGAGGTGAACAAAGGCGGGTCAGCATGAAACCAGGTGGGACACATAATTGTTGGCCGGAGCGGTTTTAACCTGCCCGGGAGAGCCGGTCTGGGTGATTCTGCCGTGCTCGTAAATGATGATCCGGTCCGAGACGGCGGCGGCCTCATCAAAATCATGGGTCACGAGGATGGCGGGGATATTGAAGCTTTCTTTCACTTCTTGTAAAAATTCCCGCATCTCCAGGCGGAGGGGACGGTCCAGGGCGGAAAAGGGCTCATCCAAAAGCAGCATTTTCGGCCGCCGGATCAGGGCCCGGGCAAAGGCCACCCGCTGCTTCTGCCCCCGGATATCTCGGAGGGGTACCGTTTCTCAAGCCCGGCGAGTTTGAAGGACCGGATCAGGTCATGGGCCCGGTCCGTCTTTTCTTTTTCCGGAAGGCCTGGAGCCCCGTAGAGGATGTTCTGCCAAACCGTCATATGGGGGAAGAGGGCCAGGTCCTGGAACACATAGCCGAACAGCCTTTTCTGGGGAGGCAGATCCGTTTTGGACAGGGAATCAAAATAGAAGGTGTCATCCAGCCGGACGACACCGGCATCCGGTTTTAGGAGGCCTGCTATCAACTGGAGGGTCATGGATTTCCCGGCCCCGGAAAACCCGAAGAGAACCGCCGGTTCATGGCCGATCTCCCATTCAATATCTAAAGAAAATCCATTAACCTTTTTTTGCAGATTGACGTAAAGCCCCATCAGATCGTCCTTTTTGAATACCGGTTGGCAATGTAGAGAAAAAGCCCGGATATCAGGGTCATGAGGATGACCAAGCCATGGGCCTTGTTCCATTCTCCGCTGCCGGACAGGCTGTAAATGGCAATGGGCATGGTCTCGGTCTTGCCCGGCAGGTTTCCGGCCAGCATGAGGGTGGCCCCGAATTCTCCCATGGAACGGGCAAAGGCGAGCACGGCCCCGGCGATAATCCCCCGTTTGGCCAGGGGGAGGATCACCTTCAGGGCCGTGTTGATTTCCGAATGCCCCAGGGTGTAGGAGGCATTGACAAGATTTTTGTCGACGGATTCAATGGCGGCCCTGGCGGTCTTGATCAGGAGGGGCAGGGCCACCACATAGGAGGCAAGGACGGCTGCATACCAGGTGAACATGATGGTCCACCCGGTCCATTGGTAGATAAAGCTGCCCAGGAGTCCGTTCCTGCCGAAAATGATAATCAGATAATACCCCGTGACCGTGGGCGGCAGCACCAGGGGCAGGGTGCAGAGCATGTCCAGGACCTCCCGGCCCCTGAATTCTTTCCGGGCCAGGAGATAGGCCAGGGGTATCCCGGTCACCACGATCAAAAGCGTTGACAGGCAGGCCACCTGCAGGGACAGGCGCACGGAAAAAAGAACGGATTCCATGGCCCTAGTTACCGGATTTGAAACCGTATTTTTGCAGGACGGCCCGGCCTTCATCGGACAGGACCAGGTCAATGAAGGCCTTGGCCCCGGTTTCGTTTTTTGATCCCTTGACCACGGTAATGGGATAAACAACGGGTTTGTGGCTGGGTTCAGGCGCTGCCGCCACAATTTTCACTTCCTTGGACCGGGCCGCAGCGTCGGTGGCATAGACCACCCCGGCGTCCACTTCGGCCCTGGCCACATAATCCAGGACCTGCCGCACATTTTCCGTGTAGATGAATTTATCCTTGATGGAGGCCGTGATATTGTAGAAATTAAAGACATCTTCTGCATAGCGCCCGGCCGGAACGCTTTTGGGATTTCCCACGGCAATTTTTTTGATCTCTGCGGAATTCAATCCCTCAAAGGAATGAAGGCTTGTTTTGGCATCGGCCGGAACCACCAGAACCACGGAGTTCAAGGCAAAATCGACACGGGTGCCGGCCAGGGCCAGCCCCTGGCTGTCGGCCTCATCCATATCCTTTTTGGCCGCAGAGGCGAAGATGTCCACGGGCGCCCCGCCGACAATCTGCTTGAGAAGGTCGCCCGAGGCCCCGAAATTAAAGATACAGGCTGTGCCGGTTTTGGATTCATAGAGTTTGCCGATTTCCTCAAAGGCGTTTTTAAGGCTGATGGCCGCGGATACGGTGATTTCCTTTGAACCTGCAAAGGCAAAGGAGGTGAGTGCGAGGTAAACCAGGGCCGTTAAAAGATAAGCAATTTTTATTTTTTTCATGTTGTTTTCCTTTTCAATCATTCATTATACCCATTGTCTATCCGATGTCTGTCTGAAACATTTTTCGAATTTAATGGTAATATTTATACACGTCAAGTAATATTTATAAATTAGAATTCCCCGGCCATGCGGCGGGTAAATAAAATCAGGATCAAAGAAACCGCGGCAGGAGGATGAC
>JAAUSZ010000221.1 GCA_012031875.1 Desulfobacula sp.
CGTCATGACGTAGACGGACATGTCCGTCATGTCCACCACCCGGGAATCCCCCTGGCCGATGCCCGCGGTTTCAACGAGGATGATGTCATAGCCCGCAGCCTTGACCACGGCGATGGCATCGGGCAGGACCTCGGGCAGTTCGGTCTGGGACCGCCGGGTGGCCAGGGACCGCATATAAACCCGGCCGCTTTCAATGGAATTCATCCTGATCCGGTCCCCGAGAAGGGCTCCCCCGGTCTTCCGGCGGGACGGGTCACAGGAAATGACGGCAATGTGGACTTCCTTCAGGTCGTTCAGCATCCTTAAGACCAGCTCGTCGGTTAAAGAGGATTTGCCTGCCCCGCCCGTTCCGGTGAGGCCGATGACCGGCACATCCCGCTTTTCCGCCTTTTGCAGGACCCCGGCCATGATCCGGTCAAAGGCCTGCCTGTCATTGGCCTTGGCTTCCTGGACCGCGGAGATGAAATTGGCCGTCACAAATTTATTGTCCACGGTGAGGGCCGCCAGGTCCAGGCGTTCATAATCCACAGAAGAGGCGTCCATGGACTGCATCATATCGTTGATCATGCCCTGGAGCCCCATCTTTGCCCCGTCCTCGGGGGGAATAGATCCGGGTGATCCCGTAGGCGTGGAGTTCCTCCATTTCCGAGGGGATGATGACCCCGCCGCCGCCGCCGAAAATCTTGATATGGGAGGCTCCCCTTTCCTTTAACAGGTCCTTCATGTATTTGAAATATTCCATATGGCCGCCCTGGTAGCTGGACACGGCTATGCCCTGGGCGTCTTCCTCAATGGCCGCATCCACCACCTCCTTGGCCGACCGGTTGTGGCCGATATGGATGACCTCGGCCCCCGTATCCTGCAAAATTCTTCTCATGATATTGATGGAGGCGTCATGGCCGTCAAAAAGCGAGGTGGCGGTGACGACCTTGATGGAATGCGTCGGTTTATAGATCAGGGGGTCCATATTTATTCGTTCTCCTCTTAAAATATCCGCCCCAGGATAAAATCCGTCTGGATGGCGATGTATTCCTCAATGGTGAAATTTTTCTGCATATGCCAGCGCCGGAAGGCCCACATCTGACCCAGGACGGAAATATCATGGCCCGCCAGGTTCAGGACCTTGCCGTCCAGAATCGGGAACCCGTTTTTTCCGGAGAGGGAGGTCAGGGCCTGGATAAAAATCTGGGTGATATTCAATTCGTTTTCAAGCACCTGGGCCTTCCATTTTCCCGGCAGGAACTGGGTCACCTGGTACATGAGAAGGATATGGTCGGCCATGCCGTCGCAGACATAAAAATACTGACGGATGACCCGGGCCAGCCTTTCCTTTCCCCTGTCCGTACCGGCCAGGGCCTTTTCAACGGCATCCTGGACTTCTTCATGGATGGTCTTGCAGACCAGATACAGCAGGTCTTCCTTGGAGCTGACATATTCGTATAAGGAGCCGATGGAAAAATCGGCAGCCCTGGCGATCATCCGGGTGGTGGTCTTGTGGTATCCGTGTTCCACAAAGAGCTTGACGGTGGAATCAATGATCTTGCGCCGTCTTTCCCGCACGAGTTCGGGGTTTTTGATCTGGGTCGGAACCTCTATTTCGGCAACGGGAACCTGTGTTTTTTTGAGTCTTCCCAAACAGCCACTCCTTTCTTCTTGCCGGCCGTTAAACAGAGCGGGCTTGAACGAGCGCTCAGTCATGGTTTTTTTTGGCACGGATTCCTTCGCTTGTCAAGCCTTTATCAAAGGAAGTCCTTTGAATTTTTGGCTTTTCCCCACAACCGCGGGACAAAAAACCTGGAAAAAACATTTGACAAAAATATTTCATTGACTGTAGTATCCGGATATAGACTGAGCGCTCGATCAGTTTTTGAAGGTTGCCGGGCGGCGTCACGGATGGAAAGATATGCAAAACCAACCAGTTAACCAGTAAGATAAAGGAGGCGAAGGGTGGATTTTGACCTTACCAAAGAGCAGGAAATGATCCGTAAGGAAGTCAGACACTTTGCCCTGAAAGAGATCGCCCCCGTTGCCGGCGAGCTTGACGAGAAAGAGGAATTTTCTCCCGAGCTGACCCGGAAAATGGGAGAGATCGGTCTTTTCGGCATGTTTGTGTCTGAAAAATATAACGGCCAGGCCATGGATTATATATCCTATATCATCGGTGTGGAAGAGGTTGCCCGCATCGACGGTTCCCAGGCCGCCACCGTTGCGGCGGGCAACAGCCTGGGCATCGGCCCCATTTATTATTTCGGGACCGAAGAACAGAAACAAAAATACCTGCCCAAGCTCTGCGCCGGGGAAGGCCTCTGGGGGTTCGGCCTCACCGAGCCCACAGCCGGGTCCGATGCCGGAGGCAGCAAGACCACGGCGGTTCTGGACGGCAATGAATGGGTCATCAACGGCTCCAAAATCTTCATCACCAATGCCGCCTGCGACATGACCATGGGGGTCACGGTCCAGGCCATCACCGGCACCCGAAGCAACGGCAAACCCGAATACTCCTGCATCCTGGTGGAAGCCGGGACCAAGGGGTTCAAGGCCGTTCCCATGAAAAAGAAATTCATGTGGCGGGCCTCCAATACGGCTGAACTTTATTTTGACGATGTCCGGGTTCCCAAGGACAATATCCTGGGCAAAAAAGGCGACGGGTTCCACCAGATGCTGGCCACCCTGGACGGGGGAAGGCTTTCCATCGGGGCCATGGGCCTTGGCGGGGCCCAGGGGGCCTATGACCTGGCCCTGAAATATGCAAGGGAAAGGGAGCAGTTCGGCCAGCCCATTTCCAAATTCCAGGCCATTGCCTTTAAACTGGCCGACTGCGCCATGGAAATCGAATGCGCCCGGAACCTGCTCTACAAGGCCTGCTGGCTCAAAGGGAAAAAACGGCCCTTTGAAAAAGAGGCGGCCATGGGCAAACTCTATTGCTCTGAAGTCATGTCGCGGGTAGTGGACCATGCCGTCCAGATCCACGGCGGATATGGCCTCATGAAGGAATACAATGTGGAACGGTTCTACCGGGACCAGAAACTCCTTGAAATCGGCGAGGGCACCTCGGAAGTCCAGCGCATTGTCATTTCACGCTATATCGGATGCTGACCCCATTTTCCAGGAGACGACCATGAGCCACGACCTGCTTCTGACGGAAGAAAAAAACCGGGCCGCCATTCTCACCCTGAACCGGCCCGAGGTAATGAACTGCCTCAATTTCGAACTTTTGTACGCCCTGCGGGACGCCATTGATTCCTTCCAGTACCGGACGGATATCCGGACCGTCATCATCACGGGCAAGGGGGATAAATCCTTCTGCGCCGGGGCCGACCTGAAAGAAAGGGCCAGCCTGACCCCGGATGAGGTGAAAAAATTCATCCTGACCATCCGGAACCTGCTGACCTCCCTCCAGAACCTTCCCATGCCGGTGATTTCCGCCGTGAACGGGGTGGCCCTGGGCGGCGGCACGGAGGTGGCCCTGGCCTCGGATATCCGCATCGCCTCGGAGACCGCCTCCATGGGCCTGACGGAAACCCGGCTGGCCATCATCCCCGGCGGGGGCGGCACCCAGCGCCTGCCCAGAATCATCGGCGTGGCCAAGGCCAAGGAACTGATCTTCACCGGCCGGCGGGTGGACGCCAAAGAAGCCCTGGAGATAGGTCTTGTCAACAAAATCACATCGCCGGAAACCCTTCTGGCCGAATGCCTGAAAATGGCGGACATGATCGCCGAGACCGGCCCCATTGCCGTTGAAATGGCCAAATACGCCATTGACCGGGGCATTGAAACAGACCTGGCCACGGGCCTGGCCATTGAATCCAATGCCTACCGGGTCACCATTCCCACGGAAGACCGGGTTGAAGGCCTCACCGCCTTCAGGGAAAAACGAAAACCGCAATATAAAGGAAAATAGTCCCCATGACCGATAAACGCACCTTCTGGGAAGCAGAAGAGATAAAACTGGAACAACGACGGCAGGAGGCCGGCGGAACCGGCGGCCAAAAGGCCGTGGACACCCTTGCCAAACGGGGAAAACGCCCGGCCCGGGATCTGATCCGGGACCTGACGGACCCGGGCACGGCGTTTTTTGAACTCTCCACCATCGCCGGGTTCGGCATGAATTACCCGGACGTGGAAGATGTGCCCTGCGCCGGCATCGTCACCGGCATCGGGAAGATCCACGGCAACTGGACCATGATCATGGCCAGCGACAGCCGGGTCAAGGCCGGGACCTATTTCCCCATCACCCTGAAAAAGCATATGCGGGCCCAGGCCATTGCCGAGCAGAACGGGCTTAACTGCGTCTATATCGCCGATTCCGGCGGGGTCTTTTTGCCCATGCAGGCAGAGGTCTTCCCCGATGACCAGCATTTTGGCTCCATCTTTTACAATATGGCAAGGATGTCGGCCATGGGACTTCGCCAGGTCACCATCAGCACCGGCGGCAACACCGCCGGGGGGGCCTATATTGTCTTCATGGCCTGCGAATCCATCATGATCGACCAGCAGTCCTTTTCCTTTCTGGGCGGCCCTCCCCTGGTGAAAATGGCCACGGGCGAAGAAATCTCCGCTGAAGACCTGGGCGGGGCCAAGGTCCATACCCAGGTTTCCGGCGGAGCCGATCATCTTTGCCGGGACCAGGCCGACGCGGTGGCGCGGGCCAGGCAGCTTTTGTCCCTCACAAAACCACAGACCCTCCATCTGCACCGCTATGAAGAAAGGGAGCCGGACCCCTCCTCCGATTCCCTCTATGATGTCCTGCCCGTTTCCCCCTATATCGGCATTGACGGCCGGAAGGTCCTGAAGGCCCTAGCCGACGAATCGGAATTCATCGAACACAAAAAGGATTTCTCACCGGGCCGGGGCTCCAATATCCTGGTGGGTAAAATCCGCATCAAGGGAATCCCCGTGGGCGTGGTGGCTTCCAACGGGTCCGGCATCATCTTTCACGAATGCGCCAAAAAAGTGGCGGAATGGGTGGTGCGCTGTTCCTATGAAAAAATCCCCCTGCTCTTTATCCAGAGTTCCCCCGGATACATGATCGGGTCTGAATCGGAACATGCCGGCATCGGCAAATACGGGGCCGATATGGTGAGGGCCGTGTCCTGCGCCCAGGTGCCCCGGATTCAGCTCGTCATCGGACCGGACAACGGGGCCGCCAATTACGGCATGTGCGGCCGGGCCTATCGCCCGAGATTCCTTTTCTCCACCATGAGGGCCAGGACCGGGGTCATGAGCGGGAAGAGCGCGGGCGGAGTCCTCCTCAGCATTGAGGAAGCCAAGCGAAAAGCCCTGGGAAACCCCATGGGACCGGATGAGATCAACGAGTTCCAGCAGAAGATGATCGATAAATATGAGGGGGAACTGCACCCCTTCTTCTGCTCGTCCCGGCTCTTAAACGACGGGCTGTTGAAATTCTCCGAAATCCGGGACTGGCTGGCCATGGCCTTTGAGGTCAGCCATATCCGGCCTGTGGGCGAGCCCACCTTTGGAAATTTCAGATTTTAAGATTTGACAAGACGATAAAGGAGAAACCCATGACGGAATATGATTACTGGAAAATTTTCCCAAGGATGCCCAAAAAGGTCACCATCGGTGACATCACGGTGCGGGACGGGTTCCAGCATCTGGAAAAATTCATTTCAACGGAAGCCAAGATCACCTATCTGGAGGAACTGATCTTTGCCGGTTGCCGGAATATTGAGGTCACCAACCTGGGCAACCCCAAAAGCATGCCCCAGTTCAGGGACGCCGAGGCCCTCCTGGCCCATCTGAGAAGCGACAAATTTACCGGCCAGGCCGCCAAACGCGGCATCAACATGGAAGATGTGGTCCTCACCGCCATCACCATCCGGGAGTCGGCCGTGGACAGGGCCATTGAACTGAAAAGGCGGGGCGTTGGCCCGGACCGGGTGCTCATGATGGTGTCCACGGAAGAGCAGCACCATTTTGCCAATTCCGGCACCACCCTGCCCAATTATTTTAAAGAAGCCGAACGCTGCATAAAAAAGTGCTCCGATGCCGGCATCAAGATGTGCGGAACCGTCAGCACCATCTGGGGCAGCCCCATCGGCGGGGCCACGGACCTGAAGGATGCCGTTGAATTCACCAAATACTGGCTGTCCATCGGCGCGTCGGATATTGAACACGCCGACCACGACGGCTCAGCCTCGGCGGCCCAGGTCTACCGGTATTTTTCCATGATCCTGGATGAGATCCCGGACACCCGCCTCCATATCGCCCATTTCCATGAAACCAAACGAGTGGCGTCCGCCTCCATCCTGGCGGCCCTCCAGGCCGGAATCGCTCATTTTGAAGCCACCCTGGGCGGCCTGGGCGGCCAACCGGCCAATTTCCTGGATGACCGGCCCATCAAGGGCACGGGGGATTATTATTATGACGACCCCCGCTATGTAGGGCTGGTCTGCCTGGAAGATACCCTTGTACAAATCGATGAAATGGGTATAGAACACGGGTATGATGTGGACAGAATCCTGTGGCTGGGCAGGCAGCTCGAAAAAACCGTGGGCAAAAGGCTCAGGAGCGAGGCCGTCATCAACGGCAGGACCCTGAAGGAAGGCCATATGCACTATGCCAGACCCGGCCTGGCCAAGATGAAAGAAAAAATGGGTGAAAAACCAGGACAGAGTTTTCCCGTTTAATGACGCTAAAGGAGATGCTATGGAAAAAAAGGACGCGATCCCTCATATCAATGTGGATTATTTTGAAGACCTGACCGGCAATATCAAAGAGGGAGAAAAGGGTGACCCGGACGATGTGGGAAAACGCATCCGGCTGCTCAGGGAGGAAAGGGGAATTTCCGTCGAAGATCTTTCCCATCTCACCGGGTTTGCTGTTGAACGTCTGAACGACATTGAAAACGGGGTGGAGAAACCCCAGCTCGGCACGGTCATGAAGCTTTCCAAGGCCCTGGATGCCGCGGTGGGACGGCTGGTTTCCGGAATGGGGAGCAAGCTCTATTCCATTACGCGAAAAAATGAAAGAAAACCGGTTTCCCGCTCCAGCTCCGCCACGGGCAAGCAGAATGTCTATTCCTATATGAGCCTTGCCCCGGAGGTCCAGGGACGGCATATGGAAGCCCTGATTGTGCAACTGGAAAGCACCCCGGACAAGGAAATTTCCATTCATAACGGGGAAGAATTCATCTTTGTCCTGGAAGGGATCGTTCATCTGAGCCTAGGCAGCGACACCTATGATCTAGAACCCGGGGACAGCGCCTATTACCTGTCCACCTCCTCCCATTTTATTACGGCAAAAACAGAAAAAGCGACCATACTCGCAGTTCTCTATGAATAGGGAGACCCCCCCATGGCAAAACGATTGTGGCAGCCCTCGCAAGAGCGGATCAAAAGCACCCATATGTACCGGTTCATGACCCTGGTGAACGAGAAGTTCGGCAAAGCCTTCACGGACTACCC
>JAAUSZ010000044.1 GCA_012031875.1 Desulfobacula sp.
GGTGGCGAGGCCCTGGCTGTTCAGCCAGTGGACCAATCATTTTCTTCCCGGAATGATATCTATTATAAAACCGCGTTAAAATTTTTCACATATCCTTCCTGAACATTTTAATGAGCCTTTTTCAGTCAGGCTTTTCAAAAAATATGCCCCCTATTTCTGCGCCAATTTTAAATTCGGGCATCAATTGCTAAAAAAACTTGTTTCCGCTGAAACCCTGGTGGATATCAGAGAAAACCTGGCCTCAATCTTTGAATCCAACCCGGAAACCCTTTCAAGACCCAATATCAATTTGTTCTTATAAATTAAAATAATACAGATAATAATTTATTATTTTAAGCATTATTAAGAATTTTATTCTTGATTTTTAAAATTTTTTGAACTATTATTCTATCAGTCAATATCCTATCGGAGATCATCATGGCCCTTACACCCCGGATGCGGGAAAAAATTGCAGAAGCCTATGGCACCCCCACCTATGTCTATGATCTGGACCGGATCAGAGAAAGGTATCAATATTTTAAAGACGCCTTCCCCTGGCCGCACTTGAAAGTTTATTATGCCATGAAAGCCAATTACAATCCGGATGTCTTAAGGCTCCTGCAATCCCTTGGGGCCTGCATCGACGCGGTCAGCCCCGGGGATTTATACCTGGCCGCGGCCTGCGGATTTGATATTTCCCGGATTATCTATACGGCCAATAATATGAAAGACGCTGAAGTGGATGAGGTCATGAAAACAGGGGTCCTCATGAATATCGGGTCCTTGTCCCGCCTTGAAAAATATGCGGTTCAATATCCGGGAACCCGGCTTTGCCTTCGCTTCAACCCGGATGTCGTGGATGGGGAGCACGAGAAAATCAAAACCGGCGGGGATCTGACAAAATTCGGGATCCTTCTTGAAGATGTGGACAGGGCCCTTTGGATTGTCCGGAAATACAGACTTAAAATTATCGGGCTCCATGAGCATACCGGTTCAGGTCTGGTCAAGCCGGATTCCATCATGAATTCAATGAAAAACATCATGTCCGTTGCCGCAAAACATAATTTCCCCGACCTTGAATTCCTTGATTTCGGCGGGGGGTTTAAGGTACCCTATGGCCCGGATGAGCCGGAAATGGATTATAAGCTTATGGGACAGGACATAATTGCCTTATTTTCAGACTTCTGTGATCTCTATGGTAAAAAACTCGGGCTCTGTTTTGAGCCGGGAAAATTTCTTACGGCACAGGCGGGATGCCTTCTGGTTGAGGTCAATACCATAAAACAAAACTGCAAAAAAACCATCTGCGGAACGGATTCAGGGTTTCCCCAGTTGATCCGCCCCATGTTTTACAATGCATATCACCATATTGAGAACATCAGCAATCCAAAGGGGGAAAAGATGGAATATGATATCTGCGGGAATATCTGTGAAACAGGGGATCTGTTTGCCGAAAACAGACTTATCAGTGAAATCAGGGAGAAAGACCTCCTTTCCGTCAACGATGCCGGGGCCTATTGCTATGCCATGGGCGGGGTCTACAACCTTCGCCCCATGCCCGCGGAGGTTGTGATTGAAAACGGCCGGGCCAGGCTCTCCAGGAAAAGGCAGACCCCGCAGGCGCTTATTCGTTCGATACTTGAGGAAGGCCCTGATGCTTGCGCCGGTCCTCCTGTCTTCTCAAATGAAACCTGTTCCCAAACCTTGGCAAAGATATGAGTTTGCCGGACCTGTCACAGTTCAAATGTCTCAAATGCGGCGCCTGCTGCCGGCAGGAAGGATATGTCCGGCTTGAAAAAAATGAGGCCGACGCGATTGCGGATTTTCTTTTAATGGATGTCCGTCAGTTCATTGAAGCCTTCACGATTCTGACAAGGGACAGGCTGGGTTTATCCTTAAAGGAAAAGGCGGATGGTGAATGTATCTTCCTGACGGATGAGGGCTGCCGCATCAATGCCGTCAAACCCCGCCAATGCCTTGAATTCCCAGCCAAATGGAGATTCAGGGAATTTGAACGCATCTGTGCCTGGGCAACAGCAAAAAGAATGATTAAAGACCGAGAATAGCCAGACCCTCCTCAAGTTCAAAATAGGGTTTCAGGTCGTATTTATAGCCCGGCACACCAAAATATATGGCCAGACTTTCCCCGATGGCCTTTAGCCCTTCCGCCAGCCTGCTGTTGTCCAGCTCATAAAATGTAATGGAATTCATACCCCCTGTCATGCTGGAAGAAACATAGGGACCTCTTTTGGTCAGAAACTCAGGCAGAACAGGCGCCTTAAGATAGCGCCGTGCAATTTCCTTGGTGCTTTCAGGGGGATAAGTGACATTCGAGATAATGATCATGGCGTCTCCTTTTACCAATATATTGTAAGTGGCATTCGTAAAAATAGTTCCATATCTGATCTTTGCTGTCAAATCTTTTTCATTACCGGTTTTGAACAGGCCTGCCTGACCAATATCCGGATTTTCAATACCCATCCGGATTCATATTGGATATTGCGATTTGACTGGAAATGGAAGACTTCATAATATTCAGTCACACATAGCTAAAAAAGGAGTGCGGTATGGCTAAAAAAATTATTGATTGCAGGTCCCTGCAATGCCCGGCGCCGTGCTGAAAACAAAAGAATACCTGGAGGCTGTGGCAGCCGTTGAGATTGACGTCATGGTAGACAATGATGCGGCTGTTGAAAATGTCAGCCGGTTTCTGAGCTTTCAGGGATTCAGTGTTTCCGTTGACTCTCAGGGCCGATTTTCAACAATTTCCGGCCAAAGGGCTCCTGAAAAAGCAAAAAAACTTGAAGGGACTCCCGGATTGACAAAAATAAAGGGAAAATCCGACCATCAGAAAATTCTCGTCATGATCTCTTCCCGGAATTTGGGCAAAGGAGATGACGACCTGGGGCAAAAACTCATGGTCAATTTTATAAAAACCCTGAAGGAAATGGGAAGCGACCTCTGGCGCATTGTTATGGTCAATGACGGGGTAAAATTGGCTGTGAAAGGATCTGTCATCCTTGATGAACTGGCTGCCTTAGAATCCTCCGGTGTGAGTCTTCTGGTGTGCGGCGCCTGTCTGACGCATTTTAACCTTCTGGAAGATAAAAAAGTCGGGGAAACCACCAATATGCTGGATGTGGTCACATCCATGCAACTGGCCGACAAGGTGATCAGTTTTTAATCCGCAGGGATCCAAGCCGGGAAGAGTTCAGGCTCCCGGCCTATTTGTTGGTGACAAAAAAATCATCAATGATTCTCTGATCCTTTAATTGCCGGCCATAGCTGTCAGCGCTTTTTTTGTCTGCAAATTCGGAAACCCGGACCACAAACCAGGTCTTTCCCCCGCCATCCACCTTTTTCACGGTGGCCTCAATGTTTTTTTTTCTTCAGGTTGCTCACATAATTGTCGGCAAACTCCTTTTTCAAATACGCGGAGACCTGGATGGTGAAAGGTTTGACCACAGGAATTTCCGTTTTTTCCACTATTTTTTCAGCCGGGGCGGGGCTGGGTTTAACCATATGGGACACAGTATTGATGATAAAAACCATGAGGCCGATGGAAACAATCCCCAGAACCCCTGTTTTTAAATAGAATTGGACTCTTTCATGCTCTTTTACAAATCCATACACCCGGTGAACCGATACCCTCAGAAAGCTGAAAAAAGATCCGGCAAGGCAGATTGCAGTTTGGATGAGGGCTCCTGCACCTTTTGAAATCCCATGAAGGTATGGTCCAATCTCCATCTTCTTTTTTACCCGGACTTTTCCGGCCGGTTTTACCTTGGGCGGGGAATAGGGCTTTTGCTTTTGAAGGGTTTCGCCCGGCTCGGCAAGCGCGGAGCCGATGGTCTTCGGGTAAGCCTTTGCAAATGAAGGGGGCCTCTGCTCCGGGGGATAAAATTTTTGGCAGCATAATCCCTTCTTCCGGATTTCTGGAAAATATCCGCCAACAAAGCAGACAATGCTTTATGGGAATAATAGGTTTCAGCAAGCAGGGTCAGGATCTCCTGATCAAGGGTATTGAGCCTCCGGGATTTTTGCGCCTGCTGAAGCCAGCGTTCCGCCATGGCCTCATCGCCGGGATTCATTTTTAAATACATGGCCGCGGCCAGGTTAAAATTCTCATTTCCAACCGATGTATTCAGTTTGAATCTTGCAAGCGCGGCCAGTATTTTCCGGGTTGTCCGTCTTGCTGAAAACAATCCGAAAAGAAAGGTATCATAGAGTCTTAAGGCCCTGTTATACTTTTTTTCGGCCTTGGTGTTGATTCCGGCCCTCTCCCATGCCTGGCCCTCTTTGATAAGGCTGGTCACCGCGTTTTTCCCGGCCATATCCAGCAAAAGCCCCAGCACCGGGATAAACCCGGCCATCATGGCCAATAAGATCCAAGCCGGGTTGATGTCCGGGAAAAGGGTGGTGATCCAGGGCATGAGATAAAACCCCAGCGGAATAAAAAAAAGAGTGGTGATCCAGAGGCGAACACCAATATTTCTGAGTATCCAAATCATTGTTCTTTATCCCGGCATAATTGCTGTTCCGTCTTTAAGGGAACCCGCATGGTTTCGCGGCCGCCCCCCTGCCCTTCCGGAGCACACCCGCTGACCGTATCCACTGTCTCGAAATGGACATTGTCGGGAATCGGAAAATCCCTCTCCGGATCAGAACCCATGGCATTCATCATAAAATCAGCCCATATGGGCGCAGCCCCTCTTCCTCCGGTAATGCCGACACTGTGGGTATCCAGAAGCTTTCTCTCCTTGTCGAATCCGGTCCAGACAGAGGTACACAGCGTGGGGGTAAAACCCGTAAACCATGCGTCATTGAAGCTGTCCGTGGTTCCCGTTTTTCCCGCCGCGGCCCGGTGAAACCCCAGTTGCCGGATTGATTTCCCGGAACCGGTATCAATGACGGATTTCATCATGTCCACCAGTTGATAGGTAATGGCGGGGTCCAGAACTCTCTTTTCCTGGACGATATGTTCAAAAATAATCCGGCCGTAAGCATCCTCAACCCGCCAGAATAAAAACGGCTCGTGCCTTACCCCGAGCGTTGCAAAAACCGAATAAGCCGCGGCCATTTCATAGGGGGTAACGTTTGAGGTGCCCAGCGCCAATGAATAAACCTCCTGCAACGGGCTTTCAATTCCGCATGTTTTTGCTGTCCGGATCACGGCACCGGGACCGACTTTTTCCACCATCTGGGCGGCGATGGTATTGACGGACTCGGTCAGGGCCTTTTTTAGAATCATCCGGCCCATGAAAGTTTTGCTGAAATTTTTAGGCTCCCAGTCATCGGCTCCTTTGACCGGTATAATCACAGGCTTGTCCGTCAGGAGGGTGGCCGGGTGAAATCCCAGGTCTTTTAATGCCGTATAATACAGAAAGGGTTTAAACCCGCTTCCTGGCTGTCTTTTGCTCTTTGTGGCCCGGTTGAATTCGCTCTCGTAGTAGTCCCTTCCGCCGACCATGGCCTTGACGGCCCCGGACCCCGTATCAATGGAGACGATGGCGCCCTGGGGATGATCTGCATCACCATCGGTGACCCCTATCATCGTATCGAGATTTTCAAGCCCTTTCTTCAAGGCCTGATGGGCATAAGCCTGAAGCCGCGTATCCATGGTGGCATAGACCCTTATCCCGCCGTGGTACACCACATCCTCCCCGTATTTTGAAACCAGCTCGCTGATCAGGGCATCCAGAAAATAGCTGCCGGTTCTGGAGTCGGACTGTTCATGATGGAGTTCAGGTTTTGTCAGCATGGCCTCCCTTGCTTCGGGCGCCGAGATAAAACCGGCCTGAACCATTCTGCTGAGGACAAGGTCC
The DNA here is from genome assembly GCA_012031875.1 of Desulfobacula sp. GTDB lineage: Bacteria > Desulfobacterota > Desulfobacteria > Desulfobacterales > Desulfobacteraceae > Desulfobacula. Next base: position 5,805 of record JAAUSZ010000044.1, read on the forward strand.
CGCCGCTTGAGCGCAAGATCATAATGGCGGAAAGGATTATAATTGGTCGGGGATTTCGGGAGCCCGGCAAGCAGTGCAGCCTCGGGCAGCGTTAAATCCAGTGCTGTTTTTCCGAAAAAAACCCGGGCGGCCCTTTCCACCCCCTGGGCCCCGGCTCCAAAATGGATTTGGTTGATATAGGTTTGTAAAATCTCTTCCTTTGTGCTGGAAGCTTCGATCTGAAAGGACACAAGAAGTTCTTTTCAGTTTTCCGGGTATAGGTTTTCTCAAAAACTGAAAAACAGGTTTTTAGCCAGTTGCTGGGTAATGGTGGAGGCCCCTTCCACTTTTCCGGTAGGGGATGTCAGGGTGACAAAAAGTCCCTTTAAGGTTCTGAGTTTATTGATGCCTCGGTGTCCGAAAAAAAGATGGTCTTCCGTTGCCAGGATGGCATGAATGAAATTCTTGGATACCATGTCCAAGGAAACCGCCTGCCTTTCGCCCAGGCTGATCAGAACCTGGCCGTTTGAGGCATAAATCCGGGTCTGGGGGGTTTCGATGATTTTACTCAGGGGAGACGGCAGCTTCGGAAGGTCCTTGACCATATGAAAGACCAGAAACATCCCTGAAAGACATCCAAGGGAAATAAGGATCAGTCCCGTAAAAAAACAAAACCGGACAATGGCCGAAATCCTTAAAAAAAGGTTCAATTCCCCTCTCCTTTAAGATTCAGGCTCAACTGCCAGACAGCCCATTCACGGCCCTTCAGAAACACGATCTGATTTCCCCCCGGCGCCTCAAATTCAAAGCCCAGCTTGATATATCCGTTTACGGCCTCATTAAAGATTCCGACCCGGTTGAGTTTGCCCTCGTTTCTGAGCAGGGCTTCCGGGCTCACCATCAGATCGGGAATGATCTCCGCGGGCAATTTCAGCAAGGCGTCAAAAAAAACCTGGGCCGGGTAAATGCGGCCCTGGAATCCGTTCATGTCCGTCAGGACTCCGGAAACGGGCTTGTCTGAATTTTCGATTTCAACGATTTCTTCCTTTTGGAGTTCAATCTCCTTTATCACCCTGTTTTCCGAATCAATAAAAAATATTTTTATCCCGCCCTGAATCCCCTCGCAGAAAATCCTGTCAAGGGCAGTGCCGTTGAGCAGCCATACCAGACTTGCCGGATCAATGATCTTCATGGATGATGATTTTTCAAGGCTGAGATAAAGGGATTTAAACTGCTGTTTTTCCAGTGTTACCCATTCTCCCGGCAGCAGGCTGGATACCAGTTCTGAAAAAGAGCCGGCCTTATTGACATTCTGCCGGATATCCTCTTTTTTATTGACAATGGTCTTCAGGGATTCATGGGCATTGGTGGTTTGTTTTCCGGTTTCCCAGACCACACCGGTTTCAGGGCGAAGGGCGTTGGTGGAAACCAAATAGGAGCCTGCAAGCTTCTCGAACCAGTCAAATCTGAATTCGGAAAAAACAAATACCGCCGTCAGTATGAACAAGGCCATATTGAGAAAAGAAAATATCCTTTTGAACCACTCGGAAAACGTCAGGGGTTCATACCAGTACCGGGCCATACAATCCTGTTTCAACCCCCTAAGCTTTTCCGGCCAGCTTCAGGGACTCGTTATAAATTGAATATAAATTTTTATGATCTGCCAGGGCTTTGGATAAAAACGCTTCCATATGACGGGTGTCTTCCTTATGGATGACATTGTTTACACTTGAATGCAAGGCCGCCATATCATCATTGGTGTTGAATTTCCGGCTGATCAACACCATACAGATCCTGCGCCTTAAAGACATGTCAACGGCGCTCAGCCTGCCGATAATCCCCGTTGTCCCCTGATTATCCGGATCAAAATCATCCTCCAGGATCAACAGGTGATAGGCATTGTATTCCATTTTACTTAACGCCTCCCTCATATCGGCAGCAACTTCGGCGTTTAATCCCATCTGATTCAGAACCGAGACCGTCCTTTGTTTTAATTCGGCCCGGTCACTGCATATCAGGGCATTCAGCCGGTCTTCAAACCGCCGCTGAGGGGCCGGTTTTTTTGTCTCTTCCATAGTTTCATGGGGTTTGGGCGCGGCCGGAACCTGGATCTTTTCCCTGCATTTGGGGCAGATGAGCGTCGATTCCTTGTCTTTGGGCAGCTTTTCATCCGGAATATTCAATTTTGTATGGCAGTTATGGCAGGTGATGTTCATAAAGATCACTTTCCTTTATATCCATGATCAATTTCCAGGGAATCAATCTTTGATGTGGTCTCGCCCCGGGAACTCTTTATCGAATCAAGTCCGCGGCCGACAATATCCTTTCGCGATGCATAGGAAGCGGCAATGTTCTCACTGATTTTGCCCTCCTCATAAAGAGAGATGATATACTCGTCAAAGGACACCATGTCCTGGGGTTTTCCCGCCGTAATAATATCATTAAAGGTTTTTCCCTCGGATTCTCCGTGGAGGATGGAATCTTTTACCCTCAGATTGGTTCCCATGATCTCAAAGGCGGCGACTCTGCCGCCGCCGATTTTCGGCAGCAATCTCTGGGAGCAGACCCATCGAAGGGTATCGGCCAGCCTGATCCGGATCTGCTTTTCTTCTTCCGTGGAAAACATACCCAGGACACGGTTGATGGTCTGCCCTGCGTCCACGGTATGCAGGGTGGACAGGACCAGATGGCCGGTTTCTGCTGCTGAAAGGCCGATTTCAACGGTTTCCCTGTCCCGCATCTCACCCACCAGGATGACTTTCGGGGCCTGGCGCAAAGCAGCCCTCAGTCCGTTTGCAAAGGAATCAAAATCCGCGCCCAGCTCCCTCTGGTTGAATGTGGATTTTTTCTGGGGATGCTGATATTCAATGGGGTCTTCAAGGGTGATGACATGAACCGATTTGGATTCATTGATCTTATCCAGCAGTGCGGCAAGGGATGTGGTTTTACCGGAGCCCGTCGCCCCGGTCACAAAGATGATGCCGTTCTTTTCTTCCGCCATCCTGTGAAAGGCCCTGGGAAGACCCAGCTCCTCAATGGTGGGAATTTGAGTTTCAAGCTTCCGCAGCACAATGGAATACCGTGCTGATCTTGAAAAAATATTCACCCGGAACCGCGCCTTATTTCCAAGCTGATAAGACAAATCGCAGGACCCCTCTCTGATCAGCGTTTCCATCAGCTTCCGGCTGTTATTGATCAGATTCAGGGCAATGATTTCCGTCTGAAAAGGGGTTAACACCTTAAAGTCAGGGTCAATTTTAACGGGAACCAGTTGCCCGGAGCTTTCCACTTGCAGGGGCTTTCCCGGGGTAAAATTCAGATCTGAACATTATCATGGGAGTCCAGCATTTTTGACAGGATGTGATCAATCTGTTGTTTTCTCATGCCGCTTTCCTTTTGGTTTCTCTAAAGACGGTCTAAGCCTCGGTAAAATCGGCCGGCGGGTTTTTTAAAAAGGATCTGAATAAGGATTTGTTGTTGGCCTTGCCGTAAGCCGCATCTGCACTGATCCATCCTTTTTTGTATAAATTCATGATGGCATCGTCCAGCAACTGCATGCCATATTGCTTTCCCGTCTGAATCATGGACGGGACCTGATGGGTTTTGGCTTCACGGATCAGATTTCTTACCGCGGGTGTGGCCACCAGAATTTCAAGGGCTGCACATCTGCCCTTTTTATCAATCCGTTTAAACAGGGTTTGGGCAATAATGGCGCGCAACCCGTCGGCCAGGGTGGAACGTATCTGGGCCTGCTCCGTGGACGGAAAAACCTCGATAATCCTGTCCACGGTTTTCGCGGCGCTGGAGGTATGAAGGGTCCCAAACACCAGATGCCCGGTTGACGCGGCTTCAATGGCCAGAGAGATGGTTTCAAGATCCCTTAACTCACCCACGAGGATAATATCGGGGTCCTCACGCAAGGCCCCCCTGAGCGCGGATGAAAAAGTATTGGTGTGCTGGCCGACTTCCCTGTGGCTGACAATACAGTTCTGGCTCCTGTGGACAAATTCGATGGGGTCTTCAACCGTGATGATATGGTCTTTTCTGATCTTGTTGGCCTGGTCGATGATGGCGGCAAGGGTGGTCGATTTTCCGGACCCGGTGGGTCCCGTCACAAGGACAAGCCCCCGGGGCAGCTCCGCCAGTTTTGAAATAACCGGCGGAAGTCCCAGTTGCTCCGCTGTCAGTATTTCAGAGGGAATCTCGCGGAAAACCGCGGAAATTCCGTTCTTTTGCATGAAATAATTGGCCCTGTAACGCGCCAGTCCCGGAATCTCATAGCCGAAATCCACATCCCCGGTTTCTTCAAAGGTCTTGATCTTCTCCTGGGAGGTGATTTCATACAGGAGGCCCCGCAATTTGTCACTGGTGAGGATGTCGTATTTAATCCGCTGGATATCGCCATGAAGCCGTAATGCAGGCTGCTGTCCTGAAGACAGATGGAGGTCCGAGGCCCCCTGCTCATGCATCAGCTTAAAAAAAGCATCAATTTCAGCCATTGCCAATGCCCTTTTTAGTTAAGTTTTGTCAGATTAGGCCTGCTTTAAAAATTTCAAGGTGGAATCTGTTTCGTCGGCAGCCTTATTTTCTTCCTTGGTCATTTCAAGCATTTTCGAATGGGTTTCAAGAACCGCACTGATCTGCATTTCAAGCTGAATCCGTTGGCGCTTCAGCTCAATAATGTCGCTATGGAGTTGGGAGAGCCTTTTATGGGCCCGGTTCAGTATCTTTTCGGCCTCAACTTCAGCATTGGCAATGATGATTTCGGAGGATTTCTTTGCATTCTCCTTCATCTGATCCAGAACTTTCTGGGACTGAATCATGGCATTTTTCATGGAATTTTCTCTTTTCCGATAGCCTTGATTCTCCAGGTTGAGCCGATGATTTTCTTCATGGAGGGTCTGGATGGAATGATTCAGTTGCTCCAGTTCTCTGCCCACATCTTCAAGAAAATGATCCACCTCCTGAACATCAAACCCCCTGAACCTTGTCGTGAATTCTTTCTGCTTAACCACCAGTGGTGTGATTCCCATAAAACCTACCTCGCTTTTTATTATGCCATTGCCCGCGCCAGCCCATGAAGACTGTTCACAACAAATCTCTGAAGAAAATAAATCGCTAAAATTACAATGATGGGAGAGATGTCAAGCCCTCCGAAATTTACGGGAAGTCTCTTTCTGATCTGGTGGAAAACAGGTTCGGTGGCATTGTTGATGAACCTGACGATAGGATTATAGGGGTCGGGGCTTACCCATGACAGGACCGCCCCGGCAACCACGATCCACATATAAATATCGAGGGCCCAGCCCAGTACTCCGGCGATAGCGTCAAAAAAATTGGCCAAAATGAACATTGAGTTTCCCTTTTTTCCATGATTCTCTTGTTTCCATGATCCCCTGCTTAACCCCGAACACTGCAAAATGTCAAGTTTTTTTGAATATTTAGCCTGATTAAATTTCCATCCCGTGGATTGACATCTGCGGCTGGATGGGCTATTAATGGTTTAACCATTTATGGCCGTTTCATTTCCGGCTTGATTCTATACTTAAACCGGAAAATAAAGTATACAATCATCACCATCAGGGTCAAGGTGCATCACCAATTTTTCAAAGGGTATCTAGCCAAGGAGTAAAAATATGTGCGACTTTCACATGGAAGAGATTAAATCCGTCTCCTATGAAAAAGCAGAGCTGAAAAAAGGATATACGGATCAGTCCCTTCGCATCAATCTGAATTCAAATGACATTATCATTCATCCCATTGATGAAAAAATCAAACAGACATTCATCGGTGGAAAGGGGTATGATCTCTGGCTTTTGTGGAATTCCGTTTCCGGAAAAACCCGGTGGAACGACCCTGAAAACGCCGTCTGCATCTCATCCGGGCCCCTTGGCGGGACTCCCGGCTATCCGGGCGGGGGAAAGAGCATTGTCACCTCCATTTCCCCTTTGACCGGTGCCCCCATTGATTCCAACGTCGGGGGATATTTCGGGCCTTATAAAAAATTTTCCGGCTTTGACGTCCTCCGGATTGACGGTAAGGCAACCGCCGACACGGTCATCCTCATCGATGGAATTGAAAATAAAATAAAAATCTTTAAGGCTGAAAACCTGCCCCGGGATTCCTATGAATTATCCGACCAACTGACCCGGCATTTTGATCCGGAAAAACCCGTCAATGTCTCTGTGGTAACGGCAGGTCCCGGTGCCGAGCATACCTTTTTCGGATGTCTGAATTTTTCCTGGTGGGATGCCGGGCGAAAAAGGGTCCGCTACAAGCAGCCGGCCGAGGGGGAATCGGAACGGTTTTTGCCGATAAGCGGGTCAAGGCCGTTGTTGCCCGGTATGGCGCCGTTTCAATGAAATCCAACAATCCTGCCGACCTTGAGGCGCTCAAAATTGTGACCAAACATCATGCAAAAGAAATCCATGAGCTGGATCCAAGGCAGAACCGCATGGCCCTGGTCGGAACCACTCACCTGGTTCCCATCATGAACGACCATGACTGTCTGCCGGTCCATAATTTCAAATTCGGTTCCCATCCTGAAAGCAGGGTCATCGGCGAAGAAATCTATGAGCACATCTTTGACAAGGGGTATGACGGGTGCTGGAGGGGGTGTGCCGTGGCCTGTGCCCACGGCGTCAAAGATTTCTCTCCGTTTACGGGTCCCTACCAGGGCAAAAAGGTTTTTGTCGATGGTCCGGAATATGAGACCATTGCCGGCTGCGGGTCAAACCTGGGCATTTTCGATGCCCAGACCATTCTTGAAATCAATTTCTATTGTGATGCCTATGGCATTGACACCATTTCCGTCGGCACCTCCCTTGGCTTTGTCATGGAATGCTTTGAAAACGGCCTCATCACCAAAGACCACACCGGGGGCATGGATTTGAGCTTCGGCAACCGGTTCAATGCCCTGGCCATTATTCATCAGATGGCCAGGGGGGAGGGATTCGGGGCCATTGTCGGCAAGGGCATCCGGAATATGAAAATTATCTTTGCCAGGGACTATGGCGCGGACCCGGCCTTTATGCAGGACATCGGCATGGAATCCAAGGGCCTGGAATTCTCGGAATATATTACCAAGGAATCCCTGGCCCAGCAGGGCGGCTACGGTCTTGCCCTGAAAGGGCCCCAGCACGATGAAGCCTGGCTGATTTTTCTGGATATGGTCCACAATTTCATGCCGACCTTTGAAAACAAAGCCGAGGCCCTGCACTGGTTCCCCATGTTCAGAACCTGGTTCGGGCTTTGCGGTCTGTGCAAACTTCCCTGGAACGATATTGTTCCTGAAGACAATAAAAAAACGGCGGACCGGCCAAAGTGATGAAGCATGTGGGCTGGTACGCCGACCTCTTCAGCTCCGTCACGGGCCGGAAAACACGTCCTGAAGACCTCATCTCCATGAGTGAGGCCGTCTATAATTTCCAGAGGGTCTTCAACCTGAAGATGGGGTTCGGCACAAGGGAGCACGACACCCTGCCTTACCGGGCCGTGGGTCCTGTGACCGCGGAAGAATATGAATCCCGAAAAGAAAGGTATGACGGGCAGCTCAAGGATAAATACGGCTTTGACATCACCTGCATGGATACCCAAGAAAAATTGTCTGCCCTGCGGAAAAAAAGAGAAGATCAGTATGAAAAGCTCAAAGATGCCGTATACGAGCGCCGGGGCTGGACTAAAGACGGCATTCCCACCGTGGAGACCGTCAAGCGGCTGAAGATCGATTTCCCGGATGTTATTGCGATATTGAAGAGCCATGGGGTTGAATAAAGCGTGATTGAGGTGGATGGAAAAAAAATTCCCTGGTCTGAATCCATGACCCTTGCCTCTCTTTTGCAGGGCCTTAAAGATAGTGAATTCTGTTCTGTGGTCCGCCTGAACGGAAAGCTTGTGTCCAGCCCGAAATTCTCACAGACAAGGGTCCGGGATGATTCCAAAATAGAACGGCTTCCCCTGGTGGCCGGAGGATAATTTTGATGATTTTACAATTTTAGCTTCACAAATCCAAGCCTGTCTGTTAATTACCATCTGATTACAGACAGGCTATTCATTTTTAACAGAAAAAGAAAGAACCGATTGAAACAATTTCTATTATTTTTAAAGACCCTTTTTAAACGCAAACCGCCCGCTCCATCTGTCCATACACCCGAACCTGAGCCTCCTCCAAAGGCGGACCCCGTTCCCAAACGCCCCCCAAGGCCTCAGAAAAAAAAATGGTCTCCCCTTGATTTTCAGGTGGAGCCCAAGCCGGGGGAAACCCGGTTTCATGATCTGGGGCTCCACTCCAGTATCCTCCATGCCATAGCGGATCTGAAGTTTAATTATTGCACCCCTGTCCAGGCCAAGCTTCTGCCCCATACCCTTGAGGGGAAAGATGCCACGGCCAAGGCCCAAACAGGAACCGGCAAAAGCGCCAGTTTTATTATTACCATCCTGGCCGCCTTTTTCAAAGCACCTCAAACAAATGCGAACGGAACCCCAAGGGCCCTCATCCTCGCCCCCACCCGGGAACTGGTCCACCAGATTGAAAAGGATTTTAAGGCCCTTGCCCGATACACCCGCTTTAAAATACTGGGAATCTATGGGGGGACCGGATACCATGAACAGCAGACAGCGCTCAAGTCCTCCCCTGTGGATGTCATCGTTGCAACGCCGGGCCGCCTCATGGATTTCATGGATAAGAAACTGATCCACACCTCCAAGGTTGAAATCATTGTCATTGACGAGGCGGACCGGATGCTGGATATGGGATTTATCCCGGATGTCCGGAGAATCATCCTCACCACTCCCCATAAAAGCCAACGGCAGACCCTGTTTTTTTCAGCCACCCTGACCCCGGAAGTATTACGGCTGGCCCAGACCTGGACCACCGACAATGCCGTCCAGATCGAGATCGACCCGGAACAGACGGCAGCGGACAGTGTGCAGCAGATCGTTTATATCACAACGGAATCCGACAAATTCAAGCATGTGTATAACCTGATCACCAGCGAAAACCTCACCCGGGTCATCCTTTTTGTGAACCGGAAAGATACGGCCAAATTTCTGGCATCGGAATTCGAACGCTACAATCAGAAGTGCAGTGTGCTTTCCGGTGATATCCCCCAGGATAAACGATTCAAGGTGTTGGAAAATTTTAAAGCCGGCAGAATCAATCTTCTGGTGGCCACCGATGTGGCTGCCCGGGGCCTGCACATTGAAAATATCAGCCATGTGATCAACTATGATCTTCCCAATGAGCCCGACCATTATATTCACCGGATCGGCCGCACGGGAAGAGCCGGAGCCTCCGGGATATCCATCAGCTTTGCCGATGAATCCAGTTCCTTTTTCATTCCGGAGATCGAAAAGGTCCTCGGGTATAAAATTGAGTGTGAATATCCCTCCGAAGCCCTTGAAAAAGATTTACCCGAGGGCCGGAAAAAAATTTATCTCAAAAAGCCGAAGCCGACAGGAAGAAAGCCCTTTAAGCGCAAACCCAAACCCTGATCGCCCAATATCCTTTCTTGACAGGCAAGGATTATTCAGTGTAAATGACATAGCTTGATATGACCGGCAAATTTCTTAAAGGAGCTAAAACGCCATGTTTGGTCTTGGAATGCCTGAAATTTTATTAATCCTTGCCATCGCCCTCATTGTCATCGGGCCTAAAAAACTGCCTGACCTTGCTAAAACCTTGGGCCGGGCCATGGGCGAATTTAAAAAAGCAGCCCAGGACTTCAAGCGCAGCATAGATGTGGAAACAACCGTTAAAGATATCAAGGACATCAACCTGCCGAAGACGGATCTGAAAGATATCCTGAAAGAAGCCAATACAAAAGAAGAACCGGTTTCATCGGCCAATCACCAAACCGCTGCCGATCCCCCGGAAACCAAAGAAGATCCTGCGCCCGTTGACCCCTCTCCCGGAAAAGCCCCTGCGGATCTTGCCGGTAACGTCAAAAATTAAATCCCTATGAGTACCGAAGAAAAAAGCCCTTTTACGGAACACCTGAGTGAGCTGAGAGACCGCCTGGTCCGATCCGCCATTGCCATCGGCATCGGATTTTGCAGCGCCTATTTTTTCAAGGAAAAACTGTTTGATATTCTGACCGCGCCCCTTATCAAAGCCATTGGGGATAACAAAAATACCCAGATGATTTTTACCGGCCTCCCCGAGGCGTTTTTCACCTATCTGAAGGTTTCCTTAATTACCGGTATTGTCATAGCCACCCCGGTGCTTTTCTATGAATTCTGGATGTTTGTTTCTCCCGGGCTTTACAGGGAAGAAAAAAAATATTTTCTGCCCATTGTCCTGCTTTCCATCATTTTCTTTATCCTGGGGTCTTCTTTTGGATATTTCATCGCCTTTCCCTATGGGTTCCAATTCTTCCTCGAATTTTCAACGGATTCCATCCATGCTATGTTGTCCATGAAGGAATATCTCTCTTTTTCTTCAACCCTGCTCCTGGCCTTTGGATTCATTTTTGAATTGCCTCTGGTTTTGTCCTTTATGGCCAGGATGGGCCTTGTGAGCGTTGCCTTCTTACAAAAAAACAGAAAATACGCCATTCTCATCATTTTCATTGTTGCGGCCATTCTGACCCCGGGACCCGATGTTATCAGCCAGCTTCTCATGGCTGGTCCCCTGATGATTTTATATGAAATCGGAATCATCGGCGCCCGGATATTCGGCAAAAAACCGGTTTTAGAAACCGATGAAGAAACCGAATCAACCGAGACTCCAAGCGAGGCTGATAAATCTGAAGAGAGCTGATCTTCATCTGATTCCCGTTGCTTTTATATTGACTTTCCCCTTATTTAGGGTGTAAAAATACCAGCGTAAGGACAGGGAGATACCCGGGCAGTTTTTTTTGTCAATACTGCCGGAAAAAGGCAAAATAAAACGTAATTAAAAAAGGAGCAGAATTGATCATGAACAAAAAATTGCTGACTTGGTTTTTGGCTGCAAGCATTGCCGTGATTTTTATTGCAACGGGCCTAAACGCTGGAACAAAGGTTCTCGACACAGTAAAAATGGACACCAATGCCTACACCAAACGGACAAAAACCCCACCTAAATTTTCATTTGTCGAATTCACACACAAAAAACACGCTGAGGATTATAAGGTATCCTGTGGTGAATGCCACCATGACAAAGACAACAAGCCCTTGACCCTGAAAGCGGGTGACAATGTCCAGAAATGTGCGGAATGCCATAACATCATGGAGAAAGACAAAAAGAACCCCAAGGACATCATGGCCCTTGAAAACGCCATGCACGGCAACTGCATTGAATGCCATAAGCAGGCCAATATCAAAGCCGGTGATCCCAAGGGCATGAAGGGCAATGCCCCGGTGTCATGCAATAACTGCCATGTACCAGAGAAAAAATCCTAAGATTTTTTAATAGTATCCTAAGGTCAAAAGGAGTTTTCCGGTCTTCCGGAAAACTCCTTTTCATTTTTGAGATTTGAGGCAGGTTGAATCAGGACTTGGAATTCTTATGGGCCATTGCTTTTTCGATGAGAGAGGCAGCCCAGGCAGGCGTTCCGAGAGCATGGATATGGGTGTAGGTTCCCAGGGTGTTTTGTTTGAAATATCCGTCTTTTCGATTGATTATGCCTTTTCCGCGCTCCATTTGAAATGCCATCTCCTGATCTTTGTATTCTATACTGAGAACGCTTGAATATCTGAACTCATGCCCTCTTAAAATTTCCCCCACGCTGAAAAACGGGTTTTCATGCACCACCTGGACCTGGGTATAGCCGTGTCCCTGAGGCTGTTTACAAAGTCCGAAGCGGATCGGGAAAATCCCTGACATGGGAAAAACCTGATCCCCGAGGGTAATGCTTTCCCCTAAAAATATCAGCCCTCCGCACTCGGCGTAGATGGGCAGCCCCTGTTGAGACAACCGTTTCAAATCGTTCCTAAAACCAATGTTTCCGGATAGTTCAGGGGCATGGGTTTCAGGAAATCCCCCTCCCATGTAGATGGCATCCACATCCGGAATCCATGTTTCCCTGAGGGGGCTGATGAATACAACGGCAGCACCCAGTTTCTTTAACGCCTCGATATTATCGGGATAATAAAATTGAAACGCGGAATCCCTGACAATGCCGATAGTGACCTTGCCTGGTCCGGTATCCTGGGTTTTCCCGGCTTCCTGAATTTCGATCCTGTTTGTGCCGGAAGATTCCCGGTGAATCAGAATATCGTATAATCCATCCAGATCAATATGGGTTTTGGCCACCCGGCCGGCGGCCTGAACCGCCTTTTCGGAGAAAGCGTGCTCTTCCGACGGGATAAGGCCCATATGCCGTTCCGGGAAATCCTCGGCGTCCAGCTTGGGGACGGCCCCGAAGACGGGAATTTGGCAATATTTCTCGATATTGACCCGCACTTTTTGCTCATGGCGTTTCCCGGCCACACGATTCAGAATCACCCCAAGAATCCGGATCTCCGGATCAAATGTCATGCACCCGAGAAGCAGGGCAGCCATTGTCCGTGTGGATTTCGTGCAGTCGAGGACAATCAGAACCGGCAGGTCTAAAAGCTTTGCAAGCTCTGCCGTAGAAGTGGAGCCGTCGGTATCAATTCCGTCATAAAGGCCCCTGTTTCCTTCCACAAGGCAAATGTCGCAATTGGATGAATGTTCAATATAGGATTGTTTTACTGTGGCGGGTGAACACAGAAAGGTGTCGAGATTGTAGCAGGGACGACCGGCTGCCTTTGAAAGCCAGCCGGCGTCAATATAATCCGGCCCCTTTTTAAAGGGCGAAACCTTGAAGCCCTTTTCTTTCCATGCTGCGGTAATGCCGAGGGATATAACCGTTTTTCCGGATCCACCCCTTAGGCCGGCAATAATGATTCCCGGCACATTTTTACCCTCTTTTTGCATGAACCCTTTAAATCAGAGGCGTTTTTTAATCTTATTCTTCGCCTTCAGACGAGTGCTGGATGCCGGAGCCTTTCAGCCCATACATGGTTGTACTTCCGGAAGACCAGTATTCAAGCACGCCCTCTTCAACCAGTTTATTAACAACTTTTTTGATTTCCCGTGGTTTGTCATCCGGAAAAACTTTAGAGAAATCATTAAAATAAAATTTGGTCTTGGTCCCGGCTTTTTTGGTCATCCAATCCACTACAGCAGCGGTGGCCGCTTCTTTATTGGCAAGAAGATCACTCATGGTCATTCTCCTTAGAATTAAAATGTTTCAGCCGGAGTGAAAAAACCACTCCGGCCTCAACAATTTTATATAAAATTACGGTTCAACAATTCTTCTTAAAATTTGAACTGAGTTGTCTGGCGCCAGCTCATATAGGCTTGCTGACGGAAGTCATCGATCAGATGATGGGTAAACTCAATTTCACAGGCTTCAAAGAATTTTTCCCAGCCGATTCTTTCAGCCCAGTCACCCATACGTTCGTATTTCTGAGCGCCTTTGGCATAGGCATCAACCATTCTCTTAATGGTTTCCGTCATGGACGGCCATCTCGGCATTTCATTGGGCAGGAAGGCCACAACGACTTTGGAGAATTTGGGGGCGGAAATCCTGTTGGAAACCTTGCCGCCGGCCATGAGAACAATACCGTCACCATCCGTATCCGCCAAAGGCATGGACGGGCACATGGTATAGCAGTTACCGCAATACATGCAGCGTTCATTTTTAACTTCAACGGATTTGACTTCCTGGCCGTTGGCCAGTTTCACCTTTGCCGGTTTGATGGCAGCCGTGGGGCAGGCGGAAATAGCCAAGGGAATTTCGCAAACCTTATCCAGATATTCATGATCCAGCATGGGCGGTTTTCTGTGATATCCGAGGATGGCGATATCAGAGCAGTGAACCGCACCGCACATATTCAGGCAGCAGGCCATGGAAACCCTGAGCTGGGCCGGAAGCCTCATGTCCTGGAAATCCGTAAACAATGCATCCATGGCTGCCTTTACCGTGCCGGAAGCATCGGTGGCAGGGGTATGGCAGTGAATCCAGCCCTGGGTGTGCACGATATTGGTAACGCCGGCGCCTGTTCCGCCAATGGGGAACTTAAAGGACCCGCCGGCGAATTTCCTGGATTTCAGGTCATTTTTAAGGGGCTCGACCTTATCCTTTGAATCCACCATGAATTCAATGTTGTTACGGGTGGTAAACCGAACATACCCGCCACAATGTTTGTCGGCAATATCACAGATTTCATTGATATGGCCGGTGGACATCAAACGGGCGCCGCCGACTCTGACGGTGTAAAGCTCATCTCCTGAATCACCGACATGAACCAGAACACCCGGTTCAAGGATTTCATGGTGAGACCATTTCCCTTTGTTTTTTGCGATCACAGGAGGATAAAATTCGTTATAGTCTTTCGGACCGATGTCGGTAATCCTGTTTTCCATCGGTTTTGCTGGATCATAACCAGTAGAAATAAATGCCATTATTATTCTCCCTTTCTATCTAAGATGGTGTTTTCTGTATTCGTCAACATCACGTTCCCAGCCGCCGGTGACCTCATCTTCTTTCCAGAAGATATAGGGGTTGGTTCTCGGGTAGGATACATGCTGCGGCTTTGCCTCAATACCGGTAACTTCGAGGAGTTTCTGGAATCCCTGACGCATAATCAGCTCACCCAGTCTCTCACGGTTTTTACCTTCTTCCATCCACCAATCCCATACATTTTCAATGACTTCGGTAATGGCTGAATAATCATTGTCGGGATTGACTTCCACAAAGGGAACCAGCAATGAACCCATCTGAGCGCCATCCAGAATCGGGGCTTTTGCGCCGACAAGGATGGAAAGACCGGTATCCTTACCAATCTTCAAGGCTCTGGGCATAACATTGATGCAATGCATGCAGCGGGTGCAGTTGGCATTATCAATAGAAAGTTTTTTGTTTTCAAACTTCATACATTTTGTCGGGCAGAGGCCCAGAACTTCTTTTTCAAGGTCGAATTTACCCCAGTTTCTGGAACCGCGGAACGCACCCGCATTGGCAGGGTATTTCGGATCATTTTCAACGTATTTGTTCACTGCATCCTGATCAATCCGGATATTATCTCTCCAGGTACCGATAAAGGACATGTCGGAACGGGCGATGGAAGCGACGCAGCAGTTGGGGCAACCATCCAGTTTGAATTTGAATTTATAGGGGAAGGCCGGTCTGTGAAGCTCATCCTGGTAATTGTTGGTCAAAAAATAAACCAGGGCATTGGTGTCATAGCAGGCATATTCACACCTGGACTGACCCAGGCAATCCGCCGGGGTTCTCAGGTTGGAACCGGAACCGCCAAGATCCTGGCCCATATCATGGGTCAGTGTCCAGAATACTTCTTCAAGCTGAGGAGTCGTGGTTCCCAGAAGAATGATATCACCGGTGGCGCCATGCATATTGGTGATGCCGGAACCTCTCAGATCCCAGAGTTTGGTCAGTGACCTCAGGTAATCCGTTGTATAATATTTACCAGCAGGCTGGTTCACCCGCATGGTATGGAAATGCTCTACACCGGGGAACAATTTGGGCTGATCACAGTATCTGCCGATAACACCGCCGCCGTAACCGAATACACCCACGATACCGCCGTGTTTCCAGTGGGTTCTGCCGTGCTTGTAGGACAGTTCCAAAACACCCAGAAGATCGGCTACACAATCCTGGGGAATCTGGAATTCAACACCTTCTGCATTCTTTGCTCTTTTTTCAGCCTGGGCTTTCAGGTCAGAGACAAAGCTAGGCCATGGGCCGGATTCCAGCTGGTCCAGTAAAGGAGTCTCATGTTTTGCCATTTACTTACCTCCGTTAATTGTTAATTTACATTCACTAATGAAAAGGTTATCCAAACTTTTCATCTAATAATCTTTTCCCTTGTTATTCCAGAGAGTTATTTCGATAACCCGTCTGTCTTATAAATTTTGCCTGAAAATAACAGTGCAGATATAAAATTTCTGTTTCAACATGTCAATAAAAAAGGTTTTTTTTACACGGTTTTAAAAATCTCCTGCAGAATCCTGCAATGGGATTCAAGGCTTTTCTCTATCAATCCGTTTTCCTCCGGATTGAAGTCGCCGGACTCCAGGACGGCGGTTCCGATATTTATCATCTGGTCCAGGCTGAACCCATTGAAAAAAGAAGTAAAAATCTGCCTCAAATCCCCGAAGCCATGGGCTTTTGATTTATCATCCAGGGCATCTAAAAAACCGTCAGCGGTTGCGCGTATCACCCCATCGCCCAGCATGGCGGACTTCCCGGTGCCATCCAGCCGGTCCAGGCGCATTTTAAAGCCAAGGGTAAAAAAGAATAGCAGCAGCGAGGGCAGGATGTGAGTGTGTTTTTCGGCACCATCAGACCCGAATTCCTTTAACGGAGAATATCCCCGCACCGTAATCAGCCTGACCTGAAATCGGCCGCCCGCCTCTCTGACAATGAAATCACCCGCGGCATGATGCCAGGAATGAATCTGTTCACAGGTTTCGATATTATAATAACAGGTCAGTATCTTTGCCGCCTCCCGGTAAATCGGTAAAGCGTCCGTCTCCTTAAGATAGCGGCAGCTCCCGTCGGATTCCCAGACCACGATTTGCCTTTGGCTGCAGCCGCCCGTCACGTGGAATTCCTTATAGCCGGAAAACCATTCGCCTAAAAAGAATCCCATCCTTCCCTTCTGCGTTTCCAGGATATCCAGGCCAAAGACACGGGGGAGACAGGATTTTGAAAAAACCTGGTTTAATCTTGAAATAAGCGCGTACTCCGTTTCTATGAGTGACCGCCCGAGGCCGGAAACGGCCCCGTTCAGGACAAAACAGCAGGATTGGGAATTCTTGAGATCCACCCTGATTTTCAGAGGGTGATAAAAGGCCCCGTGTTTTTCAAGAAAACCGAAACGCCGATACTGTCATCCATGGAAACCGGCTTTGAAAAAATGGCCCCAAGGCCGGCCTGAAGCAGTGAAAAATCTTTTTGGGATAGGGCCCGGCAAGCAGTTGATAAATATTCCCCAACGGTTATCGTTTTATCCTGACTCACTGCTTCGGGCCGGGAATTTTCCCCCCTGCCGGTGCTTCCCCCCGACAGGGGCAGCTCCCACAACCGGGATCCGGGAAAAATCTCTTTTTCTTCACCTGATATATAAAAATGAAACCGGGATTTTTCCATCAGGGCTTTCGATGGGGCAGGAGCTCTTTTTTCAATTTTTCAGGAACCTCATAGCCAAGGGCCTCGGCCTTGTCACAATGGGCAACGGCTTTGTCGAACTCACCCGTTTCAAGATACCCTGCGGCCAGATTATTATGGGCCACGGGAAAATCAGGAGCGATTTTAACGGCTTCAAGATTAGCCTCGATCCCTTCCCGGACAAGACCCTTCATAAAATATGCGGTTCCAAGGGTGGTATAGGCCTGAACAAAATTCTTATTATGGATAATGGCCTTTTTAAGGTTATTGACGGCCTTATCCACCTTTTCTTCATCTTCTTTGGGATTCTTTCCATCCACCATCTGTAAAAGGACAAAGGCCATATTTGCGTAGCCTTCGGCAAAACCGGCCCTTGCTTTGGTGGCCCTTTGGTTATACCGGTAGCATCCTTCAAGATCATTCCGCTGAAGACAGATGCCCCCTAAAAGAACATAGGCCTCAGCCAGGGTCGGACTGCAATCCACGGCATCATGAAGAACCCGTTCCGCCTCGGCATATTCCTGTTTTCCCATGAGGGCCACGGCAAGGTTGTAATGGGTTGTTCCGCATTCTTCATTCCCCGTTAACTGGCTTTTCAGCCGGTTAATTTGCTCATCCGCACTTTTCGGCAGGTATTTTGCCTGATCCGTCTTTGTCATTATGAACACATCCTTATCTGTGATTACTGGAGATTTATTTTAAATTAAAATCCATTATATTATTTCTGATGCGGTTTTGAGTCAAGCCCCATTAAAACTATTCAATTTTTAAATTAGGCTTGAACCGGATCAAGACTTGTGATAGCAGGTGTGAAGAATCATCCGCCGAACATTTTTTTATTTACCGGTTATATACAAGGCAGGGCTATGGAACCAGGATGCTATACCGCATTAATCACCCCTTTCAATCGGGCCGGAGAGCTTGATCAGGAAGGTTTGGAGCAACTTATCAATTTCCAGATTGAAAACGGGATTACCGGGATCCTCGCCACGGGCACCACCGGTGAAAGCCCTACGTTCAAATGGAAAGAGCACCACTCCGTCATTGCACAGGTTGCAGACCTTGCCAAAAACAAATGCCTCAGGATCGCGGGAACAGGCAGCAATAACACTGCGGAAGCGTTGGAAGCCGTGGGTCATGCCGCCGATGAAAATGTGGATGCCGTTCTTATGGTGGACCCCTATTACAACGGCCCCAGCTCCCTTGAAATCCGAAGGGAATACTATGAGGTGATTGCCGAAAACTACCCGGGTCTGAACATCATCCCCTATATTATCCCGGGAAGAACCGGGGCACAGATGCTGCCCCAGGACCTGGCCCTCCTGGCAAAAACCTGTTCCAATGTCACCAGCGTCAAGGAAGCCACGGGAAATCTCGACAATATGAAGCTCACCCGCAAATATTGCGGAAACGAATTCATGATTTTCTCCGGGGATGACGCTCTTGTCTTTGACCTCATGACCCATCCTGAAATCAGGGCCTGCGGTTCCATCTCCGTCATGTCCAATATCGCGCCAAAGGCCATGACTCAGCTCGTCAGCCTCCTGAACCAGGGGGATACGGCCGGCGCCATGAAACTTCAGGCGGCCTTGAAACCCCTGCTGGACCTTGTGGTTGTCACCACCCAGGAGATTTGTGAATTCGGTGCCGTCACCTGCAGATCAAGGAATCCGGTTCCCGTTAAAACCCTGATGCAGTTGCTGGGCATGCCCTCGGGACCCTGTAGAAAACCCCTGGGCAAAATGACGCAGAAAGGCTTTGCAATACTTCTTGATGCGGTCAGGGGTGTTTTCTCCGGCCACCCGGAAATATTTGAACCCATTGGGTCTTTTTTTAATGTCAATATTGAAAAACGGCTCTATGATCCTGAGTTCCAGAAAAACCTCTGGTATTCCTACTAGCACCCGGTTGAAACAGCAGGGGTCCATGCCGGAACCGGCACAGACCCCTAAACCGGCTGAATACAATGCCTATTTTTTTTCTTTTACCTTGAATTTCTCCTGCCCGGTATGAAAAAAAGTGGCTTTCAGCCATTCAAACCCGAACTGCAAGAGCTTGATATCATCATTCCGGATATCTTCGACTTCGTCCTCAGAAAGCTCATATCTTGAGAGGAAGGTGGTATTGAATACAAATTCCCTGAATTTATCAATATTATAACAGGCCAGAAAGAACATCTTCCGGCTTTCTTCGGAAAGCCTCATGCTCGGCGGTAAAGACTTTTTCCGGACAATAAGCTCCATCCACCCGGCATTGACCTGATCCCGGAGATCAACCCCCTGATCCTTCCGCCACTCGGCCACCGTCCATTGTTTATCTTCCTCAAATCCAAGGCAGTGGGCCTCTTTAACGGTAAAAAAGAATTCATCCTTTTCCCCCTTTTCCCCGGAATAGCTCAGGGAACCGACACCTAAAGGATAATAGCGGCAGGTCGTGGGGCGATGCTCATAGATGGCACAGCCGTCCTTGTCCTCAACAAAGGGACAGGATTTTCTTTCATCATCCAGGAGCTTTAAGGTGACCACGGGAAGCCCTGCCTTCTCAAGGATCTCCGGTTTTGTAAATATGGCAAGGAACTCTTCCGAGTTCATGTCCAGCTTTTTTCTCATGGTCAGGATATCATAGGGCGTCAGCATGATATCAATTCCCCGGCAGCAGTCTGTAAAACATTTCACCCCCTTGTGGCATTGAAACTGGAAGCTGCTTTTCAGGCTGAGCTGTTCCGGCGGTATTTCTGATCTTTTGGGATTTGTATCGGTCATTCCATCTTCCTCATCATTTTTTCGTAATGGTTTAAAAATAGGGACTATACGAAAAAGATACAATAATGTCAAATGATTACAGGCTTACCGGTTTTTTAATATCCGGGATGGGGCAGAATCCGGGCCAAAATCAATTGACAGATGCTCGATTTCAAAATAAAACACATAAAAACAAGTTGCGCACCTAGGATCAATCCATGTTTTTGTAACTCATTTTGAGAGGTCTCCATGAAAATCAGAAAAGCAGTGTTTCCGGTCGCCGGGCTTGGAACACGATTTATCCCGGCCACCAAGGCCATGGCCAAAGAGATGCTCCCGGTCGTCGATAAACCCATTATCCAGTATGCAGTGGAAGAGGCATTTAAAGCCGGTATCGAGCAGATTATTTTTGTTACCGGCCGGGGGAAAAAAGCCCTGGAAGATCATTTTGACCGGTCTTTTGAAATCGAACACACCCTCATGGAAAAACACAAGGATGATCTCTTAAAACAGATCCAGGAACTGGTGCCCCAAACCGGAACCATTGTCTATACCCGCCAGAATCAGCCTTTGGGGCTTGGCCATGCCATCTGGTGCGCCAGGGATATTGTGGGGGATGAGCCCTTTGCCGTCCTTCTGGCCGATGACCTGATCCAGACCGATAAGCCCGTGCTGGCCGAAATGGTCAAAAAATTTGACCGGCTCAGGGCCTCCATTGCCGCCATCATGGAAATTGAAAAGGACCAGACCGATAAATACGGCATCCTGAAAGCCACCCAGATCGAAGATGATATTGTCAAAATTGATGATATGATCGAAAAACCAAAACCGGAAAACGCCCCGTCCAATCTGGCCATTGTGGGCCGGTATATTTTGACCCCCAGGATTTTTTACCACCTGGAAAAAGGGAAAAAGGGCGCCAATGGAGAAATCCAGCTTACGGATGCCATGAAGGCCCTCTTGAATGAGCAGCCCATATTCGGATACCGGTTCCATGGGAAACGGTTCGACTGCGGCGACAAGGTCGGATTCCAGATGGCCAACCTTGCCTTTGCCTTGGAAAGACCGGACATGAGGGACAAGCTCATCAGTTTTATAAGGGAAATTGAGAAAAAATTCTAGGCCATCAAGAATCTTTATACTGTTTATAAAGCCTTAACACTTTCCTGACATAGTTTTGGGTTTCTTCAAAGGGGGGAATTTCCCGGTATTGGTCCACAGCCTCGGGGCCTGCATTATATGCGGCCAGAACCAGGGGCAGTTTTATTCTCGTACCGCCTCAGCAGTTCCTGGAGATATTTCACTCCCCCCATGATGTTCTGGGCCGGATTAAAGGGGTCCTGCACGGCAAGGGACCGAAAA
>JAAUSZ010000222.1 GCA_012031875.1 Desulfobacula sp.
CCGGCGGTGCGGCCTTTGGCGCGTCTTTGGGGATCGTTATCCTGGGCGGGAGCCATCCCGGCCAGTCCAGGGGGCCTGGCGGCCCTGTTCGCCTTTTCCGGCCTGGGCCTTTCCTGGTTCATCGCCACCCGGATCAGATTCGGGGACTGGGTGCTGAGGCTCCTTCTTTCCGGCATTGCCGTGTCCGCCATGTTTGCTTCCGGCACCGGGCTTTTAAAATACCTGGCTGATCCGTTGCGGGAATTGCCGGAACTGACCTTCTGGCTTTTGGGCGGGCTCTGGGGCATTACCTGGATGGACACCCTGCAAGTCGCGGCCGTCTGCCTTCCCTGCCTTCTCTTGATTTCCCTTTTCCGGTGGCGGCTGAATCTTTTATCCATGCAGGATGAAACCATTTTTCCCTGGTGGCCCATGCCTCCCTTGAAAGGCTTTTGCTGCTCCTGACGGCGGTTCTGGCCACCTCTGCCGTGGTCTGTAAGACCGGCCAGGTGGGTTGGGTGGGGCTCATCGTCCCCCATATGGCCCGGCGGCTCTCTGGGTCCGACGCACAGACGGCCCTGCCCGTATCCCTTCTTTTGGGTGGGTTTTTCCTTCTGTTCTGCGATGACCTGTCCCGGACCCTTCTTTCCGGTGAGATCCCCCTGGGCATCCTGACCTCCTTTATCGGGGCCGGGCTCTTCCTGGCCCTCTTGATGAACCGCGGGTTTGCACTGAAAAGGGGATGAGATGAAACCGCGGTCCGTATCCAAAATTTAAGCTTTTCCTATGATAAACAGGGACCACCGGTGAATTTCCAACATGGCATTCAGTCTTTTACGGGTACGGTGACGGCGGTGCTGGGGGCCAACGGGGTGGGCAAGACCACCCTGTTGCACCTGCTTTTAGGGCTTTACCCCCCGGACCAGGGCGATATCCGGCTTTTTGAAACATCCCGGGCCGGATATAAGGCCGGAAGGATCAAGCAGCTCATGGGCCTGGTGTCCCAGAATGAAACCATTCCTTTTGACCTGAGTGTGGAGGAATATGTGCTTCTGGGCAGGGCCCCGCACCTGGGGCTGCTTGCCATGCCGGGTCCCCAAGACCGGGGAGGCGGCGCGAACAGCCCTTGACACCGTGGGCATGACCCACCTGGCCCAAAAGGCCGTTACCCGGCTCAGCAGCGGGGAAAAACAACTGGCCCATGTGGCCCGGGCCTGGCCCAGGCCCCGGAGATCCTGCTTTTGGACGAACCCTGCTCCCACCTGGATCTGATGAATACGCGGCGGATGCTGAATCTCATGAAAACCATCGCAAGCCAGGGCCGAACCGTGGTGTTCACCACCCATGACCCCAATGCGGCCGCAGCCGTTGCCCATGGGATCATGCTGGTGAAAAAAGGGGAACTCGTGGCCTTTGGCAGGCCTGAAGCGGTCCTGACCAAAGATTTATTGACAAAAACCTATGGCGGCAGCGTTGAAGTGGTTCATACGGACCAGGGCCCCTTTGTGCGGACAATGTAAACAGCGAGGTACAATATGGAAGCGCTCACAGACTGGGCAACATTATGGAAAGACCTTTCCGGGATGCAGAACAAAGCCTTTGCCCGGAAAAAGGAAGGCAAGGACGAGGATTTCTGGAAGCACAAGGCCAAGGATTTTGACAAAATGGTGGATGACCGATGGGCCAAACCCGATTCATCCAGGGCTTTTCTGATTCAAAAATTAATGGACAACCCGGGGTCCAGCCTGCTGGACATCGGTGCCGGCACCGGGAAATGGTCACTTCTCGCGGCCCCCTATGCCTCCAGGGTGACGGCCTTTGAACCCTCCCCGGCCATGCAGGCGTTGCTGAAGGAAAAAATCCATCAGCAACGGATCACCAACGTGGATATGGTGACGGGGAACTGGCCCGGGGATGATGCAGACCCCCATGATTATATCCTGGCCTCCCATTCCATGTATGGGGTGGGGGATTTTAAAGCTTTTGTGGAAAAGATGGCTGCCACGGCCCAGAAGGCCTGTATCCTGGTCATGCGCGCGCCCTGGCCGGGGCCGTCATGGCCGTTGCCGCGAAAAAAGTCCTGGGCCAGCCCTATGACAGCCCCAATTTCCAGATTGCCTATAACCTTCTCCTGGGCATGGACATCTACCCGGATGTGGTCATGGGAGCCGACGGGACCTGGCCCGGCTGGTCCAGCAATTCCTTTGAAGAGGCCCTGGATGAAATCAAGAACCGCCTGGGGGTTTCAGACAATGATGAATATGACGCTTTCCTGACCCAATTGCTGGAAAAAACCTGACCCTTGAAAAGGGTAAATATGTCTGGCCCGTGGGAAACCGGTCGGCCCTGGTGTACTGGGAGGTCCAATGAACCCCCGGCCCGGCTTTTTGACCCTTGGATGTTTTTTGATTCTTGGAGGCCTTCTGGTCCTTGCCGTTTCAGGATGTGATTTTCTTTCAGCGGAAAAGGCCCAAACCCGGTCCATTACCGACCAACTGGGAAGAAAGGTGGAAATTCCCCGGCATCCGAAAAAAATGGCCGCGCTCCACCATTTTGGCGGGAAAATCGTCTATGCCCTGAACATGCAGCAGCTTTTGGTTGAACGCAGTATCTATGGCCTTGAGGCCAAGGCCCTGGAAAAAATCGATCCCGCCTTTGCAGCCCTTCCCGATATGGTCCAGGGCCATAATTATAATGTGGAAGGCATTGTCAGCCTGAATCCGGAATTAATTTTCGCCTATGCCTCCATGGATACCACCGAGATGGGCCGGTTTGAAAATGCTGGCATCCCGGTGGTGGCCGTCAAGGGAGAGACCCTGGAAGAAAGCTATGAGGCCGTCCGTCTCATCTCCGATGTCCTGGACTGCAAGGAAAAGGGGGAAACCTATATTAAGGCCTGCCGGGACCTGGTGGACCTGGTGCAAAGCCGCCTGAAAGGCCGGGTGGAAAAACCAGTCCGTGTCCTGTTTGCAGGACCCCGGAGCATCTATTCCGTTGCCACGGGCAATATGCTTCAAACCCGGATTCTGGAGCTTTCCGGCGCCGTCAATGTGGCCAAGGAACTGAAGGGGTTCTGGGCCGATGTATCTCCCGAGCAGATCGCAAAATGGAACCCGGAGGTGATTTTATGGGGTCCTATCTGGATGTTTACGGCAAAGATCAGATTCTTGAAAATCCCAAGTTCCAGACCATCACCGCCATCAAAGAGAAAAAAATAGTCTCCTTTCCCTCCAATGTCGGGTGGTGGGATTACCCGGCCCCCCATTGTGTCCTGGGCGTGGTCTGGTCCGCCAAAACCTGTATCCGGATCTTTTCAGAGATATCGATATGATGGCGACGGCCAATGCCTTTTATCAACAATTTACCGGGCACGGTTTTGAAGAACTGGGAGGCAGGCTTCCTTGAAAAAAACGCCGGTCATATTCGGGCTGGTCTTTCCGGTCATCCTGTTCATCTGCCTGTGTAGGGGCCGGTATCCCATTGCGCCGGGCCAGGTGGCCGGGCTCCTCCTGGCTCCCCTGGGGGTTGAAAGCCGGTTCTTTTCTGCGCCGCCGGACATGATGATGATTTTCTGGAATGTCCGGGTGCCCCGGATCATTTTAAGCGTTTTTGTGGGAGCGGGGATTTCCACGGCAGGGGCCGTGTTCCAAGCCCTTTTCCGGAACCCCCTGGCGGCCCCGGATATCCTGGGGGTGACTCAGGGGTCCGGTTTCGGTGCAGCCCTGGTCATCCTGTTTTTGAGTCCCATGGCCCTTGTCATCCAGACCAGCGCCTTTGCCTTCGGCATTCTGGCCGTGGCCCTGGCCTATATCCTGGCCTCCCTGAGCCGGGACAGTTCTCCTTCGGTTCTGGTGATTTCCGGGATTGTGATTTCCGCCATCTTCCAGGCCGGGCTCTCCTTTATCATGTATATGGCCAATCCCTATGACCAACTGATCCAGATTATTTTCTGGACCATGGGCAGTTTCAATACCGCCTCCTGGGCCAAAGTCCGGGCGGCGGTCCCCCTTCTTTTCTCCGGTATTCTTTTGATCACGGCTTTTTCCTGGCGCCTGAACCTCATGACCCAGGGGGAAGAAGATGCCCGGTCCATGGGCATCCATGTGGCCCGGTGGCGGATTTTCTATGTGGTGGTCAGCACCCTCATGGTGGCCTGTTCCGTGACAGCCGTAGGGAATGTGGCCTGGATAGGGCTTATCGTGCCCCATATCGCCAGGTATCTGGCAGGGTCGGAACACCGGAGGCTCATCCCCATGACGGCGGTTTTGGGCGGGCTGTTTCTCATGATCATGGACACCGTGGCCAGGAGCCTCATGCTGTCCGAAATCCCCATCAGCATTGTCACATCCATATTCGGCGCTCCCTTCCTGGGGTATCTCGTGGTCAGCGCCGGAAAGGCGAGGTTTTCCCATGAACCTCAGTATTGAAAATATCAGCGCCGGCTATGGCGGGATTCCCGTGATTTCCCATATCGACCTGAGTGTGGCGCCGGGCCGGATCTGCGCCCTCATGGGCCGGAACGGCTCGGGGAAAACCACCTTGCTGCGCTGCATCAACGGGCTTCTGCCCCTCCTTGAAGGCAGGGTCAGGGTCCTGGGCCGGGACATCCGGGACCTGGGCCGGGAGAAGATCGCCCGGATGATCAGCGTCGTCCCCCAGGTGAGCTTTTCCCCCTTTTCCTTTTCCTGCCTGGACATGGTCCTCATGGCCGGGGCGGCAAGGATCAAGGCATGGTCCGCCCCCTCTGAAAAAGAAAACAGAAGGCCCTGGACGCCATGGCGGAAACCGGCATCGGCCACATGGCAGGAAGGGCCTTCAATACCTTGTCCGGCGGAGAACGCCAATTGGTCATGCTGGCCCGGGGGTTGTTCCAGGATACGCCCATCATGCTCCTGGACGAACCCAATTCCCACCTGGATTTTGCCAACCAGCACAAGATCATGGCCCTCATGCAGAGCCTTGCCCGCAAGAGAAAGATGACGGTCCTGGTGACCCTGCATGATCCCAACCTGACCCATTATTATTGTGACGACGTGATCCTCATCCATGAAGGCGGGGTCCGGGCCAGGGGAGAGACCGGGAAAACCCTGACCGATGAGGTGCTTTCCTGTGTGCTGGGAGACAATATTGAATGCGATATGACCCGAAAAGGGGTGTTTGTGGTGGTTCCCAAATTTAACCCCGACCATATGAATGAAAAGGTGAATTTATGAAATGTCATTTTTGTGAACACAGATGCGATCTGACCCGGGGAAAAAGTTTCTGCGGCATGTATGCGGATGAAGGGGGCAGGGCCGTGGAACTCTATCCGGACCGGTGGTGCACCTATTCTCCCTCACGAATCGAGTCCGTGCCCTTTTACCATGCCTGGCCCGGATCACGGTCCATGATCATAGGGACGGCAGGCTGCAATTTCCGGTGCCGGTACTGTTCCAATTCCTTTATCGCCTGCCGGAACCCGGCCGAGGTCCAGGACGTGATGTTTGAATTTTCCGGGGAAAAGCTTGTGGCCATGGCAAAGAAACTGGGCTGCCACAATATTATTTTCAATGTCAACGAACCGGCCGTCTCCCTGCCCAGCCTCATGCGGGTGTCACAACATGCCAAAAAAGAGGGCATTCCCATGGGCTGCCTCACCAACGGCTATACCACCGAGGAATCCACCCTCATGCTGGCCGAGATTTTTTCCTTTGTCCATGTGGGGCTCAAGGGCTTTTCCAATGCCTTTTACAAGGAATATGTGGGGGTGAAGAGCATTGACCCCATCCTGAGAAACATCTATACCCTGTCCCGGCATTGCCATATCGAGATTGCCTCGCCCGTCATTGAAAACGTCAACGACCATGAGCTGCCCGATATTGCGGAATTCATCTGTGATATCAACCCCAACATTCCCTGGCATGTGTTCAGGCTTCTGCCCGAACACGATATGAAGGAGTTCAAATACCCGGATATCGAGCGGATGAACCAGGTGCTGGAATCATCGAGAAAGCTGTTGCCCTATATTTATTTCCATAATTTTGTGGGGTCCGACTGGGTGAACACCCTCTGCCCCGAATGCGGGGCCGTGGCCGTCAAACGCTTCAGCTTGGGCTGTTCCGGGGACCGGCTCGATGAATTCCTGGCCCCCGGCAATACCTGTCCCGCCTGCGGGGCCGGCATCGCCATGCTGGGCACCAAGGTCTCCTGGAATGAAAAACGGGAAAAGGAGGGGGTATGAGTCTGGCCATTATTGATGCAAGACAGTGGCAGAACCGGTTTGATCTTGAATCC
This sequence comes from Desulfobacula sp., assembly GCA_012031875.1. Lineage (GTDB taxonomy): Bacteria > Desulfobacterota > Desulfobacteria > Desulfobacterales > Desulfobacteraceae > Desulfobacula. Next base: position 6,253 of record JAAUSZ010000222.1, read on the forward strand.
GGACAGAAGAAGGAAGAATCGCATCCGGCAGCCGCCATGCTCAGCAAGGTCCTGAGCTGGAATCCCTATCCCGGAGATATGGATGAAAAGGCCAATGAATGGGTGACACGGACGGCCCTGGATCTCATGGACCAGTACGAACCCAACCTGGTGTGCCTCAGTTATGTCCAGCAGTTTTTCAGCCACCGACATTTCGCCCATTCCCAGGCGGACTGGGAACGGATGTGCGCGACGGCCATGGCCGAGGCGGAGAAATTCATCAAAATTTCCGGTTATACCCCGGTCATTGTGGGCACCGGCGGCATGGTCCCCCTCAAGGAGGAGATGGATCTTTCCGGGCTGGACGGCCTTGCCGTTTCCTCCAACTGGTCGGCCCGGTACTGCGGGGTGCATTGGCCCAGCCCTGGGGACATGGAGCTGCTTTCCGCTTTGAAGGCCCGGGGAAAAATTGAGCGCATCGTATCAAAAAAGGAATGGATTGATCTTTTCCGGTCGGAAGAGCCAAAGGTTCAAATCCGTCAGGATGAGGCCCTCATGCCGGATTTTCTAGTGGTTGCCGCCGAGGGCCACAGCTTCAAGACCCTGGGGACAACCCTGAGAAAGCCCGTGAACATCCCGGCCAATAATTTTAAAGTTCCGGTGTATACCCCCTTGGGCGGTGTGGATGATATCAGGGGAATCAAACAACTGGTTCGGTCAAACCTGGATCATCACAAGATCGCCCTGATCCTGGTGGAAGGGGTCGGGAAAGCGTTTTTCCCGGCAGATCACGCCATGTGCAGTAACGGCCCCGGCTGGTTCTGCCATGAGCCCGGAGATGCGTTTTACCTGACCCTTTCCACAGGAAAACACGAACCCTTTGCCTATCCTGCCGGTTACCGGTCCTTTGACCGGGACGCAGAGGCCGTAAAATTTCCCTTTTCAGGCTATATGCTCTCGGTCCCGGAAAACACCCTGGCCCTGGATTATCCGGGGAAAAGCATAGCCGTGGGCAATAGGAGCATGTTCATGCATATGATGTTCGGCGTAGACATCAGCATTGAATGCTTTGCCAGAAATCTGTTTAACCAGGGATGCCTGGGCGTCCTTCACAGGATGGACAAATATGAAAAATAAGATCAACACCC
>JAAUSZ010000223.1 GCA_012031875.1 Desulfobacula sp.
AGCCCCATGCCCTTGTGGGAATAGATGGCGTCGTTGATGCCCCGGTTGACGGAAATGCCGGCGCTTTCCTGGCCCCGGTGCTGGAGGGCGTAAAAGGCCGAAATAGGTTATTTTGGCAGCTTCAGGGTGTTTGTACAGCCCAAAGATACCGCATTCATCCTTTGGCCGTTCTCCGGCCGTAAATAGATCATGCATGGTTGTTTTCCCGGTGATAGTCCTGAATGGTCCTTACGGACAGGGGTTCTTTTTTAAGGGCTTCAATGGCGCTGCATACGGCCCTTGCCCCATCGGTGGTGGTGGCATAGGGGATTTTGTATTTGATGGCGGCCCTCCGGATCTCATAGCCATCCCTCTGGGTCTGGCTGGAGGCCCCGGTATTCAGGATGAGTTGAATCTCATTGTTGGTCACGGCATCCACCACATGGGCCGTCCGGCAGATACTTTTTGACAATTTTGTGGGAATATCATTTTCTTCCAGGAATTGGGCCGTTCCCCGGGTGGCCATGATGGTAAAGCCCATATCGTGAAATTTTTTGACAATGGGGAGGGCCTTATCCTTGTCCTTATCCTGGACGCTGATGAAGACCGTGCCCTCTGTGGGAAGTTTCTGGCCGGCGGCCAGTTGGGATTTGGCCACGGCCGCCCCCAGATCCTTGTCAATGCCCATGACCTCGCCCGTGGATTTCATTTCAGGGCCCAGGACCGGATCCACGTTTTCAAACCGGTCAAAGGGCATGACCGCTTCCTTTACGCAATAATAAGGGGGAATAACTTCCCTGGTAAAGCCCAGTTCATCCAGGGTTTTTCCCAGCATGACCTTGGTGGCCAGCTTGGCCAGGGGAACGCCGATGGCCTTGGAAACAAAGGGGATGGTCCGGGAGGCCCGGGGATTGACCTCAATGATATACACCCGGCCGTTCATGATGCCGAACTGGATGTTCATGAGGCCCCGGACATTCAATTCTTTGGCAATGGCCCGGGCCGCATGGGCCATTTCATCGATATGGGCCTGGGAAATGGAATAGGGAGGAAGGACGCAGGCCGAATCCCCGGAATGGATGCCCGCCTCTTCGATATGCTCCATCATGCCGCCGATGACGGTCCTTTCCCCGTCGGAAATGACATCCACATCCAGCTCAAAGGCTTCTTCCAGGAATTTGTCAATGAGAACGGGTTTGTCCGGCGAGGCCTGGACCGCCAGTTCAAAAAATTCTTCCAGGTCCTTTTCATCATAGACGATTTTCATGGCCCGGCGCCCAGGACAAAGGAGGGGCGGACCATGACCGGGTATCCGATCTCCCTGGCCACCCTGACGGCATCGTCCAGGCTCAGGGCGATGCCGTTTTCCGGCTGGCGAAGGCCCAGCTTTTTGAGCATTTCCTGGAACAGATCCCGGTCCTCGGCCCGGTCAATGCTGTCCGGGCTGGTGCCATGATGGGAACCCCGGCTTTCTGAAGGTCGGAAGCCAGGTTCAAAGGGGTCTGTCCGCCGAACTGGACAATGACGCCGAAGGGTTTTTCCTTTTCAACGATATGCAGCACATCTTCCCGGGTCAGGGGTTCAAAATAAAGCTTGTCCGACGTATCATAATCCGTGGACACGGTTTCAGGGTTGGAATTGACCATGATGGATTCCACCCCCTCTTCCCGCAAGGCAAAGGAGGCGTGGACACAGCAATAGTCGAACTCGATGCCCTGGCCGATGCGGTTGGGGCCGCCGCCCAGGATGATGACCTTTTTTTGGTCCGAGACCCTGGCCTCGCATTCCGTTTCATAGGTGGAATAATAATAGGGCGTGGCAGCCCGGAATTCAGCCGCACAGGTATCCACCAGCTTGTAGACCGGCACAATGCCCAGGGCCTTCCGGTCCTCTTCGATTTTTCTGTCCGTCAACCCGGTGAGAAAACCCAGTTGCTTGTCCGAAAACCCGTATTTTTTGGCCTTTTCAAACAGATCCCGGGGAAGGGATTTCCCGGCCAGCTTGATCTGTTTTTCCAGATCCACAATCTGTTTCATCTGGTTTAAAAACCAGGGGTCGATATGGGTCAATTCATGGAGCATGGTAATGGGCATGCCGTTGTCAAGGGCGTATTTGATATAGAACAGGCGCTGGGAATTGGGGGTGGACAGTTTATATTCCAGTTCGTTTCCGGCCACGCTGCCGGGAAGCGGGTCCCTGCCGTCCCCGCCAAACCCCGCCCTGGCGATTTCAAGGGACCGGAGCCCCTTTTGGAATGCCTCTTTAAAGGTCCGGCCGATGGACATGGTTTCCCCCACGGATTTCATGGCCGTGGTCAGAACATCCTCGGCCTCGGGGAATTTTTCAAAGGTCCACCTGGGGATCTTGACCACGCAATAATCTATGGACGGTTCAAAGCAGGCCATGGTTTCGCCGGTGATATCATTGGGGATCTCGTCCAGGGTATAGCCCACGGCCAGTTTGGCCGCTATCTTGGCAATGGGAAAGCCCGTGGCCTTGGAGGCCAGGGCCGAACTCCTGGAAACACGGGGGTTCATCTCCACCACGATAATATCCCCGTTTTCCGGGTTCACGGCAAACTGGACATTGGACCCGCCGGTATCCACCCCGATTTCCCTCATGATGGCAATGGAAGCGTCCCTAAGATTCTGGTATTCCTTGTCCGACAGGGTCTGGGCCGGGGCCACGGTGACGGAATCCCCGGTGTGGACCCCCATGGCGTCCACATTTTCAATGGAGCAGATGATGACCACATTGTCGGCATGGTCCCGCATGACTTCCAGCTCATATTCTTTCCAGCCGATGACGGATTCCTCCAGCATGACCTGGTGGATGAGGCTGGCGTCAATCCCGGTCTTGGAAATCCGGTTCAGTTCCTCCATGTTATAGGCCACCCCGCCGCCGGTGCCGCCCAGGGTAAAGGCCGGCCGGACAATGATGGGAAATCCGATCCGTTTTGAAACCGCTTCCACTTCCTGCATATTGACGGCAAACCCGCTTTTGGGAATCCTGAGACCGATCCGGTTCATGGCGTCCCGGAACAGCTCCCGGTCCTCAGCCTTTTTGATGGCCTCTTCGGAAGCGCCGATCATTTCCACCTTATATTTTTTCAGGATGCCCGTTTTGGCCACTTCTATGGCCGTGTTCAGCGCGGTCTGCCCGCCAAGGGTGGGCAGGAGGGCGTCGGGCCTTTCCTTTTCAATGACCTTGATCACGGTTTCCGGGGTCACGGGTTCAATGTACACCCTGTCTGCAGTTTCCGGGTCCGTCATGATGGTGGCGGGATTGGAATTGATGAGAATGACCTCAAATCCTTCCTCTTTCAGGGCTTTGCAGGCCTGGGTGCCCGAATAATCGAATTCACAGGCCTGGCTGATGATGATGGGGCCTGCGCCGATGATCAGGATTTTTTTTATGTCTTTACGCTTTGGCATCTTGAATCACTTTTGCAAACTGGTTAAACAGATAGGCTGAATCATGGGGACCGGGCGAGGCTTCGGGGTGGTACTGCACGGCAAAGGCATGGACGACGTCATCTTTCAGCCCTTCCAGGGAATCCTCGTTCAGATTGATATGGGTGATGGCGGACTGTTCCCGGCAGAGGGTCTTCATATCCACGGCAAAGCCGTGGTTCTGGGAGGTGATTTCCACCCTTCCCGTGGACAGGTTTTTAACGGGCTGGTTGGCCCCCCGGTGACCGAATTTGATCTTCATGGTTTTTCCGCCCATGGCAATGCCCAGAAGCTGCATGCCCAGGCAGATCCCGAAAACGGGAACCTTGCCCAGGAGTTGCCGGATGGTCTCGGCGGCATAGGTCAGGTTCCGGGTCTCCCGGTCCGTTGGAAAGAAAGATGCCTTCCGGATTCAGGCTCAGGATGGTTTTGGCGTCGGTTTTGGCCGGAACCGCCAGCACCTCGCACCCTGCCCGCTCCAGGCTCCGGATGATATTATATTTGATGCCGAAATCCAGGGCCACCACCGAATGCTTCTTGCCCCGGTGACGCCAGATCAAGGGATCATTCAGCTTGGCCGCGTCAATATAATCGGGCTGGTTGTATTTCCAGAAATAGGGTTTTCGGGTGGTCACCTTTCCCACAAGGTCGCTCCCCAGCATGGAAGGGATCTGCCGCGCCCGTTCCACCAGGGAATCGGGAGCCAGGTCCGAGGTGGAGATCATGGCCCGCATGGCCCCGGATTTCCGGATATGCCGGGTCAGGGCCCGGGTATCCAGGTCTTCGATTCCCAGGACATGGGATTTGATGAGATAATCGGCAAGGGTTCCCCTGGACCGGTAATTGCTCGGGAAATCCTGGTATTCTTTCACGATAAAGGCCGCCACCTGGACCCTGTCCGACTCCACGTCTTCAGGACAGACCCCGTAATTACCGATCAAAGGATAGGTCATGGTCACCATCTGGCCGTAATAGGAGGGGTCCGTCAGAATTTCCTGGTAGCCGGTCATGCTGGTATTGAACACGATTTCTCCCTTTGCTTCGCCGGGGCCTGTGAAGCTCCTGCAAGGAAAAACCCTGCCGTCCTCAAGGGCTAATAATGCTTTCATAACAATTCACACCTGTTTGCCGTTCTCATTGATGTTCACTCTCCAAGGTCCTGCCGGGTCACTAAAAACCGATAACCTTCTTCCCTGCAAATCGGACCTAATTAGATAGCAAACCCGGGAGATTTTGGCAAGCGACTTCTTGCCCGTGAAAATTATGGGAGGGAGGGTCGGAATTCATTTTCCAGGGCATCATCATTAGTGAACGGATTTTATCGGAATCTTCTCAAGACAATCCGCCCGGGTGCCGATACCTGAATAATATTAACCCCTCTATCCAGGAGATCAGAATGGTGGCATACCGGCAGATAAACACCTATTTAATAATCACTACAGCGGCATGGCTCCCGAACAATTAATCCTGTTGCTCTATAAGGAAGCCTTAAGCCGTATCCGCCTGGGCAGGGAAGGAATCAACGAAAAACAATGCCAAAAAAAGGGGGAAAACCTTTCAAAGGCAATAGCCATCATCTCGGAGTTGAGCGCTTCTGTTCATTCCAAGGTGGAGAATGAATCCACCCGCTTTCTAAGGGGCCTTTACACGGCTATTCTTGCAGAACTCCCAAAGGTGAACTTAAACAATGATTTAAAAACCCTTAACCGTGCTGAGAAATATCTATCCCGGCTCAAGGAAATTTGGGAAAACGAGGTCATGACAAAGAAAAAACAATCCATGTCCGGAATTATTAAGGGGCCTGCCCCGCCCCTTCCCCAGGCCTTTGAAAAAAACCAATTCAGGAGTTCATTTCACGCAATTTCTGTTTGACGGACAAACAACAGAATGGACCGAGATATGGAAAAGAATTTAAACAAATTGAAAGAAGAATAAACCGGTTGTATGATTTGCATGAAATCCATCTGGCCTCCTTTGAAAAGGACGCCCTGCCGGATCTTGGAAAACGTTCGCAAGAGCGGGAGAGTGAAGTGCAGGCCCTAGTCAAGGAGGTTAAACGATTTCTGGCACCAGCAGAAGACAAAACCGAGACCCATGCAAAATCAATGATCCTTGCCTTAAAGGACCGGATGACAACCCTTCTTGAACAAAAACAAAAACCCTTCGAACCAAGGTGTCTCTCGTCAAGGACAGGATTGGAAAAAGACATGAAGCAGGTGTCAAAAGGAAAAAGGCAATGAGTTCATACCGATCTTCGACTGCTGTTTCAAACGCCCCAAAAGTCATCAGCATCACAGCGTATTAGGGGATGACGATGGAGGGAGGAAACCTTTTTGTCTCTTGGGTTTAATCCTCTTCCAGAGTTGACATCATTTCTTCAATATATGACTGGATGGACTCCAGCTCTGCAAGGTAAGAGTCCAGGGCCGCATACTCTGCGGCCATGGTTTCATATTTTTTATCCAGGCGCTCCATTTGCTGGGTATAATCTTTTTCCAGGCGGCTGATCCGTTCGTCAATCATATCGATTTCACCGCCGATATAGCCGTCTGACAGGGCATATCCCCCAATGGCATCATTAAGAATATCGGCCAGGCCGGTTACGGTGTCAGATCCTAAAAGCAGGGCCTGGACCTCCTCAAAATTTTCCGAAAGCTGCCGGCTTAAGGTGTCCTCATCCAGGGTGAGGACGCCGTCCTCATCAATTTCAATCCCTAGATCCATAAGGCTTGTGATGCTGCCGCCGGTATTTATTGTGGTGGTGAACAGGCTTCGAAGAGCCTGCTTCAGTGACTTTGCCGTCGAACTCTGGGCCAGGGTGCCCCAGGTTTCCGTGTCTGTATCATAATCATCGTTTTCATCAATTTCCGCCATCAGGGTGTTGTAGGTTTCCACCAGGCTGGTAATTGCATCTTCCACAGTACCGGTACCGCGCTTACGCTGACGGTGGTCACGCCGGTGGAGTAGAGGGACAGGGTCACCCCGTCTATGATATCGGTCAGGCTTGTGTTGTCCTGGCGCTGGTAGGAAATGCCGCCGACCGTTATCTCGGCGTTGAGAGAAGAGTCTACCGGAGTGATTTCCCGGGTTTCTGAAAATCCCAGGGCCGAAGCAGCCGTACTGTCCGTGTCCTCCCAATTGATAGTAAGCCCTTCAAGGGTCCCGGCTTCGCTGATAGTCATCTTCCCGGTATCAGAATCAATGGAGACCGTATAATCTTTTCCGTCGCCGTTAAGACCGGATTCATTTCAAGGGCAAGTTCAACAGCCTGAGCCAGCTCCTCTGCGGTCTCGTAAGAGCCTTCTTCGATCCGGGCAGTGAGTGTTTCCCCATACCCGTCCTCTGTATCTTCCTGAAAGACAATGGTGTTGTTGGTCCCGTCAATGGTGACGGCAGTATCAAAGGAGATGGCCTGATCTCCGGTCATGGCATAGCCGCTGCCGTTTTTCTCAGTCAAAGCCAGGTCGGGCGGTTCGCTCACTATGATAATCCTGGAATCCTCACCCGTGTCATCGGATTCCAGAACCAGTTTATAGGGATTGTCTCCGGTACCGGTATTAATAATGGAGGCGGTGACACCGGGATTGTCCTCGTCTTCATTGATCCTCGCGGCCAATCCTTCAAGGGTGGTCTCGGCGGGAACTGAAATGGTATAGACTTCACCGTCCTTCCCCAGCTTAAAGGAGAGCTCGGAAACCGGTGCGGCAAACCCGATATCAGGCCCTGATACGCTGACTCGGTTCTCCTCCCCGGTTTCCCCGGAAGCTGCCTCAATCCGGATACTGGTAGTGCCGTCATCGTCTGTATAGGTCGATGCTGTGACCAGGGCATTGCCCTCATCATCTGATTTGCGGTGTCGGAATTGATGGCCGA
>JAAUSZ010000224.1 GCA_012031875.1 Desulfobacula sp.
CCCGAGGGATAGGACACCAGATACTGTTCCAGATTTTTTTCCAGCCCAAGGACAGGCTGTCCAGAAACCGAGGGATGAATCCCGTAAACAGGGGCAGGATGGCCGGATAGGCCAGGGACAGTTGGGCCGTCTGCTCAAAATTCTCCTCCATGGTGGCGCAGGTCACCATGGCCTTGACGCCTGCGGCTTCGGCCCGGGCCACAATCCCCGGCATATCATCCAAAATCCGTGAATCGTGCAGATGGCAATGGGAGTCGATGAAATTCATTTTATTCAGTCCCGAACGGGTTGGCTGATTAGTATATGCATGCATCTAAAATTGCCAGGACTTCAGACAGCAATTCATCGTTTCCCGGTTCGATCCGTTTGACATGACGGGCCTGGAAATCAACCGATTTCATTTGCTCAACCATGACAAAGCCGGTCAGTTTGCTTGTTGCCGGAATCGGCACATGAAAAGGGAACCCGCGGTCCGTATTAGTAATAGGGCAGACCATAGCCATTCCCGTGCTTCTATTGAATAAATCTTTGCTAACCACCAGCGCAGGACGGCGGCCCTTCTGTTCGTGGCCTGCCTGCGGATCAAAAGTGATCGCTATGAAATCCCCTTGTCTGGGAATATAGGTGGCCATTTACCAGACCTCTTTGCCGACCGGATTTCCCCAATCCATTTCCTGGGTCTGGAATCCTTCGGGGATTTTCTCCACAAGGTCTTTGAGATTATATTTCTTTCTTATCCTTTGGGTCGGGGTAACGATTAAGGCGCCCTCTTTTACGGTGATATTAACATCATCACCCACATTGATGTGTGCATCTGCAAGCAATGCCTTTGTAATACGAAGACCCTGGCTGTTTCCCCATTTTTGAATTTTTGCAAGCATCTTAACCCCCTCCTGATATATATCCGAAGTATAGCCACCGAAGCTTTGAGCGTCAAGAATTTTCCCCGGCCACGATCCCCGGCATATCATCCAAAATCCGTGAATCGTGCAGATGGCAATGGGAGTCGATGAAATTCATTCTATATTGTTGGGTTCATATCGTTGATTTAAAAAGCTTTATATAGACCGGCCGGCTCATTGATATCTTTGGCCTTGGTGCTCCAGCCAGCCTCCCTCATGGGAACCGCTTGGATCCCTGTGGGTCCAGTGCAAGACGCCTCCTTTTTTCGTTCCACTCATATTCTCCATAAAACTGAACAGAATCCCCTTGCTCCAGGGAGTTGATCCTGGGCGCAAGATCAATATTATGTGCGACTAAAAGCGTCTGACCGGAAGACAAACGGATGATAAATTTTTGATGCCTTCTGCCGCTGTTATCGTCCGGCAATATCTTGGCAACCACGCCTTGACCGGAAATCTGCAAATTGCTTCGGTGATTTGAGAATGCATCGGCGATAATGGCATCTGATCTATCTATGCTTTGTTCTTCATTTGAAGGCGGGGATTCACTGGGTGTAAATGCGGGCAGGCCATTAAAAAGCAAATAGCCAACGGATATTGCCACCGCAAGGACTAAGAATTTTTTCATGAGGGAGCCTTGATTCGATACTGGCCTAGAGGGTTTGACATCTGCCGCCTTCTCGCCCACAAACCTCGTGTTTTCGGCGCGCATCCGATTATTCTCATCCGCTATCAGTTCATATGTTATTTTATCCCCTTCGACCGGCCTTCTTGAACGGTTGGAAAAAGACTTTATATGAACAAAAGCCTTTTCTCCAGTGGCATTCATGGTTACAAATCCAAAGCCCTTGTCATCTTTCCAAACTGTAATCTTCCCTTGATAGCGCATATATATTCCTGAGAAACATCTTGAAGTTCATTTTAACAAAGAATCGGCTTCGGCAAACACGTCCTTTGCAGAAATGCCTGGCCGCTTACCCTGTTTATAGTCCTGATGGCGGCGCTCAGCCTCCTCGATCCAGGCCGCATCGACCTCTGTGAGCGCATCATCACCGGTGGAGCTTAACAGACAGTCGGCTAAAAAAGCCCGTCTTGCCCAGAAAGGGATAAGGCGTAATTTTGTATTTTTTCCAAAAGATCAGACATGCCAACCTCCCCCCTTCCTTATTCTGCTTGGGTGTGGCAGAATTTAATTTTATTCCCAATGGTTTGGCTTTAAGCGAATGTTCTGCATAACCGACTGACAATGGAGCGCAACGGGTGAGAGATCGGCTATAGCACCTCGTTTGGCGATAGTCAGTTATTTGGGCTCAACGTCTCGAAAATCAACACCTTTAAGAGCGGAAAGCTTCGTGAGGAACTTCATTAATTTGTCTTTTTCTTTCTTGAAATTACCAACTTCATATCCTTCAGTTCGATAGCTGTTTAGCAACGCTTCATAAATAGGCGTTAAAAAACCTGCCATCCAAGTATGTACGGCAATTATACTATTGGATTCTTGGCATACTAAAATAGTCCATTGCCAAGTTCCATTTTGATTATCCCTTATATCAATGGAGTCATCAATTTTGTCAATGCCGTTTGGAATGGTAGGCACTTTAATTATAGCGCCGTATCCGAAACCCCTCCACCACGACACTTTGAATTTCTCATAAATTTTATTCCTTATAGCATCAGACATCTCGGGATAGGTCTGATCTGATTTGTTGGGCCAATAAAGTATTGCACGGTGGATATTGAACGTTTTGTGTTCCCATAAAGTCCAATCATCCTCGTCCTGTCTTTTTGATTTAGGTAAAGAGCATTCGATTATTTCAACTTGAGTCGATTTCATTTATTCCGCCGAACGACAAAATCAGCCGCTACTGTAGCGGTCATCTGCATTGCCGGGTTAGCGATTCCTATGTTGTCTCTGTCTTCCATATGCGTAGCTCTTGGAGGCGACCAGCACTAAATGTGGCAACTACGGAAACCACAACGTCAAAATAGTTCTGTTGTTGGCCTGTCTTGACCATTCCCTGCACTTCCTCCGGCCAGCGTTGAATTTCCCGTTTGGTTATTGTTCTCTTGCCCTCGAAAAAGGCATACGCCTTTTTACCCTCGATGTGAACCGGCGCACCAACAATGAGGGTGAATTCAGATATAGATAGCCCCAGACACAGGCCCCCAATAGCCAGATTTGGGACGCCTAATGTCATCGGCCATTCAGAACAAGGTTTCCGGTTAGTTTCCTCGGCAAATCCAAAACCTCCAAGATTATGCTCCGGGCCATCCAACTCGCCGGCAAAGAACATGATGACTCCGCCCGGAACAGCATAGCAAATCGAAGCGGTATAATCACCCGCGTCACCCGTCTCTACGAGCTTGCTGGGGCCTAGTTTTGCTTGAACACTTGTAAGGGTTACAGTGCCAAGCTCAAAACCAGCAAAAGAGGTAAACTTCGCACCCACGTCTTCCGCTTTCGCACTGACATTAAGGCACAATGTAAAGATGCAAATGAAACATGTTATTTTACGCATTGTTTTCACCGCTAACCATTTATTTATTATCAGGTCAATTCCCCTGATCTCCATTAAAAATCTGCTATCACGTCAACCTTCATTCCCGGTCCTCCGGCTGGCATCAGCTATTTTCAGTTCCATGGTTCAGGCACCCCGATGCTGAACTCCTATCAGTATTTTCCCTGCATGTAAATAGATTTCCGGAGGACTATTATCGTGAATTTGTAATTTATTCGGGATGTTTTCCGGGACTCCGGCCGTCAGGGCAGCAGCAGGCCGATCAAGGACAGGATCACCCATTGGAAAAAGCGGGTGATGGGGTCCAGGACGCCCAGGTACAGCAGGGCGATGACAATGAAAAAGCCGTAGCGTTCGAGCTGGAAAAGGGTGTTCTGAACGGCCGGCGGGGCAAAGCCCATAAGGATTTTCGAGCCGTCCAGGGGCGGGATGGGGATCAGGTTGAAGGCGGCCAGGATGATATTGATCTTGGCAAAATAAAACAGAAGCGGGGCCAGGAGGCTTGAGGGCGGAGGAGAGATCAGGCGGTCCAGGAAAAGGGCCGTAAAGGCCAGGAGCATATTGGCGATGATGCCTGCGGAGGAAACGGCGATCATGCCCTTTTTCCGGTCGTGCAGCAGGTTGGGGTTCACGGGCACGGGCTTGGCCCAGCCGAAGCCGAAGACAAAGAGCATGAGGGTGCCCACGGGGTCCAGGTGCTTGAGGGGGTTGAGGGTCAGGCGGCCCAGCATCTTGGCCGTGGGGTCTCCCATGCGGAAGGCCACCCAGCCATGGGCCAGTTCATGGAAAATAATGGCGTACAGGAGGGGGACGGCAATGAGGACAAAGGCGAGCGGATCAGTCAGCAGCAGATTGAGCAGTCCCATGGATGATCTCCTTAACAGCTTTACTCGAAAAAATAAAAACCAAAATCCTCAACCCTGCCCTTCGGTATTGTTCCTGGCAGGATTCATCTTCATACCACTGGTCAGCAGATTTCTCAATGAAACCGCAAACGCCTCATATTTCTCCGGACAGCAATTGGCCCTGACCTTTTCAGCCAGTGCATGATACTGATCCTCGCTTAAAATGCCTCGGATGCTCTTCAATACCTCAACTTCCCTGGGCAGGCCGATTTCGCAATAGACCTTCAAAACATCCCTCAACTGAGACAAGGTCAAAACAGTATCCCGCTTGTTCAAAGCGTTCAGCATCCGTCTGCCCTTTCCCTCTTCGGCAAATCCCATCACCTTCTCAAACACATCTTTATTCTCCATACCCATCAGATTATCGCGCAGGCCTCTTCCAGGTGTTTTGCCGCCCTCTCCGGGTCCCATTTGCCTTTATCCCTTTCCCCTGCAACATTCGAGGCGGCCCGGACTTCAAGGAAGGGAACCCTGTACAGGGCTGCAATATGGGCCGAGGCAGCCCCTTCCATGGCTTCCATGACCGGCGAGAGGGCTGAATGGAGACGCCGGCCTGGTCAAGGGAAGCGGTGAGGGTGGAAACCGTTATGAAAGGCCCCCTGGCCACCCGGATGCCTTTATGTTCAAGCCCCCTGGATAAGCGTTCACAGCAGGCGTCCACCCGGGCCGGATCAAAGTCGTAGCGCCCCTGCCGGCTTGAGGGGAGGCCATCGATGAGGTCAAAGGGCAGCGGTTCAGGGACAGGGCGTCCGTTGCAATGCCTGTGTGGATATAGTGTTCACTGCTGGCAACGGCCACATCTCCGATGTCCAGTCCCGTTTCCCTGAAGACCCCGGCGATGCCGGTCTGGAGGACCAGGGCCGGGGAGGCCTGTTCCAGGTACACAGTCAGGGCATGGGCCGCGTTAAAGACGCCGGGTCCGGTGATCATGAGGTCATAGGCTTTGTCGTTAAGCCTGCCGGAAAAAATCCTGGGCCCGGTGCGGGTCACCCTTTCCGCCTTTGGCGGATGGGCCGACAGGAAATAGGACATCTCGGCAAGGGTGGCGCAGAGGATGAGAAGATCAGGCGTCATGGGCCGTGGCTTCATGGAGCATTTTGGCCAGGGCCTGGAGGGCCAGGTGGTAGCCGTAAGCGCCGAAGCCTGAAATCTGGCCCGTCACGATGTCGGCCAGCAGGGATTTGTGGCGGAAGGCCTCCCGCTTATAAATATTGGACAAATGGACCTCGGCCATGGGGCAGGACAGGAGCAGAAGGGCGTCCCGCAAGGCCACGCTGGTATGGGTCAGGGCTCCCGGATTGATGATGAGGCCGCTTGGCGGGGAATCAAACAATTCATGGATTTTGTCCACGAGAGCCCCTTCATGGTTGGACTGGAAAAAAGAGAGTTCCAGGCCCAGGGGTTTGGCTTCCTTTTCAAGGCCTTTATTGATTTCATCCAGGGTCAGGGAGCCGTAGATATGCGGCTCCCGTTTTCCCAGCATATTCAGGTTGGGTCCGTTGAGGACCTGGATTTTTTTCTGTTTCATTTGTAGTTTTCCGCCGCCTCAAACCCCATTTCAAAGGCCTTGATGTTCATGGGAAGGAAGTCTTTTTTGGTTCTTCGTTTGATGGCCTCCATCATGGTTTCTTTGGTAAACCCCAGGCGGCCGGACTGGACCAGGGCGCCCAGGAGTACGATATTCACGCTCATGGGAGTGCCGGCCTCTCTGGCGATCTTCATGGCATCGATGGCCACCAGGCTTTTGCATTTTTCCCGGAGGAGGCTTTTGATGGTGTCGATGGCGGGTAGACCCCCTTGCCGATGGACACGGTAAAGGGGGGGAGCATGGCTGTGTTGGTGATGACGATGGTGTTTTTGTTGGCCCGGTTGATGGCTCTTAGGGTTTCAGCCGGTTCAAAGCCGAGGAGGATGTCGGCTTCATTGTCGGAGATGATGGAGCTTTCGGCCTCGCCGAAGACGATGGCCGATTCGACAACGCCGCCTCTTTGGGCCATGCCGTGGATTTCACTCATGCGGACGGGGACTCCTGAGATCAGGGCTGCCTCTCCCAGGACCTTGGAGGCCAAGAGGTTGCCCTGGCCTCCCACTGCTACGATGATCAATCGGGTTGTTTCCATGGGGGTATCCTTTATTTTTTAATGGGAGTGATGGCGTTTTCAGGGCAGATCTGGGCGCAGAGCGCGCAGCCCACGCAGGTGTCGGCATCGATTTTGACCCGGCCGTCTTCGATGTAAAAGGAGGGGCAGGCAATGGCATTGATGCAGTCCTTGTGGTCTTTGCATTTGTCCGTGACCCGGAAGGGCCGGGCTTTTAGGGTCTTGATGCTCTTGGCGTAGAGCATGCAGGGCTCCTGGGAGATGATGACGGATACCCCCTGGAAGGCCAGGGCCTCTTTTATGGTGTCTATGCTTTTTCTGACCTTGAAGGGTTTGATGACGGATACGTGGGGGACCCCTATGGCTTTGACCAGGGCTTCGATATTGACCCGGCCGTAGCCGGAGAGGCCGAACTGTTCCATGTCCGCGGCCGGGTGGGGCTGGTGGCCGGTCATGGCCGTGATGCCGTTTTCCAGGATGACCAGGGTGAAATTATGGTTGTTGAATACGGCATTGACGAGACCGGTGATGCCGGAATGGAAAAAGGTGGAGTCCCCGATAAAGGAGATGACCTTCTGGTCCGTGGCCTTGGAGAACCCGCAGGCGGTGCTGACGGAGGAGCCCATGCAGATGACAAAATCACCGGTGCTTAAAGGGGGCAAGAAGCCCAGGGTATAGCAGCCGATATCGTTGGGGCAGACGATGTCCATGCCCTTGGCTGCCTGCCGGACGTTCGTAGAAGGTGGCCCGTGTGGGAGCAGCCGGAGCAGAGGTTGGGGGACGCGATGGGGATGGGGGAAGTGTTGATCGGTATTGATTTTGGTGGG
>JAAUSZ010000225.1 GCA_012031875.1 Desulfobacula sp.
CCTTGTCCCTTTGTGATACCGTTCATATTTTTCCCATATGGATAAAAGAATTCTGGAACGCCTGGGAGATAAAAAAAAAGCACTGCTCCATGTGCTTCAAACCGTTTTTGTTCCCTGTTTTATGACCTCATTCACCACTGTTCTGGGATTTATATCCTTATATATAAGTGATATTCCCCCCATAAGGGAATTTGCCCTGATGGCATCGGCAGGCATGGTCTTTGAGTTTTTCTTTTCCTTTTTTTTCCTGGCCCCTTTAATCCTGTTATTTCCCCAGGAAAAAATTTTTATGGAATACGGCCAAAAAAAAGGGATGGCTGCGCTGACCGAAAATATCCATCAATATGTTAAACAATTTCCTAAACTCATTTTTGGTTTCAGCCTTTTTTTAATGCTGATCTCCATCTGGCTGACCTTTCAAATCAGGGTAGAGACCAACCTGCTTGAGTTTTTCAAGCAGGCCAGTCCGGTCAGAACATCTCTATCGGTGATAGAAAAGCATTTGGGCGGCATCGGTACAGTGGATATCTCGCTGAAAGGAGATTCGCAGGATACGTTTAAACATCCTGAAGCGCTTCAGGTGATTGAAGCCATACAGACCTATCTTGCCGGGCAGAAAGGGGTTGATGCAGCCATTTCCTTTGTTGATTTCCTGAAAGATATCCATCAGTCCTTTCATAATGAAGATCCGGCGTTTTATAGAATCCCCGAATCAAGTGAACTGATATCCCAGTACATGCTCATTTACGATTCCGACGAAATAGATGATTTTGTCACCGGTGATTTCAGCCATGCCAGAATTTCCGCCAGGATCCATTTGTACAGCACAGCCGGGCAGAGCATGCTCATTGACACAATGCGGCAGTATATCCGGGAGATGGATGCTCATGGCCTTGATATAAAGGTCTCGGGCAGGGCTGTACAGGATGTGAATACCATTGATTCCCTTGTCTGGGGACAGGTTTCAAGTTTAAGCCTTGCCGCCGTAACCATTTTTCTGGTCATGTTTTTGATCCTCCGGTCGGTTAAAATCGGTTTGTTGAGCATCGTCCCCAATCTTTTTCCCCTCCTTCTGAATTTCGGGATCATGGGAGCTTTTAATATTCCCTTAAATACAGCGACTGCAATAATTTCAGCCGTTGCCATAGGCATCGCCGTGGATGACACCATCCATTTCCTGTTTGATTACAAGGCGCAACGGGAATCCGGCAGGAATATTCCTGAAGCGGTTGAAAGAGTTTTTAAAAGAAAGGGCCGGGCGATTTTATCCTCTTCCTTTATCCTTTGCATCGGATTCGGGGTCATGATTTTCAGCAGATTCGTCCCTATTATCCATTTCAGCCTGTTAAGCGCAACCATCATGATAACTGCACTGGTCGGCGATATGATTGTTCTTCCATCCATGCTTTATTTTTTCTGGAATTTAAAATCATCCGGAATGTCAAACAATAAAAAACAAGGAAACCAATATGCAGGATGACGTATTGATTAAAAAACTCGGGCAGTATGGAATATCCAGCCAGGCCGAATATATTTCACAGGCCTTTTCAAGAAATATCGGGTTATTTTCCAGGGAGGAGCAGGAACGGCTCTCCCGGGCCCGGGTGGCCATCCCCGGCATGGGCGGGGTGGGGGGAGGCCATTTAATCACCATGGTCCGAACCGGTATCGGCCGGTTTCATATATCGGATTTCGATGTTTACGAACCCGCCAATGTCAATCGCCAATTCGGAGCCAGGATTCCGGATTTTGGCCGGTCAAAAATGGAAACCATGAAAGAGGAAGCCTTAAGCATAAATCCCTTCATTGACATAAAGGAATTTCCAACCGGTATCAACAATGACAATATTGATGATTTTATAGAGGGGGTCGATATTGTCCTCGACTCCCTTGATTTTTTTGCCTTTGATGTTCGAAGGCTTCTGTTTAACCGGGCCAGGGAAAAAGGGATTTATGTGATTACGGCCGGACCTCTGGGGTTCAGTTCCGCCATGCTCGTCTTTGCTCCGGATAAGGGGATGGGTTTTGATGAGTATTTTAATATTGTGGCCGGCATGAAACCCGAGGAGCAATACCTTGCCTTTGCTTTGGGCCTGGCGCCAAAGGCGACGCAGTTCAAATATATGGATACCTCAAAGGTGAGCTTTAAATCAAAAAAAGGGCCGTCGCTTTATATCTCCTGCCAGTTGTGCTGCGCCATGGCAGGAACGGAAGCGGTCAGGGTCCTGCTCGGACGCGGGGAAATAAAAAGCCGTGCCCTATTATGTCCAGATTGATCCTTATATCCGAAAATATTATTGCAAAAAGCTGCCCATGGGAAACCGCAACCCGCTCCAGAGGATGAAAACCATTATCGTCAAGCAGATGCTCAATAAGAACACACCTATTGCACCGGAAGAACCTGAGATGCCTTCAAACAGAATTCTAAACAATTCGATCCATCCGGATGTTTCGAAATATATCATTCAGGCCGGCATTCAGGCCCCATCCGGTGATAATTGCCAGCCTTGGAAGTTTTCATATGATAAAAATACCATTTTTTTCTATCTGAACGAAGATACGGACCGATCTTTTTTCAATGTGGCTCAGACAGCGTCAATGATTTCCTGCGGTGCTGCCATGGAAAATATGAAAATCACTGCAACAAAATTCAAACTGAGGTCTGATATCCAATATGGTTCAGCAGAAACAGGCCCGGTGAAAAAATTGCCTCCCTGATATTGTCGGAAGACGTCAATTTGAATAAAGACCCTTTGGCGGATTTTATCTGGAAAAGGCAAACCAACAGAAAGCTGTATAAAACAGCCGCAGCTCCTTCAGGACTGCTGATAGACCTGAAATCTTCAATGAATGAAATACAGGGAACAGAGGTTTTTTTTATTACTGATCCTGAGAAACTCAAAAAGCTTGCGCTCCTGGTCAGCATGGCGGACCGGATCAGAACTGAAAGAAAAGACCTTCACGAACATCTTTTTCAAATGATCCGGTTTTCAAAGGAAGAAGCCCTGGAAAAAAGGAACGGATTCTATATTAAAAATCTTGAGGCAGGGCTGAACGGTGAAATCTTTCTTAAAACTACCCGGTCCTGGCAGATTATGAATATGGCGAACAAATTGGGTTTTGGAAAAATAGTGGCCCAGGCCGCTTTCAATGGGATCATGCATTCCTCAGGGGCAGGCCTTGTTGTTACAAGTAGCCGGACCCGGGAAGATTTTTTTACCGGCGGACGGGCCCTGGAGCGTGTCTGGTTGAGTTTAACCCGGGCCGGATATCAGATGCAGCCCATGACAGCCATCACTTTGTTTTTTTAAGAAAACAGTTGGAAGGGAATATGAATTATTCCGACCCTCATTCAAAATTACTGGACGGGATATGGAAGGATTATCAAAGTCTTTTCCCTGTGGTAGATTTTGATGCAAAAGGGCAGGTTATGCTTTTCAGGTTTGGTAAGGCGGATGCCATCAAACACGGTACATTAAGATCGAAAATGGTTTCTTTTATAAAGTAAAAGGCTCGTTTATCTGCTTATGATAAACGAGCCTTTTTTATCTATGCTACTGATAAGAGCAGATGTTTACACTTCCGTTAGGAAAGTTTTTTTCTGCTGATTCCGGCAAGACCCAGAAGACCAATTCCGAAAAGCACCAAGGTAGCGGGTTCTGGAACAACATTTACTACCATTTGTGTTGCTGAACTAACATCAGCGTTAAAACCTGTGACGCCTGTTGGGGTAGCTCCTAAATTAAAAGTTGGTACTGCGGTGACGGTATTGGTTGTAGTCAGTTCGAGAAAAGCTGTAATACCAAGAGGAAGGTTGCCTAAATCAAGAAGATCTTCTCCAATAAAAATACCATCATCAGTTAGCGCATTATCAAATTCGAGTGTAAGCCGTGTTGATCCGGTAGGGCTACCCACCCCAAGAAAACCATCGTCACCTGCCCCATCTCCTTTTACAAAATTAAATCCTGCTATTTTTATACCATCAGTGAAATCTCCATCATCGTCAATATACAAACTAAGTTCCGTCGCACCAGTAAAGACATAGTCAAATGTATAATCTGCAAGAGTCGCACCTGGGGTAACACTTGATGCATATCCTGTTAGACCTGTGCCCAGAAGATAAAGATTCATGCCAGTTCCATTTAAGTTTAAAAGACCTTCAGGAGATAAGTCACCAGGAGCATTTTTAAAAGAAACTTCTGCCAATATTGTCATTTCTTTAAAAGCATCCCCAGCATTGAATACACCATCATTACCTGCCATAACACCAAAGGTAGGACCAAACCATTGCTCTACTTCACTCGTCGCGCTACCTACTATTTCCCATATATTCGTGTATGTACCATAATCATCTCCACCAACATTTGATAAATCCATATCATAGTTGTATGCGAAAGCATTATTCAAGAACGCAATTGGTGTTACTAAAAAAATCGATAATAACAATGCAGTTATAAGTGATTTAAATTTCATTTGTTTCTCCTTAATTTTGTTAATCATTAAACAATTTTTGTTTATCTTCTATAATTCTTTTTTTTACCCTTGTTTCAAATTGTATTGTTTCCCACCTCCCTGTTTAGTTTATTAAAAATTTGTATCAGCGTTTCGTTTTATTTAAATGCAAGCATGATGCCAACTCTATATTTCTTTTAAAAAGCAGCTTGATAAAACAAAAAGAATTGGGTTTTTATAATTTTTATAGATAGTTATATTGATTAGCGAGAACATCCTTTTGTTTCTAAAATATATATAAAGTTGAGATAACGATCTCTTTTAACAATAGATGGAAATTTTTTACATAGAACTGTTACATAAATTATATATTTTTTTGAAAAAAACTTCTTAACGGCAGCAAATGAATAAACCGGCTTCGTATATTAAATTATCGGGACAGGAGAAACCTTATTCTTTTTAAACAGGCTATTCCTGTATATTTTTGGAATAGGCGGATAAGGATATGGAGTCTCCAAATGGGCTGTTTTGGAGCAAACAGCCGGAGAAAAAAAACACCCATGGCCAAAACAGCAGGGGGTGTGTTTTCATCTTCATCATACATAAAATAATTTGAGTTCTTCAAGGATTCGAGTTTTGTGATTCTTTTTATCTCCTCAAGGCTGATGTTTTTCGGTTCATATCTAACCGGGCTTAAGAAATGGTCGGTTGTGCAGGAAGGATTGCTTTTGATCATCTGATCCGCCAGGGGTGACCCATTATAGACTCTTACCCCAATGCCGATATTAATAAGGTCCCATTTTGAAGCGATCTTGTTTATGGTTTCATAGGTTTCTGTTAAACTTTTCCTGGTCTCGCCAGGGGCACCGACCAGCAGATACCATGTTACCGGTATCCCTTTTCCCCGGAGCAGGTTGCCTGCTCGGATAACCTCATCTTTTTTAAAATTTTTTCCAAGTCCGGCAAGGGTTGCGTCGCAAGCAGATTCAGCACCCAGATCAACATCCCTGAACCCGGCTTCCTTCATCAGATCGACCAGTTCTTCATCCACAGCTCCCGGGTTTAACCCCATGGTTCTCAAATTCAAATCAAGTTTTTTTTCAGCAAGGGCCTTCAGTATATTTTTGCAATGCCCCAGAGGGATATTAAATGTGCTGTCAGTAAATTCAATATGGTTTATCCCGGTTTCTTTGAATAACCGCTCAATATAGTCGGCAATCATCTGAGGGTCCTTCAACCGATATTTTCTGCCTTCAATCCGATTGTATGTGCAGTATGTGCAATCTAAGGCGCAGCCTCTTTTGGTCTGTATCTGTATCGGTGAATCAAATTTTTGGTAGGGTTTTAAATCTATATATCTCCCCGGATTTACAAATCCAAGATGGTTAAGATTTTCAACCAGCATGGGAGAAGGATTCTGTATGATCTCCTGATCCTTTCTGATGACAAGGCCTTTCATCCCTTCCAGGGGTTGTCCATGACCTATCCGTTTCAAAAATTCTATAAATGCGTCTTCGCCGTCACCGCATACTGCATATGACAGATCAAAGTATTCAAGCATTTGTGCCCCGTTAATCCCTGCGGCCGGGCCGCCGATAACAATCGGGCCGGAAAAGAATTTTTTACAGGGAATAATAATCTCCGACCGGGTTTCCTCCAGAAGGAAAAGAGTGTTATAGCCCGCTGAATTATCAATGTTTCTGATGGATATGCCGATGATGTCCGGTGAAAAAGAAATAATGGCTTTTTCAAGATCTGAAGAACAATGCCTTGAAAAACACAGATCAAGCATTTTTACTTCATGGCCTGAACTTTCACATGCCGAAGCCACGCAGCTTAACCCAAATGGAATAACAGGCCAGGGCTGTTTAAATCTGTTGCCGTTAACCAGCAGAATTCGCATAAATCCTCCGTTTTTAATTTTTTTTATATTATGGTTTAACGTCTTTAGAAACAAGTATTTTTATCGTTTTTTTCATTTACAGGTAGACCTTCCGAAGTACCGGCCTGAGATTACCGTGGGCAATGGTTTTAAAATTTGACCATGAACGATGAAAAATATACTGGCGATGTGACCAACCCCCATGACAAGCTTTTTCGGGAGACATGGAGTAATCCGGAAAATGCCCGCAGGTTCCTACAGCCATCTCCAGATCCTGGAATATATGGTGAAGATATGGCGTTTGTTTATAAAACGTAACTATTCAGCAAAAAAAAATGAAGCTGAAGTCATTTTTTACTTGACAAGGTTTTTTCGAAAAATTTGGTTTTTCGAAATGAGATTGACTCCCCTGCTGATAAAGGAGATAGTGATCCTCCCCTCAAAAATTGTATTTGGGGTTAAGCCACACGTTTCAGATTATACCATGCCTGCTCACGGTGAGCAGGCGTTTTCCAGCCATTGGCAGAATGCTTTCTGCGTTGATTATAATAGACTTCAATATATTTAAAGAGAATTCTTTCGGCCTGTTCTGCTGTTTCAAGCCTTACATGATGGACCAATTGGGTTTTCAAGGTATGGAAAAATGATTCAGCAACCGCATTGTCCCAACAATCCCCTCGGCGGCTCATACTCTGTACGAATCCATGTTTTTCAGTACCTTTTTAAAATCTTTGCTGGCAAACTGAATCCCTTGATCACTATGGAACAGCAGCCTGTTCCCAGGTCTTCTGCGCATGATGCCTTATTCAAGGCCCTTATTGCCGAAATCGTTCAAGGGAATCACTCAGATCCCATCCAGTTACGAAACGGGAAAAAGATCTATAATCACTGTCAGATAATACCAGGTTCGCCCT
>JAAUSZ010000226.1 GCA_012031875.1 Desulfobacula sp.
ACCCGGGAAAAGGACCGCACCCCCGGGAAAAGGCCGGGTTCCTTTCCCTCCTGGCCCGCAGGGACCTGCTCTGGCCCATTGCCTGCGGCGGGGCCGGGTTTCTGATGTTCCAGCCCATTTTCAATTTCCTGCCCTACCGCCTGGCAGCCCCTCCCTTTCATTTTTCCACCGGCATGATCACCCTGACTTATTTTGTCTATGTCCTGGGCTTTTTCATGGGGCCCCTGGCCGGCAACCTGAGCGCCCGCATGGGCAGCGGTAATATTCTCATGGCCGCCTCCGGGATCTTCGGCCTTTCCATCGGGCTCCTCTTCATCCCTTCCGTCCCGGCCGTGGTTGCGGGCCTGCTGGGAACCTGCGCCGGGTTCTTCACCATCCACGCCGTGGCCATCGGGCTTTTGAACAGCAAACTCTCCAGCGGCCAGGGTAAGGCCAATGCCCTTTATGTTCTGTTTTATTATTGCGGCGGGTGGATCGGCATTACCGGGGCGGGGTTCTGCTTCCAAAAATTCGGATGGAACGGGGTTTTGGGCTTTGTCCTGCTTTTTTTGGGGGTTCCCCTGGTAACGGGATGGATTGAAAAAAATAATACCGATAAATCTATGAACAGGAAATAACGGAGCCGTCCCTGAACAGCAAAGCCGTCGCCATAATTACACCTGTCTTATTCCATTAATCTTTCAAGATGTCACTAATCCATGGCCAGTTGGCAAGGCTTTTAATACCCAGCTTGTTTGCGGCCATCTCTTCGAGTCCAAATTCCGCTTGCGCTGTAGCGGCATCAAGGGAATCGAAAACTCGATTTGCAAAATAATTCCGTCGTAATATATTCCATACTTGTTCCGCAGGATTCAATTCTGGTGAATATGGCGGCAACCTTGTCAATGATATGTTTTCTGGAATAACAAGATCTTTGCATCTGTGAGACGAAGCGCCATCGACAACCATAACGATAAATTCATTTTTGTGTGTCTCGCTGACCTGTGATAAAAAACGGGACATATTTTCTGTATTCATTTTATCAGCCGTCATAAAATCAAGACAGCCATCCCAGGGGCTAACAGCCGCATATTCGTATCGAAACTCCCGTATCAAGGCTAAGTTCACAACTGGCCGATACGGAGCAGGTGCCCAACATGATCGAGGATCACTCATTCTTCCGAAGCGGGCTTCGTCTTGGAACATGAGCCGTATCGGTAACTGCTTTTCATTTTTTATACAGGCGGTAGCCACTGTTTCCTGGAATTTTTTTTATATTCATCTTGTACAGAAGGATCACTCTTTGGATGTTTTGTGTCTGGTTGCACTTTTCTCCACCCATGACGGGCCAATAATCGATATGTGGTTGACATGGGAATGTCATGCCCTAACCGTTTAACCAAGGCTGCGTGGATAGGAGGAACAGTCAGAACCCCTCCTATCTCTGCTTGCAGTTGCCATTGCGAAAGAAATTTTTGTTCCTCTTCAATGGTCATTGATGAATTTCTCCGGCCACCCCATGTATTTTTTGAAATGTCATCTTGAGTGCGAATGTTTTTTCGATCACGAAAAACGGTACGGCGACTTGAGCCCAAAATCGAAGCGGCTTGCTGGGCATCAAACCCATGCTCAGCCACGAGGATAGCTGAAAGAGCCTTTCGGTATTCACTAATTGATTTGGCATGATCGCGCAACTGTTTTGCTTTTTGTATTTCATCAGGACCGATATATGTTTTTCTTGCCATGGTTCACCTCCATGGCAAGGATATAGCATAATGTCATCTTGAATGCAAAATGGAATTAGTATTTGTAACAGCTATAAAAATCGATGCGTCTTATCTCAAATTCCGTTGATGAAGTATTTCCGGGATATCCCGCCTGCCGTCAAGGATACCATGGATAAAAACATCTGATTCAACGATCTGGTAGATAATGCGGTAGACTTTCATATGAATTTCGCGATATTGATGTACGTCAATTCGTTGAAGTTCCGGAGGGTAGTGACCTTTTTCCGGGTTAAAGGACAGGTTTCGGCAAGCTGTTTCAATTTCTGAAAAAATTTTTCCTGCGTTTTGCGGGTATCCGGATTTTTTTATATAATCATAGATTTCAAAAAGATCTTTTTCCGCATCAGAAATGACATAAACATTGTATTTCATTCAGACTGGTTTTCCAGAGTTCTTTTCAAGTCGCTGAAAACATCGGCAACAGGCCTGTAATCTCCTTTTCTAAGGCTATTTTGGCTTTGGGCCAGCATTTTCAACATGGCAAGGCTTTCCTGGGTCTGTTCATACTGGACAAGATCCTGAAGAATCGCTTTGGCTTCCCCATTCTGGGTGATCACCATGGGCTGCCGGCTATGAACGATTTGCCGGACGATTTCCGAAGCATGTGCTTTAAAATAGCTGATGGGCTTAACAGATTCACTGAGTTTCATATTGTTCTCCATAATTAACCTGACCTTAATTTAGCCCGTATTAAGATCTGTGTCAAGGTCAGGCCGTGAAACCGGCTGCTAAATTCGCCGGAGATTTCTGCCTCTGTATGGAACCATAAAGACGAGAGCTACACTATTATCGGATAATTTTCCAACCCGCTCTGGTGTGTCAATTTGAACGAAGTCATGAAAATAATACCTTTTCCAGTTTGCGGGCTGCCGTGCGGCGCTTGTCCATGACCATTCGTTCCAGATTTGAAAGCTTCCACTGGATGGCCGGCAGGCTCTGCACTTTGAGCAGCGAGAATTTTTCCAGTCTGCATTTCCTTCTTTGAGATCCAGCAGGAAATGCCTGTCATCATCATTCAAGGCCTTATGGATTTGGGTGACGAGCTTTGGCAGCGTATCCTGCAATTGCTCAAAACCGACAGTCTCAAATGTCATGCCCTCAAATTCTGTTTTGTACAGCGGCGCAATGTCCTGATATGTGGGTGCCAGAAGTTCCGCCATGGGCCGGTTATGCCCCATGAGGTAAACCATGAAGGCATTCTTTAAACGTTCGGTAATCCCCTCATGCGCAAGCAGCCAGTAGGTGTCGTATAGGTCACGGGGATGCTGCCGGTCCAGGGTAGCACAGATTTTCCCGGCAAACAGATCCTCAAAACTCAAAAGATTCATAGTGGCAAATCCGAAGGTCTTCTCGGCATTGTTCGATATTTTGCACGTTTGGGACGGGTAGACGCTGCCCCGCAGGACCGGTGTGACTTCGACTTTGACAAGGGCTTTCATCCCGGCCTTATATTGGCAAATAGGCCAGATCAATATCCACAGACAAGCGCGGCATATCTCTTACAAACAGATTTATGGCGGTGCCGCCTTTCAGGGCAAAACAGGCTTGCTTTTCCACAATGGGCAAAAGTTTCACGAGCAGGCGCACCTGATCAGAATAGGGTGTTTTCATTCTCTTTGACCATCTGTCTGGGAACCGTTATCTGATAAACGGCATCAAAAGCCCCGCCTTTGACCAGCATGCGTTTACCCCGGCCTAAATCGATTCCCTCGGTTTCAAGTGCTTTGCGCCAGGCATGACCGTGGCGGTCACTGAACCAAAAAAACAGCCGCTTGGTCTTCACCTGCTTGCAGTTTGCCAACAACTCGTAAAGCAAACCCGGCCTTAAATTGACGGCGCCTTCAAAAAATTGATCCGCTGTTGAAAAGTCAGCTTCCTCACGGACATCGGCCAGCAATTCAAGCAGGGCAAGTTCCGGGGTGCTGTGGGGAACCGGCCAATCCCAGGCGCCAAAAGGAAGGGAGGACACCCCGGCTTTTGGGAGTTCGTTAAACAGATGCTTATTATGGATTTCAAACGTGAAGGAATCTGAGAAACCGAGGGGCCAGGCCGGTATTTTCATAGAACTATACAGATCTATCCGCTGCGTTCCCCCCAGCGGCAGATAATGGGCCAACCCCTGTAATTCAAGCGCACTGCGTCCGCCCACATGGACCGGATATCCCATTTCGTTTAGCGAAAAGACCACATGTTCCCACTTGAGCGCAGGCCCCGGACGTCTGTATATACCCTGACTCAATGCCACAAGCTTACCGGCCCGTAAGGCATAGTCCACCCTTGGCCGGTTAAATCCCCGCTCCTTTAACCAGGATCGGTTCACCAGTTGCCCATCAGGCAAACATTGTTCAAGACTTTTTGTGTTTTCAGACGACATGGTTTACGAATCCTTTCTGATGCATGATTTATATATGCATCAGAAATAAATTTCAAACCTTTTGTTTAAATGAAATAAAAATTTGCATATATATTTAATGCAGATTCTGATTTTTTTAAACTATGAATTGATTTTAACTAACGTGAAGGTGAGCAGCCGCTGAAAGATGTTTGCAAAGAACCTCTCACGTTTTGGCGGTCCACCAAATCACCAGCTCGTTCGGTGCATTTTTGTTGTTGAAATTTTAAAATGCATGAACTAATCATAAAATCATATTTTGTCCTGTTGGTCAAAATTATCTAAAAACAAATCGATTATATCCTTCTTGTCATTATATAATTTATTATTTTGCCTTTTAATTTTGTCCAACCTTGCTTTCATTTGTTCTAAATCAAAAAAGTCGCTCAAATTTTTATAGTTAAACTCTTTTTTAGTTATTACACCATAATCGCCCATAGCATTGCTTTTACTCTCTGAAATAAATTTAGATATAAGCAACATCATATTGTGATCATCTTCAGAGTTCTTTTTTATAAAATTTTCCCAATTTTTCTCTTTATCCCAATGTCGCCACCGATACAAAATAGAAAGAAGATCCTTATGATTAAGTAGGATGTCATTGCATGTGGTTTTAATTTTTTCAAGACAAAGTTTTTGCAAATCTTCAACATTGTCTTCTGGTATTAAACATTCATAAGACGCTTTACCCTTTTCCTTCTTTGAAGACTCCAAAGAAATTCTTTGTAAAGGCCCTGATAGGCCTTTTGACATTAAAATAGTTTCCTTTAATACTTCAAAATTCTTATTTTTGTCGGTTTCTCTTTTTAATAATTGATTTATTATTCTCGACAAATCCATGTCAGCCCCAAAATCCCACATACCAATCTTTTCTTCTGGCAGATCATCTGAAATGTTGAACAATACTTGGACTACATTTTTAGCGTTGCCCTGGGAGATCCGATTGTGGTCGGCTGTAAAATCCTGAATCCTTTGTAAAACTTTTCTAATTTTATTTTTATCAATATATTCTCTAATAATCTTTTCAAAAT
Organism: Desulfobacula sp.; assembly: GCA_012031875.1. Lineage (GTDB taxonomy): Bacteria > Desulfobacterota > Desulfobacteria > Desulfobacterales > Desulfobacteraceae > Desulfobacula. Next base: position 5,190 of record JAAUSZ010000226.1, read on the forward strand.
CTTCCAAAGATTCTATTTTACTGAGAATTTCTTCAATTTCAAACTGGCTCAACTCTTCTTCATCACCACCTGGAATTAGCGTAAAATAGCTATCAAAATTGTTTGTTGCACATACTCTTAGATTGCCACTCCAATCGGATTGCCACTCATGCCCATGACTTGAATAACCATATTTAAAGACACCATCTATTTGAGGAAATAACCGTTTTATAAGCTCAAGAACCGATTCCTTCATTTCATTGGGCAGTTCATTAAAAGCCTTCTCAATTTCATCCCTTCTTGGATTTTCATCTGCTGAATTCCGGTCGCTCCTATCTGTTGAGGTGAAAAGAACATTTTTATCTCGCATGAACAAATAAAAATTAGGCACAAAAACTCTAATCGCTTCAATAGCAATAAAATCTATGGGATTAACTTCCATTACCTTTTCTTGATACATCTGAGAAATATTAAACTCTAAGCTGCTCGCAAACCTTTTTTACATCCCTTATATTTTTAAAAAAAATTTTTTGAAACCTGAGTGATATAAGTTTGTCCAATATGGATCGTCATCACCAAAATATTTTTGTGCTGATTCTGGTAAAACACTCAGAATCCTGTCTAATTCTCTAAAAAGAAATTTAGATATTTTGGATGGGTTCGCGAAAGGAACATCGAAATTGACTTGCACAATTTTATTTAAATAATCTTTTCCTGATACACCAACCTGCTCCTCAAGATTTTTTTCAATAATTTTTCTATCAAAAGCCAATAGGTATATGGTATTTGGGAAATCTGCATTTACTCTAATTAGTCTAAAAATTTGCCTAATTTCAGATTTGTTCAACCGGTCAATATCATCAATCACGATCACAAGCTTTTTCTGCCTATCGATAAGCTCCTTTTTTAATTTCTTTCTTAACTTCAGATATCGATTTTGTATAATATTCTGCCTTCTTGTCAAAAAAATCAGCTAATTTTGTTAAATATCCTTTAAAAAAATCCAATGATATGAGAAGGACACCGCCCATTAAAAGCCCATTTTGAATCCAATTCATGGGGATATCCAACCAATTAACAATTTGGCTGGATGAAACACCTATCAATCCCAATAATAATAGTATCTTGGATGAAACTCCGGCAAGCACTTTTTTTCTGGAGTTAAACATAACAAGCTTGCATAAAATTTTAAGCCTTTTTGCGATTTTTTTGTCTTTCTCAGAATCATTCCTAACTTCCAACTCTTTTGCAATTTCATTAAAAAAAATGTCCCCCTAAACTATTCTCTTCTGAAAAAATCCATGGATTAAATTCGATAATTGTGGGTTTGTTTTTATAATTACTTTTTTCAATGTTTTCAGTTGCCAAATTTATTAGTGAAGATTTACCCGAACCCCATTCACCATAAATTGCGATAACAAGGCTTTCTTTTTCCTTCCAATCTAAAAGGGCTTTCCCAAGATGTTGAGAAAATCTTTTTCTTCCTAAGAAGTCATCTTTTGTAGTCTCAATTGGTTTTTCAAATATGAACATAACCCATCTCTAATTTATTTTACGTAGAATAAGTTAATGCGTAGTTCCGTGTACCAGCCAAAATTTTGATATCTAACCGGATAATATGCCGAAATTAATAATATCCAATAATGATAACCCCTTATCCTGAATAGGAAATTTCATATCACTGTTCTTATGAGTATGCAAAGCTTAAATTCAATTTGTTCTGAACTATCCCGGCGTTTTGTAAACCTCATTCACCGCCTTTCCATAAAGGTAAGAGCGACCAGGGTCAGGATCGTCACCCCTGCAAGGATGACGTGAATCCCCAGGGCAAAAAGCATTATGGCGCTATCCGATAAAGGCTCTATCCATAAAAACAGGCCGGTGCCTGCGGTGAGGATTCCCAGGCTGTACAATCCGGTTGACAGGATAATGTTTTGGACCATTTTACGGACCTGGAAAACATAGACGGCGGCTGCAAGCGCAGCAAAAAAGGGGCCCAGGAAAAACGAGGCGTTCGTGACGGTTTTCTGCATGAAAGCAAGAACCCCCATCTCCCTTG
>JAAUSZ010000227.1 GCA_012031875.1 Desulfobacula sp.
GGTCCATCAAATTGACGCCGCCCAGACTGATTTATCGAAAATATAAAAGTGACATCCTGCCGGAGGATGTCATCATAAGGATCAGGAAAGAGCGGAGGGAGCGCTCAAGACCATCAGCGTCAGATAACCCCGGTTCCGGCCAGAATCTCCAGCCCGCCGTGGAAAACAGGCCGCCATTGGAGTCTGAGTAGGGGATGGGGCAGGACTTCCTTTCGAGGGAAGGATGAGGCCCAGACGCCAGCCTTTAAAATCAGACAGCAGTTTTTTTTCGATCTCGCGGTACAGGGCCTTGGGGCCGGTTTTCTCCCCAAGCCGTTTGCCGTAGGGCGGGTTCAGCACGATCACCCCTTCTTTGCCGGAGGCGATCCTGGGCGGGGACAGGGAGAAAAAATCCTTTTGGCAGAGGTCAATGGTTCGGCAGAAATCATGGGCCGAGATATTCTGCTGCATCACAGCCAGGGCCGACGCATCCATGTCCGAGGCAAAAATCTCTTTTTCCGGGATCAGGACCCGGTTTTCCCGGGCCTGGTTTTCAGACGGGCAAAGGTTTTGGGGCTGAAGCCGGGCCAGGATTCAAAGGCAAAGGACCGGAAAAGGCCGGGGGGAATCCCGGCCTTGATCATGGCCGCCTCAAGGGAAAAGGTGCCGGACCCGGCCATGGGGTCCAGAAGGATGTCCGATGCTGAAAATCCGGCCCAGAAGAGCAGGGCAAAGGCCAGGTTTTCCCGAAGAGGGGCGGGGGTCACCTTTGCCTTGAGGCCCCGCTTGAACAGGAGGTCTCCGGTGCTGTCCAGGGAGATATGGAATTCATCATGGTCGGCCCGGATATACACGGTCTGGGTGGAGCGCTTTTCCGCCGTAAACCCGGCCCCGGATGCCAGTTGGTCCAGGATGAGGGCCTGGCAGCGCCCGGCAATGGCATCGGAATGGTAAAGCCTTGATTTATGGGCGGTGACCGAGAATTTAAGATCACTGTTTTCCGGCAGGAAAAGGCCAAAATCCATGGCTCGGATCTTTTTTTCCAGCTTTTCAAAGGAATCGGCCTTGAACCGGCCGAGCCGCATCAGGATCCGGGACGGGCTCCGCAGATTGAGGTTCAGGGCCGCGGCCTCGGAAATCCTGCCCCGGAATTCAATGCCGCCGTCAACCGCGTTCAGGCGGGTTTCAGGGATTCCGGCCCCAAGCATTTCAGAGCGGCAGACCTTTTCCAGGCCCGGGGAGCAGACGATGAAAAAATCATGCTCCCGGCCCCGGACCCGTCGTTTTACTCTTTTTTCAAAGGTGGCGGATTCCATGTGCAGTCTTTTTGTTTATCCTTTTTTGGTTTGTAATTTTTCCAGGGCGCAGCGGATGAGCTTTTCCGTGGCCTCAAAGGAAATGCATTCATCGGTGATGGACACCCCGTATTTCATGGCTTTTAGATTGCCGTCGCATTTCTGGCAGCCTTCAAAGAGGTTGCTCTCCAGCATAAGGCCCACAATGGCGGTATTGCCGTCCAGCCGCTGGTCCAGGGCGCTTTTAAAGACAAAGGGCTGGCCCGTGCATTTTTTTCCCGAATTGTCGTGGGAGCAGTCGATCATGACGGCGTCCAGGAGGTTTTTCCGGCTGAGTTTCTCCCGGGCCTTGCCGATGGAGACAGGGTCGTAATTGGGGGAGGGCCCGCCCCTCAGGACCAGGTGGCCGAAGGGATTGCCCGTGGTACAGACCACGCAGGCCCGGCCTTCGGGGTTGATGCCCAGAAAGGTCTGGGGCGTGCCCGCGGCAGTAATGGCGTTGATGGCGGAATCCAGGCTTCCGTCGGTGCTGTTCTTGAATCCCACGGGCATGGACAGGCCGGAGGCCAGTTCCCGGTGGGTCTGGGATTCGGTGGTCCGGGCGCCGATGGCCACCCAGGAGAGAAGCCCGTCAATATACTGGGGCGTGATGGGGTCCAAAAGTTCCGTGGCCGTGGGAAGGCCCATGCGGTTGATGTCGATGAGAAGGGACCTGGCCTGTCTGAGCCCCTCATCCACATTGTGGGATTCGTCCAGGAACGGGTCATTGATGAGGCCCTTCCATCCCACCGTGGTCCTGGGTTTTTCAAAATACACCCGCATGATGAGGTTGATCTTGTCTTTGACCTCCTTTCTCACGGCGTTCAGCTTTTCAGCATATTCCAGGGCTGCATCAATGTCGTGGATGGAGCAGGGGCCGGCAATCACCAGGAGGCGGGGATCCTTTTCTGCAGAATGGCTTCCACGTCTTTCCGGCCCTGGATGACGACTTTTGCAAGATCATCGGTAATGGGCAGTTCTTTTTTGATGTCGGCCGGTGAGATCAGGGCTTTAAAGGCTTTTACGTTAATATCATAGGTCTGTTTCATGGTCTTCTCCTTTTCTAGGATAATGCCGGATTCAGACAAATGCCGGGGGCCGGAAATAAAAAAGCCGCAGGCTTGTCTGCCTGCGGCTTTATGTTAATTAACCTTAACGCCGGACAGGCAGACCCGTATAATAATAATATACTGAATAAGAATAGGATCTGTCTGTCAAGCGGTATTTCATATTTTTCTCCCTTTAGGGTCCACATAGACCATAGATTTTTTCCCAAGTCAAGGGATTTGATGGGGCCTTGCATTTTATTCTTCGGGAGCCACCCTGCCCCTCAGGCTTTTGATCCGCCCGTGCTTTGCTTTTTGATCCAGCCGTTTTTTACCGGCGGCCCTGGAGGGCCGGGTGGGCTTTCTTTTTTCAGGAACGGCCATGGACTTGAGGATCAAGGCCGACAGACGCCGGACCGCATCCTCCCGGTTTTTATCCTGGCTCCGGAACCGCTGGGCCTTGATAATGATGACCCCGTCCTTGGAAATCCTCCGGTCGCTCAGGGCTGCCAAGGCTTCTTTTACCGGCCGGGAAGGCTTGACCGGTGAATGTCAAACCGCAGATGGACGGCGCTGGAGACCTTGTTGACGTTCTGTCCCCCGGCCCCCTGGGCCCGGATGGCCTCAAAACGGATTTCCGTGTCGGGTATGCTGATCTCATCGGATATGAATACCATCTCTGCCTGCTCTTTTTGGGTTCCAAAGCCTGATCATAGAAAATAATGGTTGAAAACAAAAGCAGAATCTGTCTTCATTCAACCGGACAGGCTATTTTACATTTTAAAAAGGGAGGACAGGGATGAGTTTTTCCTTTCTTCTGGTGGATGATGAACCGCAACTGATTGAGACCCTGGCCCAGAAGCTTCGCCACCGGGGCTATGAAGCGCATTGCCTTTTTCCGGGAAAGAGGCCCTGAAACGGCTTGAGGAGGATCACGCCATTGACGTTGTGGTCTTGGATATCCGGATGCCGGACTATGACGGGGTTGAAACGGTCAGGGAATTGAAGAAAAATCATCCTCTGGTGGAGGTCATCATGCTGACGGGCCATGCCGATGTTCAGTCGGCGGTTGAGACCATTCAATACGGGGCCTTTGATTATCTGACAAAGCCCTGCGACATCGACCTTCTGATTTCCAAGGCGGAAAAGGCCTATGCGAGAAAAAAGGAAAGGGAGGCCAGGATTTTCGACATCCGGACAAAGCCCTATATCACAAAACAGGAGCGGGATGAGATGATGGCGCAAGTCTTTCAAGACCCGTCTATGAGGTCCTGAAGACATTCCTGCGGGTTTGACGGGTCCGGGCAGGGGCCGCCTGTCGCTAGTATTTTCCGTTCAGGGGAAGGGAACAGAGCCTTTCCATGGTTTTATAATCCGTGAGATCGCACTGGATCGGGGTAATGGAAATGCAGTTTTCGGCCAGGGCATGGGTGTCGGTGTCCATTTCCCCGTCGGCCCGGCTGACAGTGCCGTACCAGTAATAAAACCTGTTTTTGGGGTCCAGGCGTTTTTCAAACTGTTCCGATACATTGTTCTGGGCCTGGCGGGTGATGCGGACCCCCCGGACCCCGTCCACGGGAATGTCCGGGGCATTGATGTTCAGAAAGGTCCCTTTTGGCAGGCCGAAATCATGGACTTTTTCCGCAAGCCCTGCAATAAACCCGGACATGCCTTTAAAATCCAGTTCGTTCCCGGTTTTCCGGATGGAGACCGCCATGCTCAGGATCCGGTTCAGGGCCCCCTCCCGGGCTGCGCCCACCGTGCCTGAATAATTGATGTCCACCCCGGTGTTGCAGCCGGGGTTGATGCCTGAGATGATCAGGTCCGGCTTGGACGGGCAGAGTTCAAAGAGACCGAGCTTGATGCAGTCGGCCGGGGTCCCGGTGATGCCGTATCCCCTGCTGCCGTTGTTCAGGGGGAGGGCCTGGATCCGCATGGGCTGGTTCAGGCTGATGCCGTGGCCCACGGCGCTCTTTTCCCTGTCCGGTGCGATCAGGAGCACGTCGTGGTCGGCGCTCAGGGCCTCATAAAGGGCTAGGATGCCCGGGGCATTGTATCCGTCATCGTTTGTCAGTAGAATTTTCATGGACATAATTCTGGGGTTTTATCCTGGTTTTGTCAAGGCTCCCCTCCTGGATTCCGGGCGACTGCGGGCTGTTAAACCCCTTGCGGTTCTTGCAAAATATGGATTTTTGTGGTTAAGGTTAAAAAAACATTAAGGCGGAAAATTTATGAAGACCTATAGAAAAGAACTCTGGTTTGACATCCCGGCCCGGCGGGCCTTTGTCAATATCACCCCGGAAATCCGGCGCTGCCTGGATGAAAGCGGGATTAAAGAAGGCCTGGTGCTGGCCAACGCCATGCATATCACGGCCTCGGTGTTCATCAATGATGATGAGGCCGGGCTCCATCATGACTATGACCGCTGGCTGGAAAAGCTGGCCCCCCATGAACCCGTTTCCCAGTACCGCCACAATGTGGGTGAAGACAATGCCGACGCCCACATGAAGCGGCAGATCATGGGCCGGGAGGTGGTGGTGGCCGTTACCAAGGGCGAGCTTGATTTCGGCACCTGGGAGCAGATCTTTTACGGTGAATTTGACGGCCGGAGAAAAAAACGGGTCCTGGTCAAAATCATCGGGGAATGATCATGGTGTGAATTTAAAGGCCCTTGTACACATCTTTTCTGTAACCGATTTTCACAATCAGGATTATCAACCGGTCATCCTGAATCTCGTATATGATGCGGTAGTCGCCGGTGCGAACCCTGTGAAAAGAATGGTTCCCCTTCATTTTGGTTGTATTGGGGTCCGGCAGGTCCCGGCCCAATTCCTCTATCTTTTTCTTGATCCGGACCAGATCCCGTTTGGGGAACCGCTCCAGATTTTTTAATACGGAAGGCCTGAACTCAATGGCATACGTCATGGATCAGAGCCCTAATTTTTTCCAGACCTCTTCGGCGGCCATATTGTCTCCGGGTTCTGCAAGGGCCTGCCTGGCATCTTCAATATCAATATGATCTTCAATTTGCTGAAGCAATTCAAATTCTTCCATGGAAACCAAGGCCGCAACGTCCTGCCCCCGGCGTGTCAGGACGATAGGCTCCTTGTTGTATGCGACTTTGTTAACAATATCGGCTAGATTTTTTCTTGCCTCGGCAGTGGTGACTTTGGCGCTCATAGGATGTCTCCGTTTTTATACGTTACATACAATATGTACAACAGGTACTCTATGGCGTCAAGGGCAAACCGGTTACGGCATCAGGGTCATCCTTGCCGTTTCGTGGGCGTCAATGGCCTGGTCGCTGAACCACCAGTATTTTTTCTCGCCGGACATGAAGGCGTCCACCTGGTCCTTCTGGTGGGGATGAAAGGTTCTGCCGGTCACCCCGCCGGGCAGGACGGCCAGGATTTTGTCATTGTCCGAGAAATCCGCCACCATGCGGAGGGAGGCGCAATGGGTGACCCCAAAGGGTTTGTCAAAATCATACCAGCCCCGGTAAAGGGTTTCCCCGGACCCGCCCGCCGGCATGGGGCCGGACCCCAGCAGGGCCTTGCCTGCCCCGTTTCTTCGGATGGGGTTCACCAGTTCCAGGGTGTGCACCTTTCCCCATTGCCAGGTTTCAGGGTCGGGTCCCAGTAGGGGCTCCAAAAACCGCCTTGCCTCCAGGGCCGCCAGGTGAAAGAGGTCTTCCATGGATTCGGTCTTATCCCTTGTCCGGACATCGTCAAACCAGGGGGAATCCCCGCTTAAAATCATCCCTTCCATTTTTCCTGCCAGAAATACCAGTTGTTCAGGAGGGTCATGGCCTTTCCCGGGCCCAGGTCGTCTTCAACGGCCGCCATGGCGAAAAACCGGTAAACGGACTGGAAAACGGCGGGTGCGGCTTTTGTGGGGTCATCGGTGAAATCCCAGTCCGAGAGAATTTTGCCCAGGCCTGGGTATCCTCATATTTCATCAGGATTTCCGCCATGACGGGGGAGAGGTTCCGGGCCATGAGGTTTTTGATATCCCGCTGATAACCCCATAAATCCTCAATGGTTTTTTTCCCCGGTTCCGCCATGAGTTCCGCAATCCTGCGGTACCGGTAGGAAGGGGCGAAATAGGAGGAATAATAATAGGGAAAATCGTGGGGGATGGTTTTCTGGTTGCAGGTGGCCAGCCAGTTTTTCTCCGGGTTCATGGCCGAGGGCATCTGGTCCGCCGGGATCCAGCCGGTCCAGTTGTCAATGGAGTCCTTGACCGGGAAGGGGAAGGTGCCGTCGCCGTTGGACCGGATAGGGATTTTCCCCGAGGCCTGGAACCCGATATTGCCGTCGGCATCTGCAAAGACCCAGTTAAAGCAGCCCATGGGAACCTGTTTTAAGGCGGATGCCAGCTCCCGGCTGTTTTTGGCCGTCAGCACATCCATGAGGCCGATGGACGGTTCCATGGATTCGGCCGGGGCAAACCGCATACTGATGAGTTTGTCCGTGGCGTATCCTTCCAGGGTATGGGAAACAACGGGCCCCCTCCGGGTGGACCGGATGGTGACCGTCTCTTCCCTGAATCCGTTGGGCGCTGTTTTATCCTTTATCTTCAGGGTTTCCGTCATCTGCTCAAAGGGGATGGAGGTTTGGCCTTCCAGGTAATGGTCCGGGTTCCGGGGGTCGGGAGTTTCGATATAGAGGTCCTGCATGTCCCCGTAATTATTGGTGGCGGACAGGGCGATATGATCGGTCTTTCCCACGGACATGCCCGGGATTCCGGCGATGTTCACCCCGACGGCCCTGAACTCCGGGGTGATCAGTCCCATGGGGTACCAGACGCCAGGTAGAATCCGGGGATCCAGGTGGGGGTCCCC
>JAAUSZ010000228.1 GCA_012031875.1 Desulfobacula sp.
CATAGTCCCGCATTTTTATGACATCGTGACGGGGATGTGCTCGGGCACAATGACAATAAAGCCGACGCCCGCATCAATGGTTTCAAGAAAGGCATCCAGGACAAAGGCGGCCGGGACGAAAAACACCGAGGCATTGGCCCCGGTCTCTTTAACGGCCTCGTCCACATAATTGAACACGGGCAAGCCTTCCACCCGGTTTCCGCCCTTGCCGGGGGTGACGCCGCCCACGATCTTTGTGCCATACTCCAGCATCCATTTGGTCTGGACACTGCCTATTTTTCCGGTGATGCCCTGGACAATCACCCGGGTATCATCATTTAAAAGAATGCTCATATTTGGATCTGTCCTTATTTCTATCCCTGTATTTCCATCCCTAGGGCCTGCCCATGGGAGAGGAGGTGTTTAATATTGCCGCCAGGCGCTCAACAGCCTTTTCCGTGGCAGCCTCGGTCACCACATGGATGCCGCCGGATTTTAAAATCTCCCAGGTTTCTTCCTGGTGGTTGCCCAGGGCCTTGGCCACAATGGGAGGGTGACCCCGTGTTCCTTAATATACCGGACAATGCCCTTGGCCCCTTCATGGATGGGGTTGATGCCGCCGTAAATATTGATAAAGACCGCTTTTAAGGGCTTCATCAAAATCAGGTCCATGCATTTGTACAAAAGATCCGCCGTGATGCCCCCGCCGGTTTCGAGAAAATTGGCCGGCTTCATGCCGCGGCCGATGATGTCCATGGAGGCCATGCCCAGGCCCGCGCCGGAGGAAATGAGACCGATATCCCCGTCCAGGTCCACATAGGTGACCCCGATCTCCTTGCCCTTTCTTTCAAGGAGGTTCCCGATCCTGCCCTCGGGGGACAGGGAAAGCGTTTTCCTGACCCGGAACATGGCGGAGTCATCGATTTCAAGGACGGCGTCCACGGCCATGAGCCCGCCGCCGGCCAGGACGGCCAGGGGGTTGATCTCCGCGATCAGGGCCTCATGCTGCTGAAATACCCTGTAGAGCCGGACCAGGATATCGGCACAGGACTGGATGAGCCTGCCGGAAAATCCTGCCCGCCGCAGAAGTCCCACGGCCTGGTAGGGGTAGAACCCGAATTTCGGATCGATCTTCAGGGAGGCGATCTTATCCGGTGAGGTCCGGGCTGTTTCTTCAATGAGCACCCCGCCCTCAGTGCTGGCCACCACCACGGGTTTGCCCGAATACCCGTCAATGGTGATGCCCAGGTACAATTCCTGTTCGATGGCCGCTTTTTGGCAGACCATGATCTCTTGGACCGGGAGGCCCTTGATCTCGGACCCCAAAAGGGCTTGGGCCGTTGTTCTGCACTCCTCCGGGGTTTTCGCCGATTGGATGCCGCCGGCAAGACCCCGGCCGCCCACCAGGACCTGGGATTTCAGAACCGCCGGAAAGCCGGTCTTTTCCGCAATTTTCAACGCTTCATCCGCGGTCCCTGCCACCCCCCCGTTGGGGAACGGGGATGCCGGATTGCTCAAAAACATCCATGGCCTCGTATTCGTGTAATCTCATATTTTATTTCCTGTCTGGTCTCAATATCTGCCAAATGTCAATTTAAAACCAAGACACTAAAAAAAAATCAGAGTTCCTGTCAACAAAAATGTTCCGGAACCCCATGGGATTTCATCCGGGATAATGTTGGAAGGCCGGAAAATGACTTGACAAGACCTGAATTTTATTCTTAGTAATAATTTTTGCTCGGGTTCGGACAACTGGTTTTGTATATGGAAACGGTTCTGAATACAGGGTTTTAACGATTAATCAATTGACTTATTTTTGAAATATACAAAGGAAAGACATTATGGGACTGATGACAAAAGACGAATATATTGAATCCTTGAGAAAATTAAACCCCGTGGTCTACATGTTCGGCGAACGGGTTAAAAACGTGGTGGACAACCCGAGGCTCAGGGCCGGCATCGAAGCCACCGGCGCCACCTATGAGGTGGCCGGCATGGATGAATACAGGGCCCTGGCCGTCACCGAAAGCCCCCTCATCCATGAGCCGGTGAACCGGTTCACCCTGCCCCCCTCCTCCATCACGGATCTGGTCCACCGGGTCAAGCTCAACCGGGCCGTGGCCAACCATGTGGGCACCTGCCACCAGAGATGCACGGGCCTGGACTGCCTTTCGGCCCTGTCCATCGTCACCTGGGACATTGACCAAAAATACCGCACCCCCTATTACCAAAATTTCATGGACTTCCTGAAACACATGCAGAAAAAACGACCTGACCGGCAATGCCGGGGTCACCGATGTCAAGGGCGATAGGTCCAAGGGCCCCACGGACCAGGCCGATGACCAGATGTATCTGAAAATTGTGGAAAGGCGGCCCGACGGCATCGTGGTCAGCGGGGCCAAGGTGCACCAGACCGGGTCCCTGTCGGCCCATGAAATCATTGTCCTGCCCACCCGGGCCTTTTAAAAAGGGGATCGAGGACTATGCCGTGGCCTTTGCCGTCCCCTCGGACACCCAGGGCCTCATCCATGTGGTGGGCCGCTCCAGCCTGGACAGCCGGGAACTGGAAGGTGTGGATTGCGGGAATGTCCGGTATTCCAAAAACTGCCCCACCCTGATTTTTGACCGGGTCTTTGTTCCCAAGCACCGGATTTTCATGTGCGGAGAAACGGAATTTGCCGTGGACATGGTCATCAAATTTTCCTCCTTCCACCGCCAGAGCCACGGCGGATGCAAATCCGGCAAGATCGACTGCATGATCGGGGCGGCCCTGTCCCTTATGGATTATAACGGAACCGCCAAAATCAGCCACCACAAACAAAAAATCATTGACATGCTCTACCGGGCCGAAACCCTTTACGGGTGCTGCCTGGCCTCTTCCTACGAGGGCAGAAAAATGCCTTCCGGGGCCTATTTCATCGACACCATCCTGTCCAATGCCTCCAAAATCCACGAGGGCAAGGAACTCAGCGAATGCATCCGCCTCATGATCGACATCTGCGGCGGCTTTGTGGCGGACATGCCCTCGGACAAGGATTTTGACCATCCCGAGATCGGCCCATGCTGAAACGCTATCTGAAAGGAGCCGACGGCGTGCCCGTGGAAAACCGCATCAAGATGTTCCGGCTCGTGGAAAAAATGGCCATGGAATCGGCGGACACCATTTCCGACATCCACGGCGGCGGCTCCCCGGAAGCCCATAGGGTGACCATTCTGAGGGAAAGCAATTTGGAAGGCAAAAAACGGGCCGCCCGCCGCCTGGCCGGTATTGAGGGCTAAAGGCAGATCCCATGGAAAATCACTATGATGTGGCCGTCATCGGCGCCGGCGTGGTGGGAAACGCCATTGCCAGGGAATTGTCAAAATATGCCGTCAGCGTGGCCGTCCTGGAAAAGGAGCTGGATGTGGCCATGGGCACCAGCTCCAGAAACAGCGGGGTCATCCATTCGGGCATCCATTACAAGCCCGGCACCCTGAGGGCCCGGCTCAATGTGGAAGGCAACGCCCTCATGGCCGGGCTCTGCCAAGACCTGAAGGTCAAGATCGATTATATCGGCAAACTCACCGTGGCCCAGGATGAGGAAGAGGTCAAAAGCCTGTATGCCCTTAAGGACCAGGGGGAGGCCAACGGGGTTCCCGGCCTTGAAATCCTGGACCCCGGGGCCATGGAAAAGATCCAGCCCAATGTGGGTGGCATCCGGGCCCTGCATTCCCCGTCCACGGGCATCATCTGCCCCTATTCCCTCACCATTGCCCTGGCTGAAAACGCCCGGGCCAACGGGTGCCGGTTTTATCTCGGCCATGAGGTCACCTCCATCCAGAAAACCGGGGACCGGTTTGATATCCGGGCCGGGAACAAAAGCTTCAGCGCAAGAGTTTTGATCAACTCCACCGGGCTGTATTCGGATCATGTCGCCCGGATGCTGGGCATCGGCGACTACCGGATCTATCCCTGCCGGGGGGAATACCTGATCCTGGACAAACGGCTCAAGGGAATTCTCAACGTCCTGGTGTATCCGGCTCCCCACCACGGCAAGGCCGGCCTGGGCATCCACCTGACCAATACCGTGTCCGGCAATATCCTCATCGGCCCCAGCAATGAATACCGGGAAGACCCCGAAGACTACGCCTGCACCGCCGATATCATGGCCCAGTTGCGACGGGAGGGCCATGTCCTCCTGCCCGAGCTGAAAACCACGGATTTTATCCGGAGTTTTTCCGGGCTCCGGGCCAAACAGACCCCGCCCGAGATCGGCGGGTTCAAGGATTTTGTCATTGAAAGCCGGGAGGATGTCAAAGGCCTGATCAACCTCATCGGCATCGAGAGTCCGGGGCTCACCTCATCCCCCGCCATCGCCCTTATGGTACGGGACATGGTGGAGAGGCTTCTGCCCCTGGTCCCGAAAAAAGAGTTTAACGGGACTCGGCCCGGCATGACCGGCCATTTTTACGAACTCTCCGACGAGGAAAAGGCGGACCTCGTGGCAAAGGACCCGGATTACGGGGAAGTGGTCTGCCGGTGCGAACAGATTACCAAAAAGAGGTCCTGGACGCCATCCAGAACCCCCTGGGCGCAAGGACCATCAACGGCATCAAATACCGGTCCAGGGCCATGATGGGCCGGTGCCAGGGCGGGTTCTGCCTGCCCAGGATCGTCCAGATCCTGGAAAAGGAATTCGGATACCGGCCCGAAGATTATTTATTAAAAAACCTCCATTCCCCCCTGTTTTCCGGGAACATGCGCCCGGATAAAACCCGGGCATAAGGCAAAATATAGATGCAAACCATAGAACGAGATCTGGTCATCATCGGCGGGGGCCGGCCGGGCTTGCCGCTGCTGTTTCGGCCAGGAAAAACGGGCTGGACGACATCCTTCTCATCGAAAGGGACAGGATTCTGGGCGGCATCCTGAACCAGTGCATTCATGACGGCTTCGGGCTCCATACCTTTAAACAGGCCCTGACCGGGCCCGAATACGCCCAGCGGTTCATTGATGAATTCACGGCCCTGGGCATCGAGGCCCTGCCGGACACCATTGTCCTGTCCCTGGACAAGAACCGCACCCTCTTGGTCAGCTCAAAAAAAGGCTTCGTCCGGATCAAGGCCAGGGCCGTTATCCTGGCCATGGGATGCCGGGAACGCACGGCCGGGGCCATCTCCCTGCCCGGCACCCGGCCCTCGGGGGTCTATACGGCCGGTGCGGCCCAGAATTTCGTCAACCTCCAGAATATCATGATCGGCAAACAGGTCGTCATCCTGGGCTCCGGGGACATCGGCCTCATCATGGCCCGGCGCATGACCCTGGAAGGGGCCAAGGTCGAAGCCGTGTTCGAGCTGCTGCCCACGCCCAGCGGCCTTGCCCGCAATGTCCGGCAATGCCTGGACGATTACGGCATCCCCCTGTTTCTGAGCACCTCGGTATTTGAACTCCACGGCAAAGACCGCCTCACCGGCGTCACCGTGGCCAGGGTGGATGACCGCTTCCGGATGATCCCGGAAACCAGACGCCTGGTGCCCTGCGACACCCTGCTCCTGTCCGTGGGCCTCATCCCGGAAAACGAGCTGTCCCTTTCCGCCGGGGTCCGGCTGGAACCCGCCACCAGCGGGGCAAGCGTGGATGACCGGTTCATGACCAATGTGCCGGGGGTTTTCTCCTGCGGCAATGTCCTCCATGTCCATGACCTGGTGGACCATGTGTCGGAAGAGGCCGGCCTGGTGGGCCAATGCGCCGTCCGCTACCTGAAGGGGGAACCGGCCCCGGAAAAAACCTTTATCCCCGTGGTCCCGAAGGCTGATATCCGGTATGTCCTTCCCCAGACCATCAGCGGGCAGGAGGATGTCACCATCTCCCTTCGGGTGACCCGGCCCATGAGAAACGCCGCCGTCCTGGTCACGGACCAAGGCCGCAAAGTGGCAAGAAAAAACTGGTCCGGCTCCACCCGGCGGAAATGATCCGGATCAAGGTCAAGGCCAAGGATATTGAAACCGCGGAAAAACTGGAGGTGAGCGTCCAATGCTGAAAAAAACCTGGTTTGTATTGTCTGCCCCAACGGCTGCGATGTGGAAGTCCTCCTGGAAGAGGGGCAAAAACGGAAATCCTGGCCATTGACGGCTGCACCTGCGACAAGGGCAAGGAATGGGTGGCCCAGGAACTGACCCGGCCCATGCGGACCATTGCCTCGGGCATCCCCGTGGAAGATGGGGATTTCAAGCTGGTCAGCGTCCGGACCGACGCCCCCATCCCCCTGGGCAAAATATTCGAAGTCATGGCCGCCATCAAAGAAAAGCGCGTCACGGCCCCCGTGGCCATCGGGGACATCCTGATCCCCAGCCCGGCCGGCACGGACTGCAATATCATCGCCACAAGGAATGTTGCGTTTACAGGATAGCCTGTAATGCCATGGAACTGCTTTAGGGAGGAATGACCCAATGAAAAAAAAACCGGACCCCAAGACCCGATCCACCTATGCGTGTCTGTTCCACCCCAAAAGCATTGTGGTCATCGGGGCGGGAAACAATATCCTGAAACCGGGCGGCCGGGTGTTCTACAATATCCGGGAGAACGGGTACGCAGGCGACCTCTGGGCCGTGAACCCCAAAACCGAAGCTGTCCAGGGCAGTCCCACCTTCAAGACCATCCAGGATCTTCCCGGGCCTCCGGATCTGGCCATCGTGGCCATACCCTCCGGGGCCGTCCTCCCGGCCATGCAGGCCCTGGCCGGCAAAGGGACCGGCGCCGTCATCGTTCTGACCTCCGGGTTTGGTGAAAAAACGCCCAGGGCAAGGCCCTGGAGCAGGAAATGCTGGCCATCGGGAAAGAGGCCGGTATGGATATCATCGGCCCCAACTGTTCCGGTTTCATGACCCGGTCCTACAAGGGCAAATTCGCCGGGATCCTTCCCAATCGGCCCGGCAGGGCCGTGGACATCATCTCCGGGTCCGGGGCCACCGTGGACTATATCATGGAGGTTGCGGACAGACGGGGGCTTTCCTTTGGAACCGCCGTGAACCTGGGAAATTCCATCCAGTACGGGGTGGAAGACCTTATCGCCATGTATGACCAGCATTACGGCCCCGAAGACGGGAAGGCCCTCATGGTCTACCTGGAAGCCGTCCGGAAACCCGCCCTTCTGCTCCGGCATGCCCCAAAGCCTCATGGAAAAGGGCTGCACCGTCATCGCCGTCAAATCCGGGAACACGCCCGACGGCAG
>JAAUSZ010000229.1 GCA_012031875.1 Desulfobacula sp.
GGTCGATACTTCCGACCTGGGTAAGATATGGTGTTACACCCGAGACGACGGCGTTTTTTATCGGAGAGGCCTACCCGGTGCAAGCCTGTCATCCCTGGCTAGGTTGTTCGGGGATCAGGTCGCAGTTGACCAGGTCACTTATCAAATAAAGCGCCAAGCGCAATTGATAAAGAAGACCAAAAAATACCTTGAAGCGCTTGGTATTACAAAGAACAGCCCTGACAGCCTGAATATCCTGCCCTTTGCCGCCACAAAAGAAAAAGCTCCTATCCTTCCGGCCCCGGCAACCTGGAAAAAGCAGAAACAACTTGCCGCGCCTGTGTCCGGGGAAAAGGCAAAACAGCTTGAACTGATCTACCGGAAGGCTGAAGCCGAAAAGGACCTGGCCCCGGAGATCCAGAGGCCCAAATACTGGGATTCAGACCTGGAACATTATGAATGGATTTTCAGACTGGTCCATGAGCATGGGCAATGCCCGAGCGCTGATGATCAGGCCTTTTATATCGAATATGAATCCCTGCCGGAATTCGAAAATTACCGGCAGCGGTTTGAAGACCTGAAATTGATTTATAGCAACAAGTAAAGGTGACTCAGTGAAAAATGTATTTATTGAAACATCAAGGGTCATGGAATTCAGACAAGCGGCAAGCGTCGTCAGAGACACGGTGAAGGGCCAGCCCGGTTTTATGGTGGCTTGGGGTCATGCCGGCCGCGGTAAAACCGAGTGCGCCAAGGAGTATGCAGTCAGAACAAATGACGCTGTTTATGTGAGGGTACTGGAGAGTTGGACGCCGAGAGCCATGCTGGCAAGTATCTGTAACGAAATTAATGGAATGAGGCCTTCCAGGGTGGACTATGCGAAGAGGGTCATTATTGAAGAGCTTGACCGGACACCCAAAATACTTCTGATTGATGAGGCGGACCGCCTTATCATCGGAAATATTGAACACTTGAGGGATATCCACGATGAAACCGGCGCTCCCATTGTCCTGATCGGAGAGCCGAGTTTATATGGCAGGTTATCATCAAAGCGCCGGATCTGGGAGCGGGTGACTCGTGTTGTTGAATTTGGACCGGTTACGGATGAGGATGTGGTTTATTTCGGGATGAAAGCCTGTGCTTTGAAGATGTTGCCGGATGCAGCGACGGAACTGGTAAGGAGATGCAATGGCAGTTTCAGGCTTCTATATCATATGATGGTTGAAATCGAGCGAAAGACAAAGGCCAACAAATTAAAGGAAGTTAGCCTGGAACTGGTTGAAAGCGTCCCAAATCGGAGACTTGCGCCGAGCCCTGAAAAGGAAGCCAGATGAGTAATATCACAGAAATGGTCAGAAACTTTGCCGCTGCCAACACCACGGTCAGAAAAAAACAGGTGAGAGAAAGCCTTTGTCTGACGATTGAACAAACCGGATATAGCTTTGATGAACTCGTTCAGCAAGGATATTTGAAGCGGGTAAGCTATGGCACTTATATGTTTTGCGATTATGTGCAAAAGACGGGTCCGGATATTAATGACAAAATCTGGAAAGCCATGAAGGTTTGTTCAGGCGCTTTTTCATCCGCTGAAATAGCCCGCCTTGCCAAATCTTCCACCTCATACGCTTACAAACGCATCCGGCAATACAAGGCAGAGGGGTATATTGATGATGCAGGCACCCGCAAAACTCACGGAAGCGGATGGGAAAAGCTCTATAGGCTTAAGTCAAAGGGTAAGGAAAGGGCTCTGAACCCCAATATTGAAACCTTCACACCTGATCCCCTGGTCATGGCAGCGGCCAACCTGAACCGCCTGATATGCTCAGGCCTTGCCATGCGAGATCCGGAATCAACAAAGCAAGCATTGATCTTCGTTGAACAAATAAGAAAAGGCCTGGACGATGCACCAAAAGCTTAACCCTGGGCAAGAACCCTATAAAATAAGGAGGCGGACACTGTGAAAATATACGATCAATTCAACAGGCCTGTTCAAAAAATGGATAAAAAGCCGGATAGAAGGCCTTTAGCAACCGCACCATTGACAGATGGGTTCAGGGATTACGTCGCAGATGGTTTGACGCCGGGGGGGCTTGCTGCCGTCCTTAAACAAGCCGACGCCGGTGATATTCGGAGCCAGGCGGAACTATTCGATCAACTGGAAGAGCGGGATGCCCATATCCTTGGAGAGATCAGCAAACGGAAAAATGTAATCCTTAGCGCTCAGTTTAAGGTTCGTCCAGCCGGTAGAAGCCCCAGGGATAAAAAGATAGCCGAAGATGTTTCAATGATGTTTCAGAATATTACAGATTGGGAAGATGTGCTTTTATCCATGCAGGATGCAGTCGGAAAAGGGTTTTCCGCCTTTGAACTGAAATGGGATACTTCCGAAGGCCAGGCCGCTGTCAGCAACTTCGACTTCATTGAACAAAAACGATTTATTTTTAAGGATAATTCTTTCAATCCGTCAGTCATACCAAAACTGATAACGGATAAAAGCCCATGGGGATTGATATTCCGCCCTTTAAAATGATGATCCACCGGTACGGCGGCAAGTCCGGGCATCCGGTCCGCTCCGGCATATATCGGATCTGTGCCTGGTGGTATCTGTTCAAGAATTATGCGGTCAAGGACTGGGTGGTATTCTGTGAAGTCTACGGCATGCCGCTGCGCTTGGGCAAGTACGATACCGGAGCCACGCCTGAAGATAAGGATGCCCTGGCCATTGCGGTACAGGCCCTGGGATCGGATGCGGCCGGTATCATATCAAAGAACACTGAAATTGAATTTATCAGCGGCATGGATGGGGCCGTGACCGCCGACCTGTATGAAAGGCTGGCAAGCTTTGCGAATAAGGAAATGAGCAAGGCCATTGTCGGCAGCACCTTAACAGCGGATTCAGACGGCCAGGGCAGTTATGCCCTGGGCAAGATTCATAATGATGTCCGCCTTGATCTGATCAATGCCGATGCAAAGGCAATTGCAGCAACCATCCGGAACCAATTAATAAAGCCCTATGTGGGATTTAATTATGGTTGGGATACGCCGGTGCCGCAATACACCGGCCAGTTAAAAAAAGAAGATCTCAAGGGATATTCCGACATCATTGAAAAATTTGCTGATAGGATGGACATACCTGCGGGCTATATCAGGAAAAAATACCATATCCCGGCACCTAAAGACGGGGAAGAAACCCTTCGGCCGAAAATAGGGCCTATTTCAGCCCGGCTTGAAAACGGCCCCTGTTATACTGCGGGTGCCCGAAAACCGGGCGAGAATGAAATTCTCGAAACGACAGACCTACTTTCAGGCAGGCGGGAGGATGAGACTGATGTCCATATTCTGGCCATGCTTAAATCGGTCAAGAATATTATGGCGGATTCCGGGTCCCTGGAAGAGGTCCTGGAGAAACTTTCCGGGGCCTTCCCAAAAATGGATACGTCGGATCTGGGGGAACTGATCGCCCAGGCCATGACAACACGGCACATCCCCACGGAGCGCTGTGATTAGCATGAAGGCACCCAAAATCAGTAAAGACTGGGATCTGTTGTCAGCCGAGGCGCTTGAGGTTTTGAATTTTCTGGGCGGCAAACACTTAAGAATCATTCAAAAGGATTACCCGTTCAAGGCCAACAGGAACAAAGCCATTGCAAGACTTAAGAAGAAAGGTGTCAAAATTCATACATTGGTTGAATTAACCGGCCTCAATAGGACTTCAATCCTTCGTATCGTCAAAGGTATGAAAAAAGGATCAATAGAAAGCAATGAGTCAATGGATCGGGTTGTTGAACTTTTAAAAGAGCTCAGCAAGGAAATATCGGATATCAAAAACCATAATAAAAAGGAGAAATGATGAAACAATTATTTACGTGCGGTGATAGGGCTCAGGACTTGATTTACTGGGCAGAAAAAATTGAAGCCATAGGGAGCGCAATTTCAGTCATTGATAGTTTTGATGGGGATTCGAAACATGTTCTTGGCGATGTCATCTGTGATTATGCAGAAGCGTTAAAAACCGTTCTGTCTGTACATTATTCAGACTTTTGCGATGCTATTGGAAATGCGAAATCCATGGAACTGGTAGAGATAGAACAAGAATATAGCCGTATTAAAAACTTGGATCAGCGGGTTAGCGTTACGGATGATATCCAGAAAACACTTGAAAAGGTTCAGGAATTCAAAGCAAAGGTTTCATCGATTTTTGATATTGAAGCGGATCTGAAAAACCGCCTGAGCAATAACCCCAAAAAAAATAAAGAAAACATCATTAAGGAGGCCGTATGAACGTTGTTGCAGCATTAGGGGAACTCCCTTCTCAACCCCCTCTGAGTTTCAAATTTTCCCATATGGGCAAATTGAACTTGAAGGCCCGGAGATAACAAAGGTTATTGTTGACCAGGAGGGCATGGATTCAATCATCTTCCATTTTAACAGGCGGGGGAATGACCTGGTCATTGATTATGAACACCAAACCATTAAAAACGAACAGGCCCCGGCTGCCGGATGGATCACAAAACTCATAAACCGGGGGAAAGATGGCTTATGGGCAGTTGCTACCTGGACCCAAAAGGCAAAGGCCTATTTGAAAAACCGGGAATACCGTTATTATTCTCCGGTCTTTTTCACCCGGAAGGCTGATAGCAAGCTTATCAGTATCCACAGCCTGGCACTGACAAACACGCCCAGAACGAACAAATTAAAACCGCTCGTCGCAAAAATTGATACTCAATGCTTCATCTGTTCAGATCAAAGGCTTTTAAACCAAATGATGGGGATTTCTGATGACGATTTCATTCAATATTCAGGGAAAACCTTGGAGCCGGTTAGAATGTTTGAAAGCGATGATGAAAAGATCCGGAAACTGATGGGCGTTTCTAAAGAAGATATTGCAAGGTATTACGGGCGGTGATGCCCGGATCAGATAGATGGTTTTAACGAAATGAATTCAAAACAACATTATTCAGGAGAAAAAAAATGGAAAGCTTAAAATTTAAGCCCGCCGATTTTACAAAAACAGTCATGGAAGCAATTGAGCCCCAGTTGAATGAAATTAAGGAAACTGAAAAAAAACGAGACCAATTAAAGGCCAAAGCTGCCGGTGCTGAACAGGAGCTAAACGGCTTGGAACTGGAACATAGCCGCCTCTTAAAAGCCGATGACGCCTTAGAGGATACTCTTGAAGACCACAAAAACAAGATGGGAAAAGCCGGCGAAATCGAAAACAAAATTGCCGTACTTAAATCGTTCATTCTCAAACTGACCGAGGCTGCCGGCAAATATGATCAGAAGCTGGGGCCTGCAAAAGAACAGTTATGCAAAGCCTTCTTGGGCGCGGTTGGGGATTATGTTGAAAAGGCCCGCTTGCCCATTGCAGACATTATGGAAGATATATTGACACAGGATGCCGGGTGCCGTGATGCAGTATGCAGCCTCTATCATCAGGTTTATAAAGAGGCTGGGATCAAACAGCCACCCTTTGCACATGATATAGGTTGTTTTATGACAAATCTTCTCCCCCTTGCAATGAACAAGGCGTCTATTAATACTATGATCAGGGGGATTAGAGACGCTGCAAAACAATAAAACCCTGATGATCTGCAAAATTCAAAAAGGAGAAAGCATGGGCGGTTTTCCGGCTGAAGGTTATGGCATTCGATATTTGTGGTGTAAAAACTATGATAAGTGCCTTTATAAAGCTGGTGTCAAAGAGTGGCACGGCTTTAACTGCGAAGCTTGCGATACCCCGGATCTGGGAGATCTGGTATTTATCAGGCCCGCTCTGATCCCCGATTTTAATGATGATGAGTTATTTTCGGAAGAGGACCAGGAAGTTGAAATGATAGACCTGAAACCAAACCACCCGGCTTTCTCCTTCTTTAAGGAGCTTGAAGATGGTATCTGATAAACTTGAAATTCACACTGGTGATTTGCCCGGAGAAATCCGGACAATGGCCGGTCTTATAGGCTTAAAAGCAACTCTAACGCTGATTGAAAAATACAGCGGGGAGTCCGTTTATTTCCCAAAAATTGAAACGATCACCAGGGCGGCCAGAGATCGGACAATCAAAGAAGAGTTCACCGGCTCAAATTATAAGGACCTTGCCAGAAAATACAATCTTACATCCAAACATGTCAGATGCATCATTATATCAGGAAAATCGATAAAAAATTGAAAGGAGAGCTGATATGGCCAATAAAACCACCTATTCATCAGGGGATAAACTGAACAACACAGCTTACAAGATCGGCCTTCTGGTCGATCTTTTTTCTGCTACGCATACAAAAGAACTGTTTTTTTCAGAGGCTGGCCTTGCCGGTCTTGTTATGACTCTGAGCGACATCAAGGAAGAGATAGAAGCGGTAGCCGAAGAAATCCGGAATTAATTTTTCAAACAAGTAACTGAAAGGAAATAAATCTTATGATACAGGTGACCATAACAGGACAACAAACGATTCATTATAATCAGACTGTTGAAATGGAAGAAACTGATTATGAAAAATTAACAGGAAAAAATACTATTGAAGATGAAGAAAAAGCTTCTATTATTGACTCCTATTTAAACAAGATGGACATCCACGATTGGGAGTCCTTTGAGTTGGAGGATATAGAAAAACTTGAATTTGATTAATCAACGTTACGGTAAAGGCAGGCGCGGGGACTCCATCCCCCATTGGCTCATCAGTGGCAATGCCAAAGGCCAAGTCAGGAAGACCGCCTGCTTGAATATTGACATATGATAATCACAGGTGGAATGCAATCGAAAGAATCATGGCAAGCGCAGGGTCGGCAGATCCCCGCTGGCTCATCAACGGTAAAAACCGAAGGCCAGGTTAGCCGTAGACCGCTTGCCATTATTAGAATAGACTTTCCCGGAGAAGAAAACAATGGATAATTCCGCAGCAAACTTTAAAGAGACCCATCAAAATTTAAAACAATTCCTTCCGAAATAAAATTTTAAATTTCTGATATTACCTGTCAAATTTTCTGATATTGCCTGCCAAATTACACCCGGCAAAGGCGCAGAGGGTGGGAGTGTTGCCGATGATCTCCAGGTCCTCGCCAAAATACAGGGTTGAGACCGAACGCAAAAAAGGGGCAGCGTTGTGCGCTGCCCCTCTGTAGTTTTTGGTAGCGGGGGAAGGATTTGAACCAACGACCTTCGGGTTATGAGCCCGACGAGCTACCAGACTGCT
>JAAUSZ010000230.1 GCA_012031875.1 Desulfobacula sp.
AAAAATCGGTGCCACAAGCGCCGTTTCCGGCAGCAGATCCTCAACAAAGACACCCGGGCGGCCTGCGTTGATGCGGATGTGACCTTTGTAATTGCGGATATCAACGGGAACCCCATGAAATTTCAGGGAGATCTAAAGGAGAATATACTGAAGATCCCCTTATTTGAAGGATACAACACATGATCATCACTCTTCTGGATTACGGCGCCGGAAACGTCCGAAGCGTCGTCAATGCCGTGGAAAAACTCGGCGGCAGGGTTAAAACGGTGCAAACCCCCTCCGATATCCTGGATGCGGAACGGCTGCTTTTCCCGGGTGTGGGCAATTATGAAAACATGATAAATATTCTTAACCGGAAACACTATATCGAGCCCCTGAGGCAATATCTCCAGGCAGACCGGCCCTTTTTGGGGATCTGTCTCGGGATGCAGGCCCTTTTTGAAGGTAGCGAAGAGGATTTTTCCGGCAATGAAAGCATCGGGTTTTTCAAGGGACGGGTCAAGCGGTTCAAGACAAGACTCGCCGTTCCGCATATCGGATGGAACGGGGTCACCCTGAAAAAGGATTCCCCTGTGTTCAAGGGAATTGGCGCCGACGCCAAATTTTATTTTGTTCATTCCTACCATGTGGTGCCTGAAGATGAATCCGTCATTCTTACCACCACGGATTATGACTATGCCTTTGTCAGCAGCGTTCAGAAAGGCAATATCATCGGCACCCAGTTTCACCCGGAAAAAAGCGGTGCGGCCGGGATCCGGCTGCTGGAGAATTTCATGGTTCAAAAAGACCTGAGGCCGGGCAAGGCTGTTGACATCAGGGGAAAGGGCCTGTCAAAACGGATCATCGCCTGCCTGGATGTGAGGAGCAATGACCGGGGCGATCTGGTGGTCACCAAGGGAGACCAGTATGATGTCCGGCAGGAGGGAGCTGTCAGAAACCTGGGTAAACCCGTGGAACTGGCCCGGCGGTATTATGAAGAAGGGGCCGATGAAATCACTTTTCTTAACATCACCGGGTTCCGGGATTTCCCGCTGGAAGACCTGCCCATGATCGAAGTGCTGGAACAGACCAGCAAAAATGTCTTTGTCCCGCTGACCATCGGCGGCGGTATCCGGGATTATACGGACAGCCGGGGGAAAACCTATACGGCCCTGGATGTGGCCTCCCGGTATTTCCGGTCCGGCGCGGACAAGGTCTCCATCGGCAGCGATGCCGTTCTGATTGCGGAAGAATATGTGAAAACAGGGAAAAAAACAGGAACCAGTTCCATTGAACAGATTTCAAGGGTGTATGGAAACCAGGCCGTTGTCATTTCCATTGATCCCAGACGGGTGTATGTGGCTTCGCCGGATGAGGCCAAGCCCCATCATGTGATTCCCACACGGTTTCCCGGCCCCGGCAGTGAGGCTTTTTGCTGGTATCAGTGCACGGTCAAAGGCGGCCGGGAAGGCCGGGAAATGGATGCCGTCACCTGGCCAGGGCCTGTGAGGAACTGGGGGCCGGCGAAATCCTGTTAAACTGCATTGACAGGGACGGGACCAATTCGGGATTTGATCTGGAACTCATCAATGCGGTCAAAAAGGCAGTGACCATCCCTGTTATTGCTTCCAGCGGGGCCGGCTGTGAAGCGCATTTTGCAGAAGTGTTTGAAGCCACGGATGCCGAAGCCGCTCTGGCGGCCGGCATCTTCCACAGAAAAGAGGTGCCGATCCGAAGCGTGAAGCAATATCTCGCGGAGAGGAATATCCCGGTCAGGGCTGTGATCTAGCTTTTTTGTATTTTTGCTTGCAATTTGTCAAATTTCAAGCTTTATATAAGCTTGATTTTAAGCAACCTTGTTTCAGCATTTGAGTCATTCGCATATTTTACACCCTTGCTTCACACGAATGCAGGGGGCAATGGGGTCACAGATTCAGACGAGGAGTAAACATGGTAAACATTGGTTTTGATAAAAAGCTTTATATCGGCTCCGTCGGCATTATCTTTCTTACCATTCTGATCATCGCTGTTGTCAATTTTTATCAAAGCAAAAATTCATTTCTCGCCAAGGGGCAAACCAGTATTCAAAATGTGTCGGATGTTCTTTTAAAGACCATTCAGCTCAAATACAACCTTCAAAAAGAAAAAATTGATGCCGATATGGGGGCCCTTGTTTCCGAAAGCCTGAGCAACGGAAAGACCATGCTCATCAATTCCAGGACCGCTGATTTGGATGTTTTTGACATCAATTCCGGGGCAAAAGAAAAGTTAACCCTGCCGAAAATCATTTTCGGGGTTGAATTTGCCACGGCGAATTTTGTAACCGTGGATAAGGTTTCTCAGTTCAGCACCTCGGATATTGCCGTATACCAGCTCCATGACGACAAACTGATCAAGGTCTCCTCCAGCATGAAAAACAGTGATGACTCCAGGCTCATCGGCGAATATTATAAAGCGGATTCCCAGGCCTATAAATCCGTGACGGAAGACAAGACCTACCAGTTTACCACCAAAAAAGGCGCTGAAATTTCCATGCAGGTGATCCAGCCCTTTAAAGAAGCCCTTGAAGAAAAGATAGTCGGCGCCTATTCCATTACAAGTAAAATATTGACCCCTGACCTGGTTGATCTCATCAACAAGGTGACCGTCGGAGGATATGGATATTCATTGATCTGCAATTCGGAAGGCCAGATTCTCATCCACCCGGATAAGGCCTACCTGTCCATGAAGGTCCAGGATTTTAAAAACGGAAAGGACATCCTGAACAAAAAATCCGGGTTTGCCGTCTATGAACATGAGGGGAAGCCCTATTATGCCTATGCCACCTATTTTCAGCCCTGGGATATTTATTTCCTTGTTGCCGTATCCGAAGGCGAACTCATGGCCGGCGTGAACAAGCAGATCTTTACCGGGGCCCTCATCAGCGGGGTGATCGCCCTGATTGTCGGCGTTCTCATCATCGGGTTCATGAACCGGCAGTTGATGAAAAGTATGAATGGCATGGCCACCCTGGCCAAAGAGGTGGCCAATGGGAATTTCCAATACAGTTTTGCCTATGAGGCCAAGGATGCCATCAAGGATACAGTGGACTCCATGAATGAAATGGTCAGGGGTCTTGCCCAGATGATTAAGGACCTGAATTCAGGCGTCCACACCTTGAGTTCCGCATCCGGCGAATTAAGCCTGATTTCCGATAAAATGACGGAGGGTTCTGAATTAACCGTTTCCAAAGTCAATACCGTTGCCTCGGCCGCGGAAGAAATGAGTGTGAATATGGATTCCGTGGCCGCGGCCATGGAGCAGGCCAGCACCAATGTTGAAATTGTTGCCAACGGCACCGCGGACATGAGCAAAAATATCGTCAAGGTTGCCCAGAACTCCAACCATACCCGTGAAATTACGAACAAGGCCGTTGAAAAAGCCCTCCAGACTTCGAAACGGGTCAGTGAACTGGGCCGGGCCGCCGAGGCCATCAATAAGGTGACGGACACCATCAACGGTATCAGTTCCCAGACCAATCTTCTGGCCCTGAACGCCACCATCGAGGCGGCAAGAGCAGGGCAAGCCGGTAAGGGCTTCGCTGTTGTGGCCAATGAAATCAAGGAACTTGCCGGGCAGACGGCCCGCGCAACCGAGGATATTGCGCGGAATATCCAGGAAATCCAGGATCAGATCGGCGGAGCCGTTACGGAAATCCAGGATATCACCCAGATCATCAACCAGATCAACGGGTTTGTGAATGAAGCGGCCGAGGCCATTGAACTTCAGTCCGGCACCACCAATGCCATTGCCGAAAATATCGGCCAGGTGTCCCAGGGTATCCAGGAAGTCAATATCAATGTGAGCCAGAGTTCGGCCGTATCCGGCCAGGTGGCCGAGGAGATCAGCGATGTGCTGAAGGCCTCCCAGGAAATCAACAGTTTGTCTTCCACGGTCAAGGAAAAGGCGACCCTGCTGAATCATGTCATGCTCCAATTACAAACCATGACGGAAAAGTTTAAAATTTAGGGGTTAAATCAGATTTAAGAGGTCTTCGACTTCCTGCATCCGGACGGCAAACCGGGCAATAACCCGTGAAATATCATCGGCATCCATGCCCAGCTCTTTCATGGCCCGGTCGTTGAAGCGGTAGGCAAGGCCGTCGGACCCGACGCCGATGCCGATCATCATGCAGATACAATCGGCCAGGTAAACCGTTGCGATCTCCTTGTCCGTGACCATGGAAAGATCCGAAAGATGATGATGCCGGATGATCTTGACCATCCGGGGAGAAAATTTCCACATCTTTGCGATCAGGGCGCCCAGTTCGGCATGATCCACACCAATGATTTTTTTTCAGCCTCGCGAAAACTCAGCCCTTCATGGACCACCAGGGTTGAAATTTTTTCAAATGAATCCAGGACAAACCTGTCGAGAACGGTTTTACCGAGATCCTTTAACAACGCGGCCGTAAAAATCGTATGATTGTTTTTCAGGGACAGGCTTTTTGCGATCTGTTTTGAAATCAGGGCCGAGGATACCGAATATTTCCACATGGCCCCCTCGTGCAGGCCGTATCCTTCCTGCTTACCGGACAGCAGTTTGATACCGGATTTCATTAAAACAATCTGAACCACCTGGTCCATACCCAGAAGCGTTACCGCGTCCTTGATGGATTCGGCCGGGTGTTTCAGCCCGAAATAGGCGGAATTGCAGGTTCTTAAGACACTGGCCGTGACGGCCGGGTCATACTGAATAATATTGGCCACTTCAGCCATGGAACTGCCGGGGCTGTCCACCACTTCAAGAATCTGGCGGATCACGGCGGGAATAGGCTTCAGATTATTTATATCCTTAACCAGCTCCTGGATCGCGCTCATCTTTTTCCCTCAAGGAATTCAAGGGCCCCGGATTTGTTTCGCATGATATCCCTTTACCAGGGAAGAAGGCGGTTGGCAATCAAATTCAAGATGGAAAAATTTTTAATTCATGTTTTCTTTCAGCAGGTCCGGGCTCTTTTCCGGGAGGATTTTGATGATCCCCGGCATCACCGTGTTGCGCCCGTTCAGTTTGGCCTTATAAAGCATGGTATCGGCATCCTGGATGATTCTTCCCATATCTGCATGCCGGTCCATTTCAGACACGCCAAAGCTGGCCGTGATTTTTATCCTGTCGTTGCCGTGGAGGATCTCTTTGCGTGAAATCTGAATTCTCAGGCGGTCTGCAAGCTCCATGGCCTTGATCTTATCGGTTTCCGGCAGGATGGCGATAAATTCCTCACCGCCGTACCGGGCCAGGATATCGCCGGTTCTCATATTCTGCTGAACCAGGGCGGAGATCTCCTTGAGAACCTTATCCCCGGCAAGATGGCCATAGGTGTCGTTGATGGTTTTAAAATGATCCAGGTCAAACATGAACAGGGATAATTTTGTTTTATGGCGGATGGCCCCGGAGATGGTCCTGTTGAGCTGGTTTTCAAATTCCCTTCTGTTGTAACAACCGGTCAGGGGATCGATAACGGCCGCATCCCTGAGATTTTCCATTTTTATCTGCCGGGAAAGGGCCACGGAAGCGCCCTGGAGAATCAGGTTCACGATTTCGTCATGATAGAGGAAAAACTGTTTCTCAGCCATGATATAGAGCCTGAAGCTCAGGTTTTCCTCATGAATTTCATAGTATAAAAGGCCCTTCATATCAAAGGACAAGCCGGGCTCATCCTCATAAAACCGGTGGTTCAGATAATTCAGGCCGTCTTTGTTTCCCATGCCGAAATCTTTCAGGATGACGTCTTCCAGGGATTTTTTATACATCCGGGGGTCCAGCCAGACATCCACCCCGCCTTCCTTTTTCATGGCAAAGGCAAAGAGTCTGTAATCCAGGATATTTTTTAAACACAGGGCCACCTCGTGGATGATGTCTGCCGGGGATTGTTTTTGATTCAGCGCAAGGATATGGCGGGCCAGTTTTTTATGATCCGCCTGTTTTCTGGCTGAATTAAAGATCATGGAAACCAGTGCCGCCATCTTTCCGGATAAGCGCCCCATTGTCTGCATCATTTTTTCCCCTCTTTTGTATTTATGTCAGGTTATGGAGAGGATAAAGCAATACTTATGCCCAAAGGCAATTAAGAAATAAAATGCTTAAAATTAAGGCGGTTAAAAATTTTTTAGATTTTCTGGGAGCTGTCATCGCGGGGAAAGATCTTCCCCTGCGTCACGGATTTGACACATCGGCTTCAATTCTCCGTCAGGCTTTCCCGAATTTTATGTGAACGGCTGTTTTCCCGGAATGAAAACAGTCTTCCGGCGTTTGGCAGGCAGGGCAAAGGGCGATATCTCCGGGGCAGAGGTCACTGTCTTCGGGAATGACCGGGCAGCGGATCGAATCAACCCGGAGTGTAAAAGGGTAGCGCTCGGAAAAAATCCTCATCCGCAATAGATCAAACCCCCTGCCTCCGGCATTAAAGTCATAGGGGGTTTTCGTTGAATAATCCGAGGATTCCGGGGGGGTGAAATAATTTCCCAGGATGAGCCGGCGCTTTTCCCGGGTCAGCCCGATGCCGTAATCCCGGATGATGAGTTCGGGCTGCTGGTCCGTGGTCTTGAGCAGGATTTCGATTTTCCCGCCGTCCGGGGTATATTCCACGGCATTTCGGACCAGGCCCCTTATGATGATATCCAGGATTTCAGCGGGCATGCGGACCTGTGCGGTGTTTTCAATCCTGACATCCAGAAAACACCGGCGATGGGAAAACTCCGGCTTGAGCCGGGTGATCTGTTCTGCCAGGACTTCATCCAGGTGAAGGGTCCGGGATTTGAAATCCTCGGGGTTGAAGATACGGTCCAGGCTGTGATGAACGCTGTCAAGGATCTCCTTGTGCTCCGTTTCCAGCTCCATGAGCGAATCCAGTTCATCCCGGCAGGCATCCAGGAGCCGGGTCAGAAGGGGGTAGGCCTTGAATTCTTTTTTCCGTAACAGGTCTTCCACCTCATATTGGATATCCAGGATGCGTTGAAGATTTCTCCGGCCCCGGTTCAGAATATTTTCAACAGGCTGGGAATTCAGCCCAGGGCATTCAGTTTCCTTGACAGCAGCGTCATGGAGCC
>JAAUSZ010000045.1 GCA_012031875.1 Desulfobacula sp.
TTCATGCCATGAGGATGCGGCTCAGGCAAAAAAATTGTCCGAGCCTTATTTCACAGAGGGTTGAAACAAAAATAAAAAAAACAAGGCCCTGCCGATCTGATGTGGAAGGATGGGACTGTCGAATTTCTTTACACCTTGCAAAAAAAATACGGGCAGGTCCGTAAAAAATAAAGGACTGAAACCGTCAGGCCTGTTAAAACCCCATTGATACGGGCTAACCCGTAAACCCTCAGGGAATGGCATGTTTTTTGATTGAGTCTTTCACAATAATCTTTTATGACTACTTTAAACAAAAGGAATGCTTTCCATGCCGACCATTCTAGGAAATTTTAAAAAGCTGATCCGTTCAAAACTCATCAAGACAAAGGAGGGCGCAAACAGGTCAGAGGACAATGCCGAAGCAAATGCCGTGTTCAGGTTTAAATACACGCTTTTTAAGGAACTTCTTTCGGCAAACTCGGAGCTTTTCAATATCCTGGCCGATATGGAACAAAAGCTCAAGGGGACCCATATATTCGGCGCGGCTTATATCAAAAACCAGGTCATCCGGTCCATGATCCAGGCCTTTAAATGGTGAAAAACCTGAATGTTCTGTCCGGCAACAAATATCCCCAGCTCTACCAGGTTCTGGACAGGATCAACCAGGACATCAAATCCGTGAATAATGAAAAAAAGGAGGTTGAACCTTCCTTTTATGTCATTTTCTACAAAGATATCCTGAAAAAAGATGCGGATTTTGTCGGGGGGAAAAATGCCAATCTCGGTGAAATTCAAAACCGCCTGGATATTCCCGTTCCGGAAGGCTTTGCCATTGCGGCAAAGGCCTTTAACAGGTTTCTGGATGCAAACCATCTGCGGGAAGACATCCTGAAACGAAAAAATCTCATTGGCGCGGAGGATATCCATGATATCGACCTTCTCAACCGGTTGAGCCGTGAGATCACGGACCTGATCTTATCCAAACCGGTTCCGGATGAGATCATGGATGAGATCACAAAAGCCATGGACACCTTGTGGAAATCTTCTGCCTCCTCTTCTTTTGATGATGTGCGGGTAGCCATGAGAAGCAGCGCCATTGGGGAAGACGGGGATTTATCCTTGCCGGGCAATATCTGACCCTTCTCAATATTTCGCCGGACCGGGTCGGACATGCCTATAAATCCATTATTGCCAGTCTTTATTCCGCCCGCTCCATATCCTACCGGATGGCCAAGGGAATCAAGGACGAGGATCTCTCCATGGCGGTGGCCTGTATCCGGATGGTGGATTCCGTGGCCAGCGGGGTCATGTACACCCGTCACCCCTGCAATATTATAGATGACCATATCCTTATCAATGCCGTGTGGGGCCTGGGGCCCTATGCCGTGGACGGCATTATCCGGCCGGACACCTATGTGGTTGAAAAAACCGGTTCCTTTCCGGTTTTAAGCCGGGACATATCCGACAAGGCCGTTCAACTGGTCTGCCGTCACCCGTCATTTGAAAAGGATGGGGTTGAAGGCATCCTGGAGATCCCCGTTCCTCTGGAGAAACGGTCGGCCCCGGCGCTGGATGACGGGCAGATACGGATTCTTGCCGGATACGGGCAAAAGCTTGAGGCCCATTATAAATGCGCCCAGGATATTGAATGGGCCCTTGACCCACAGGGAAAAATCATCATCCTGCAATCCCGCCCCCTGAAAATCAATGCCCTGCCCCCGGCCGGAGACGGGATATCCTCGGAAAACCATTCCACGCGCATCCGGCAAAGGCCCGAACCCATTCCGGGATACCGGGTCATCATCGAAGAAAGCGAGGTGGCTTCCCAGGGCATCGGCACAGGAGAAGCCTTCCATGTAAAATCCCAGGAGGATCTTGCCGGTTTTCCCGTCAGAGCGGTCCTGATCGCCCATCACTCCTCTCCCGAATATACCGTGATCATGCGGCAATGCAGCGCCATCATTACGGAATCCGGAAGCATCAGCGGCCATATGGCGGCTCTGGCCCGGGAATTCAATGTCCCGACCCTCATGGGGCTTGGCGCGGAGAAGGCCCTGCAGGACATCCCCAACGGCATGGAAATCACGGTGGACGGATATGCCGGCAGGGTATATGAAGGGGTGGTGACGGAACTGGTGGACGCCGTCGAAAAACAGGATGCCCACATGGAAGGCACGCCCGTCCACGAACACCTTAAAAGAATTTCCGGCCTCATGCTGCCGCTTTATCTCATCAACCCCAAGGCCCCCGAATTCACCCCGTCCGGATGCCGCACCCTCCATGATATTGCCCGGTTCTGCCATGAATATTCATATATTGAAATGTTCAATGTCAGCGACATGGCATCCAAGCGGGACAAATGCTCATTCCGGCTTTCAGCCCCCCTTCCCATTGACCTTCACATCATTGATCTGGGCAGCGGAATCAAAAAAGACGCGCTGGGTGACGCTGATGATTCAGCAGCCGTAACTATCTGCCAGGGCATGATATCCCTGGATCAGATCCAATCCGCCCCCTTCCTTGCCCTGATGGAAGGCATGCTCAACAAGGGAGTCAACACCCATGAGCCCAAGCCGGTCAATTTCTCAGGTTTTCTCTCCGTCATGCAGGAGCAGATGCTCTCTCCCGGCCATGTGGAGGACCGGTTCGGAGACAGAAGCTATGCCGTCATAGCGGACAAGTACCTGAATTTCAGCTCCCGGGTGGGATATCATTACAGTGTGGTGGATGCCTACTGCGGAGAAACCATCAATAAAAACTATATCTCCTTTTCCTTTAAAGGCGGGGCTGCCGACGACATTAAAAGAAACCGGAGGGTTCGGGCCATCGCCCTGATCCTGACCTCCTTTGATTTCTCAGTGGATGTCAAAGAAGACAAAGTGGATGCCAGGTTTCAGAAATATCCCTGCCCCCTCATCCGGGACCGGCTGGATATTCTCGGCCGGCTCCTGCTTTTTACCCGCCAGATGGACATGCTTATGACAACGGAAGAAAGCGTGAAATGGGTGGCGGAGAATTTCATTGCCGGGAATTACAAACTATCGGCCCGGTAGATTAAAAATCCATCCGAAAACGCAAACCCCCTGTTTTTCAATGGCGGGCAAAACCCTGAACCCTGCCTCCTATCTTTTATTGACAGGGTTTCACTGATTTAGTAAATTGGCCGCGGATCATGATCATGAAGGCAGGAGAGTCTATTTGAAAATTATCATCGTGGGCGCGGGGGAAGTCGGATACAATATTGCCAACCGGCTGTCGTCTGAAAACAAGCAGGTCATTGTCATTGACAGGGACCCCGAGGCTGTCCGCCACCTTTCAGAGAACCTGGATGTCCGGACCATTATCGGGTCCGGCAGCAATCCGAAAACCCTGATGGATGCCGGTATCAAAGATGCAGAAATCCTTCTGGCCGTCACGGACAGCGATGAAACCAATCTTGTGGCCTGTCTCATGGCCAACCTGATTTCGCCCACAACCCGGAAACTGGTCCGGATCAGGGATGCCGGCTTTGATCCCTACCATGACCGGTTTAAAAAAGAACACCCGCACATTGATATGGTTATCAACCCTGAAATCGAGGTGGTGAACACCATCCGAAAACTCATCCAGGTTCCGGGAGCCGCAGATGTCGGGGATTTTGTGGACGGTCAGGTCAAATATGTGGGTATCCGGCTTGAAAAGCAGTCTCCCCTGGTCGGCACACGGCTCATTGATTTTGCGTCGCGATTCGGCCCGGACCGGCCTTTGATTGCGGCCATCATCCGGAAGAATGAAGTCATCGTCCCCAGGGGAACCAATTATGTGGAACCCGGAGACTTGATCTATTTTATCTGTGAAACAGTTAAGCTTGAGTCCACCCTAAACCTTTTCGGGCTTAAAACCGAGCCCACCCGAAGGGTTTTTGTCATCGGCGGCGGCAGGATCGGTGAGCGGCTTGCCAAAAAGCTGGAAGAAGATGATATCAAAACCAAAATCATAGAGTCAAATCTTCAACGTTGCCGATATCTATCTGAAAAAATGGACAAAACCATTGTTCTTCACGGAGACGGGTCTGACCAGAAGCTTTTCCTGGAAGAAAGCATCAGCCCGGACGATGTCATTGTGACGGTGACCGAGGATGATGAAACCAATATCCTTGTGTCCCTCATGGCTAAAAACCTGGGGGTCCGGAACACCATCACCCGGATCGACAAATCCAGTTATTTCCCGCTCCTATCCAATATCGGTATTGATAAAATCGTCAGCCCGAGGCTGTCTGCGGTCAGCTCCATCCTCCAGGAAGTCAGGAAAGGCAAGGTCCTGTCCGATATTTCCATTTCCGGAGACCGGGGTGAATTCATAGAGGCCATTGCCCTTGAGACCTCTGATATAACCAATAATCCCCTTAAAAAAATCTCCTTTCCCAAAGGGGCCATCCTGGTCTGCATCGTCAGAAAAGGGGAGGTGATCATACCGGCCGGCGACAGCATTGTCAGACCCGGTGACAGGATGATCCTGTTTGCTGTCAGGCAGGCCGTCAAAAAGCTGGAAAAGCTTCTGACGGTTAAACTGGATTTTTTCTGATGCGCTGGTGGTTCATCGCCGGCGTCATCGGTATTCTTCTGATCCTTCTGGGCCTGGCCATGGCGGTTCCCCTTCTGGTGAGCCTTTATTATCATGACCCGGCCCAGGAAACCTTTCTCAAATCCTTGGGGATTTCCATGGCGGCCGGGCTGACCCTGGTTATTTTGTCCAAAAGGAAAAAAAGGGATGATTATATCAATCAAAAGGAAGGGATGACAACGGTGGCCCTTGCCTGGACAGCCATCGGCCTCTTCGGCGCCCTGCCCTTTTATTTCAGCCCTGAATTCATCACGTTCACGGACGCATTTTTTGAATCGGTTTCCGGCTTTACCACCACCGGGTCATCGGTGATGACGGATATCGAGGCGGCCGCGCCCAGCCTTCTTTTCTGGAGAAGTTTCATTCAATGGCTGGGCGGGATGGGCATCATTGTGCTTTCCATCGCCATCCTGCCCTTCCTCGGGGTCGGCGGGATTCAGTTATACAAGGCCGAGGTGCCGAGTCCCGTACCGGACAAACTCACTCCCCGCCTGAGCGATTCCGCGAAAATCCTGTGGGTGGTGTATGCGGTCCTTACCCTGCTTTTGATCATCTTTCTTCTGGGTGGGGGCATGAGCCTTTTTGAAGCCGCCTGCCACGCCTTTACCACCATGCCCACGGGGGGGTTTTCCACCAGAAACGCGTCCATCGCTCATTTCAACAGCGCCTTTTTTGATTATACCCTGATCGTTTTCATGGTCCTGGCCGGCATCAATTTCACCCTCCATTTTCAACTGCTCAGGGGCAAAACCATGATCTTCTGGGAAGATGCGGAATGCCGGTTTTTTCTTTTGTTCACCCTGGCCATGACCCTTTTCATGACCTGGGACCTCCATGGTTCCGTATACCAGACCTTTTCCGAAGCCTTCAGGTTTGCAAGCTTCCAGGTCGTCAGCATCCTGACCACCACAGGGTTTGCAACGGCTGACTATGAAACATTCCCCGGACTCAGCCGGATGATTCTTTTTTTCTGCATGTTTGTCGGGGCCTCGGCCGGATCCACAGGGGGCGGGATAAAATGCTCGAGGATCATTGTCTGCTGTAAATATGTGTACCGGGAACTGTTCAAGATCATTCATCCCCGAAGCATCAGCCATGTAAAGGTAAATGCGATGGTGATTTCCAATGATGTGCTGAGAAGCATCATGGCCTTTATCACCCTTTATATGGCTGTGTTTGTACTGGCCAGCCTGATGCTTGGAGTCATGGGGCTGGATATGATGACTGCCTTTGGCGCAGTGGCCTCCTGTCTCGGCAATATCGGCCCCGGATTCGGGAGTGTGGGGCCGGCTGAAAATTTCGCCCACCTTCCTGCAGCAGCCAAATGGCTCCTGTCTTTTTGCATGCTGCTGGGCCGCCTGGAGCTGTATACCCTGATCATCCTGATTGTGCCTGAATTCTGGAGAAAATAGGGCGGCATTTTTTCAGGATTCCCTGATTTCGGGATGATTTGCAAGGGACAGAAGGAACTGGCGGGTGTGCATCTCCATCCGGAATTTGAAGAGTTCCACCACTTTTGCCATGACGGCATGGCCGGTTTCAAAATCCTCTGAAAATAACCGGCGCATCTGTTCCCCCGACACCGTGATCATGGTGCTGGTCTCAGCACATACGGCCGTAAAGGTACTGGTATAGCCGCCGAGAAGGGCGGATACGCCAAAGGTCCTGCCGGGGGTCACCTCATCCAGGGTCAGGGATTTTCCCGACCCGGACCGGGAGTTTAAAAACACCTTTCCTGAAACCAGCATGTACAAAAGGGCTTTTTCCTGATTTTGCCTGAAAAGAAGGCTTTCCTCGTCAAAGGTTTCCAGTTGTGAAATGGCCCCTATTTTTTCAAGAATCCGGTCCGGCAGATCTTTCAGAAAACCGATTTTTTTTAAATATTCTTTTTCAACCATGGTTGCAGGTCCTCATTAAATGACAGGGGTGAGATTTTCAATATCGTGGATATCTTTTTTTTGTTCCGGATTTTCATCCAGGGTCTTCATGATCATTTTAGCCCGGATATCCATCTTTTTCTTATATTGCCGGGCAGCCCCCTGCAGCATATAATAAGCCAGTTCATGATTGTCTTTAAACAATTCCCTGATCCGTTTTCCGGACAGGGTAATGGCTTCGCAGGGTTCCTGGCAGACCGCATTATAGGAGGCGGTGGAGCCCTCCATGAGCGCGGATGTGCCAAAGGAGGACCCGGACTGGATATAATCGAAAATAATATCAATCTGGGGCGTCAGCTCCTTTTTAACGGCCACCTGCCCCATGATGAGCATAAAAAAGGTATCCACCTCTTCATGGATGGTCATGAGCTGGGTATCGGTGCCGTAAATATTCAACTGGGCTTCCCTGGCAAGGATCTCTAAAATATGATCCGGAATATCCCTTAATAAATTAATCCGTTTTAAATCTTCAATTTTAACCATGGCAATGCCTTTCTAAATTAACACATAGACCAGAAGAACAAAGGTGATGGTCACTGCCGCGCCTATCCCGGCCGGCAAAGTCCCCTGCAGAATATCGTTGTATAATTTTTTCTTTTTGATCTCCAGCCGTTTGTCCCGGTACCCGGCCAGAAGCCAGATATTGACTGCGAAAAACAGGGAAATCCTGGCTCCGGCATCCTTAAAAAATCCGGCCGCTGCACCGGCCGAGCCTTTGACATGTTTTTCACACCAGGCATTGATGGGATTTAAAACCGTATCAAAGACATGATACAGCGCCTTTCCGGATTTCCGGTAGATCCAGTCGGCATCCACATTCAAGGCCCTCATCTCGGCCGGATAAATCCCGGAAAGAAGCAAAAGGGCAAAGGCCAGGGCCGAAAAGAAGAGAAGCTCGGTCTGGGATAAAACATGGGAAATGGTATAAGGGTGATAGTCCACCGGGAAGGGCAGAAGGTTGTACAGGGGTTTGGGATAGGTCCCGATAAAAATACACAGGACTGCCGCAATTCCCATGGCAATCAGCATGTTCAAGGGCGCTTCCTTGACCCTGTGGCCGGCGTCATGCCCGAAAAAGGCGAAGAACGGAATTTTAATCCCGGCATGGTGGAATACACCGGCCGATGCAAACAAAAGCACCAGCCAGACCACTACATAGCTTTTCTGACCCACAAGATGTGAACCGCTTGCAGCCGCTTCCATGACCATGGACTTGCTGACAAACCCGGAGAACAGGGGGAAGGCCGAGATGGATGCCGCACCCACGCAACAGAACAGGGCCGTCCAGGGCATGCTCTTGTAAAGGCCCCCCAGGTCCGTGGCATTGATCTTCCCGGTCCGGTACATGACCGCGCCCATGGACATGAATAAGAGACCCTTGAAAAGGATATCGTTAAAGGCATGGGCGCAGGCCCCGTTGATGGAAAGTTCAGTGCCGATGCCGATGCCCACCACCATGAATCCGACCTGGTTGATCAGGCTGTAGGCCAGCACCCTTCGAAGATCGTTTTCAATGACCGCGTAAAAAATCGGAAACGCGGCCATGCCAACTCCGATCCAGATCAAGGCTTCTGTTCCGGGAAAGAGTCTGGCCAGGGCATAAACCGCCGTTTTAGTGGTAAAGGCGCTCAAAAAGACGGTCCCGCCGATGGTGGCTTCGGGATAGGCATCCGTGAGCCAGGGGTGAAGGACCGGCCAGGCGCAGTTGATGCCGATTCCCAGAAAAATCAGATAAGATCCCGGCCCGGACAGGGTCAGTTTCAACATTTCAAGGGAACCGGTTTCCGTATAATGCAGAACGATACCTGCCAAGAGCACCAGCCCCCCAAAGGCATGAACCAGAAGGTATCTGAGCCCTGCCGCCTGGGAGGACTTTGTCTTTCTGGCCCAGATGAGCATGACCGACCCGATGGTCAGCATTTCCCAGAAAATGAAAAAAGTAAAGAGATCACCGGCAAAAACCGCACCCAGGGCCGCACCGGCATAAAAAAAGCCGGCCACATATTCCACATCATTTTTAAAATTCAGGATATAGATGACCGTGATCAGGGCAATGATATGATAGATATATCCGAACAGCAGGCCCAGGCGGTCGATATGCAGAAGGACCAGCTTGAAATCCGAAAAATTCAGCAGGAAATGATCCCCCGTGGGGATGTTGATCAGGTTGACAAACCCCACCACCGGAATCAGCATCATGTACACCGACTTTGCCCGGCCCTTGAAGAACGGCACCAGAAAACCGCCGATCATGAAAATCAAGGCGGGAAGGACGCTATTTGTCATAATAGTCCTCCTCCCTTTTAACCAGGGGTCTCAGGATATATTTGGATACCAGGACCAGGATGACGCAGGCCACAAATCCATAAAAGGCGTAAAAGCCCCAGAATCCTTCCCATTTATAATTCATATGGCTATGAATGACATGGATCCTGGAAAGAAAAATATAAAACACATCAAGAATCAGAAGTATGACCACGGAAGAAAAAAAGACGGTGAGCAGCCTTTTTACGTTCCGGGGATCATCAAATACATGTTTTTTTCCATAAATAATATGCCTAATCTTCTATAAACAGGGTTGAAATAATATAAATGCCATATATAAAAGGCTTAAGGTAAACACAACGGAAAATACCCCCCGGTATCCCGGAACCGCATCGTGTTTAAGTTCCATTAATTCTTTTTTATCCTTACCAGGTTTCATCATTGAATCAGCCTCCTATAAATCCTTTTACAGCCAGCTTCGCCAGGTCTAAAAAGGGTTGGGGGAAAAAAAAACAGGGCAAAAGAAATCAGGGCCGTAATCAACAGCGGGACCACGCACATCATGGGCGCCTCTTCAATTTTATCTTCAAACATGGACTCTTCCTTGGTGCAGAAAAAGGCCTTATAAAAAATCGGCATAAAATAAGCTGCGTTCAAAAGGGAGCTGGACAAAAGGACAAAGAGCATGATCATCTGGTCCCCTTCAAGGGTTCCCAGGACCAGGTACCATTTGCTGATAAACCCGCCCGTGGGCGGAAGCCCGATAATGCTCATGGCGCCGATGAGAAAGGCGATCATGGTCAGCGGCATCCTTTTTCCAATGCCTACCATCTGGCTGATATATTTTTTCCCCGTGGCCACAAAAATGGCCCCGGCACAGAAAAACAGGGTGATTTTACCGAAAGCGTGCATGGCGATATGCAGCATTCCCCCGGTCATCCCCTTGGGAGTGAGCAGGGCCACGCCCAATATGATATAGGACAACTGTCCGATGGTGGAATAGGCCAGCCGGCGCTTGAATTCATCCTGGGTCAGGGCAATGCAGGAACTGACCAGAATGGTGACCGAGGCTATGGCCGCCACAAGGGCTCCCAGGTGAAAGGACAAAAGGAAATCCACCCCGAAAATACCGGTGATGACCCTGACAATGGAAAAGGCCCCGACTTTTACGACGGCCACGGCATGAAGCAGCGCACTGACCGGTGTGGGCGCCACCATGGCGGCCGGAAGCCACGAATGGACCGGCATGATCCCGGCCTTGGCAAAGCCGAAGACAAACATGAGCAGAAGAACCGTGGCGGCAGGTTTGCCGAGCTGTCCTGAAAAGATACCGCCTGCCGCAAATTCAAGGGTTCCGGTGGCATGGTAACAATAAATCATGGCCGGCAGCACCAGGCCGATGGAAGTCCCTAAAATAAAGGTGAGGTATTTTCTGCCGGAAATCCTGGAATTTGCATCCTGGTGATGGGTCACCAAAGGATAGGTGGCCAGGGACAGGACTTCATAAAACAGATAGAGGGTCAGCAAATTCGCTGAAAAGGCAGCCCCGATGGTAGCGGATATGGCCAGGGCGAAAAAGGAGACAAACCGGGTCTGGCCGTGTTCCTTCAAGCCCCGCATATACCCGATGGAATACATGGAGGTGATGATATACAAGGATGAGGCCACCAGGGCGAACAGCAGGCCCAGGGCATCCACCCTGAAAGCGATATCGGCTCCCGGAGCGATTTTAAACAGGGTTAATGCAATTTGTTTCCCCGAAAGCACAGCCGGAAGCATTGAAATCACAATAAGAAATTTGATGATTCCTGCCATAAACGTCCATGATTCCCTCACATTGGGCTTGCCGGAAGAAGAGACCAGCATGGGAATGACGAGAAGAGAAGCAAGAACGGCTAAAAGGGGTTTGATTGAAATAATGGTTTCCATTTATGATTTTGCCTTTTTAATTATTCAAATTTATTTTTCACTTTAGAAAAGGAAGAATAATCGTATCTACAA
Source organism: Desulfobacula sp. (assembly GCA_012031875.1). Classification (GTDB taxonomy): domain Bacteria; phylum Desulfobacterota; class Desulfobacteria; order Desulfobacterales; family Desulfobacteraceae; genus Desulfobacula. The sequence continues at coordinate 10,785 of JAAUSZ010000045.1, forward strand.
TGGTTCCTGAATAACACCCCGCAACGATGAGGGAAAGACTCACAAGCCCTGAGATAACCAGCATGGATACCGGTGCTTCCTCAATCACGGCAGGACCGTGGGAGGAATGTTCATGTCCGTGGGACCCGGATTCAAAAAAACAGATTTCAAAGACCTTGAAGAACAGAACGGCACAGATAAGACTGGAGATGACAAGGGCGGCCACAAAATGATAGGCCCCTTTTTCCATGGCGCCCAGAATCAGATACCATTTGCTGAAAAAGCCGCAGGTGGGCGGAACACCAATGATACTGAGTGCTGCAAGAACAAATCCGCCCATGGTCCAGGGCATTTTTCCGAACAGCCCCTTTAAATCCGTGATATCCACCTTTTCAATCCTGTAGACCATATTCCCGACGGCAAGGAAAAGGGCAAAGGTCATGAGGGCATCGTTAAGAATATGGAGAATGGCCCCGGTCATACCGAGCTGGTTTCCCATCCATGCCCCGCCCACCATATAGCCGATCTCACAGACGATGATATAGGTCAGCATCTTTTTCAGGTTTTTCTGGGCCAGGGCCATGACGCCTCCGGCAAGGATGGCTATGACGGCCAGCCAGACCACGGCGTCGGCAAGGTGCAGGGTGTTGAAAATATAATCATACCCGAACACGGTGACCATGAGCCGGATCATGACATAGACCATGACCTTGGTCATGAGCGGGGCCACCACCCGTGAGAAGGCTGTCGGCGAATAGGAATAGGCATTGGGCAGCCAGACATGGAAGGGGAAAAGGGCCATCTTGATCCAGATCCCCAGGATGCAGAGGATAAAGGCCGTCAGAACCGTTGAGGACCCCTGCCCTCCCTTGATGAGGACGGCCACGTCGGCCATGTTCAGCGACCCGGTGTACATATACAGGTAGCCCACACCCAGAAGATAAAAGCTGGCCCCGATGACGCCGATGAAAACATAGTTCAGGCTGGCCAGGGCCCCCCTGTCTTTGTCCCCCATGGCCACCTGGGCATAGCTGGTCAGGGAGGTAATCTCAATCAGAACGTAGAGATTAAACAGGTCGCCGGTGATGGTGACGCCCAAAAGCCCGGTCAAAAACAGGTTATAAATTGTATAGTAGGCGCCGGTCCGGTCGCTGATTTCTTTTTGAGTGCTCCTGTAACTGGCGATCAGGTTCAGAAAGGCAACGCCTGAAACCAGGCAAAGGACCATGGCATTCAACAGGTCGATCCTATATTCAATCCCGATGGGGGGAGACCATCCCCCCAGCTTGTACTGGATGGGGCCGGATTCCATCACCCGGATCAGCACCTGGACGGCTGAAAAAGATGAGATAAAAAGGCCTGCAAGGGCAACCGGATATGACAGACGCTCTTCAACCCATGCAAAAAACCCGGCAAACAGGGCCGTGACAAGCGGTGCAACAACAATGAGGGCAGGATAATTTTCCATGGTTTATTCTTCCGATAAGCGCATTCTGAGTTCATCTTCTTCCAGGGTCTGATACCGCTGGTATATTCTGACGGCAAGGGCCATGGCATACCCAAAGGTCGCCACGGAAACCACAATGGCCGTCAGCATAAGACAGGAAGTCAGGGGATTAATATAATCCGCGGCCTTAACGACAACCCCGTGGGCGGTATCAGCAGCGGTGATGATGGGAATGCTGGCATTGGTTTTATATCCGATGGACACATAGAACAGGATGATGGCGGTCTGAAAAATATTCATTCCCACTATTTTCTTTACCAGGTTGTTTTTGGCGATCATGCCGTAGAGGCCGATCATCATGAGGATCACATACAACCAGTAATTGTATTTTGCGATAATAACGGATAACACGTCACTCATAGCCTTACCTATAGTCCTTCATCATGTCTTCCTTCGGAGACGATGTTAATGTAAATAATGGTCATGACGGCCATGACCGCGATCCCGACCCCGATTTCAACCACCAGCATGCCATAGGCCCGGATATGATCCTCGTGGCCCGGCAGCAAGGGGGCAAGCTTTCCATAATCCAGGAAATTGCCGCCCATAAGGAGGCAGAGGACACCGGTTCCGGCATAAATCAATACGCCGAGGGCTGCCAAAATTCCCAGCAATCTTTCCTTGATTCGCTTTACAAGGGTTTTCAAATCATAGGAAATGGCCAAAAGGATGAGGCTGGAACCAAAGATAACGCCTCCCTGGAACCCTCCGCCCGGTGAATAATCCCCATGGGCCACCACATAGAGGGCATAGATCTGTATAAAAGGAATCAGTATCCGGCAGACGGTTTTGTTGATTAAATCCGGCGGCACCCATTCCTTGTCCATATATCCGAATTCCTTTCCAACGGTCAGTGATTTTTTTTCATCTTTGATATGAAGAATAACCCCGGTGGGAATGTGGTGGTAATAATGCTCTTTTTTACCCCGGAAATCCCTTAATAAAAGGAAGCAACCAAGGCCGGCGGTAAAAATAACCGCGGTTTCAAACATGGTGTCAAACCCGCGGTAGTCGGTTACAACCGCGGTCACAAAATTGGGCGCATGGGTTTCCTCATAGGTCTTTTCAATATAATAGGCGGCCACATGAAGGGAAGCCGGTGAGTCTGGGTCTCCCCAATCCGGGAATTCACCTGTGCCGTATAATAATAGCGCCCCTGTCAGGCAAACCACAATGAATGCTAGAATTCTCAATCTTTTGTCCTCCTGCTGGTTCTGAAAATCGCGGCAACAAAGAACACCGTACTGACTCCTGCGCCCACCGAAGCTTCTGTAAAGGCCACATCCACGGCCCCCATGATGGTCCACAAAAGGCACATGAGAAATGAATATGCACCGAACAGAATGGCGGTTCCCAAAAGATCTTTGACGGAAAGTGCGGCGATTGCGCAAAAAATGACAAAGGTTAACACAATGATATCAATGGGCCAGTGCATAATTAACCCCTTTGTTTCTTTTTGGTCCAGTGCCTGAGTCCGGCCCGCATACCGGCATCCACAATGGTATGGGTGGCGGTGGGGCTGGCCAGGGACACGAAAAAGACGATTAAAAACATTTTTATGGAAACCAGGATGGCGCCAAGGCTGATCTGGTGCAGATTATACAAGGCAAGTCCCATGACCATGGCAAGCGTTGCCAGGGTATCCAGTTTCCCGGCCGGATGGAGCCTGCTGTAAAAATCAGGCATCCTGATGATTCCGATGGCTCCGGCCAAAAAAAAGAACAAACCAAAAACCAATAATGCGATGACGATGATATTCATGGTTTCTCCCCCTGACGATCAATCCATAAAGGATTCTTCGTACAGCCCTTTTCTCTTGTGGAAATATCTTGCGGCTGCCACCACCGCCACAAAATTCAATAGCCCGTATGCCAGCGCAATATCGACAAACATATCGACACGCCCGTATAAAAATCCGATGAGAAGCAAAAGGATAACGGTTTTACTGCCGATGGCATTGACGCCGATAAGCCGGTCCAGCGTCGTGGGCCCGAACAGGACCCGGTAAATGGACAACACCATGATCAGGCATAAGCCCACGGATACATAAAGAAAGAATGAAGTCATATATTTTCTCCAAAAATTTTTGCAACTTTTCCCAGCATGTCCCCCGGACAGCCTTCGGCCGATGCCCTGTCAATGGCATGGACCTTGAACACCCCTTCACTGTCCGCGGTTACCGTGATGGTCCCCGGGGTCAGGGTGATGGAATTGGCCAGGGTAACAATGGCCATTTCCGATTTCAGGTTGGTTTTAAAGGTGATAATCTGGGGCTCGATCAAATCCTTCATCCGCGGATGAAGGGTCACGTACAGAACATGGAAATTGGCTAATACAATCTGCCAGAGCAGCCAGGGCAGGTATCCGATAAATCTGAAAAATATCCCGATATAAGCTTTTCCAACGAAGGGAATAAAAGATCGGAAAAAAACAGGCCACCAGAAAAGATGAAATAACGGCCAAAAACAGGATTAAGGGTTCAAATATTCCCGAAAGCACCAGCCAGCATAAAAACATGAGGACAAAGGTGATCAAAAACGAAAAAAAAGACTTTAAAAATGTAGGAGACGGATTTTCATTGCCGCTCGACACTTCCTTGCGAAAAACGCTCATTTCACTACCTCCCTGAAAACGGAAATTACCCCCGGACGCTGATTCGGGTTATTTTTCAACCCCATAGAGTCTGCGGAATTTGCCATATAGCCTGGCGATGGGGCCTTGATTTCCGGATCCTTTTGACGAGCCGTCCTTGCCGGAGGCCAATTGTTCCTGTTGGAGCCTGAAATCATGGGCCGCTTTTATGGTATCAATGAGGGTATCCATATCCACGGGCTTTGAGAGGAATTTAAAGGCATTGTATTTCCCGCTTTCCAAAGCATTTTCAACGCTTCCGTGTCCGGTCAGGACGATGCAGGGCAGGTTCGGCTGAAGATCCTTCAGCCTTCTCTGGACTTCAATCCCGTCAATCCCCGGCATCTGAAGGTCCACTACGGCCACATCAAAAGCTTCTTTTGACGCGGCGTCGACTCCTTCTTCCCCGGAAAAAGTTGTTTTTACGGAAAATCCGTCAATCACAAGACGTTTGGCGAGATATTTCAAAAAGGTTTGTTCGTCATCTATGAATAAAAGTTTCATATATTTTCCTTCAATAAACTTTTTACGTCACTATTAAGTCCGGTGTGCTTATAGCAATCCCCGCGTATCGAGTCAATATCGATGGTAAAAAAAAGGCCTGCCGTGAATATATAGTATTGTTTTGAGACAACCTCAGTTTTCTTTTTTGCCGGGAACAATCAAACAGGGAAAAATTGAATCATCCGCTATATTCTTAGAAATGGAGCCGGTCCACCGCTCAAGAAGGGCCGCCTTATCGCTGGAGCCCAGAATGATGATACTGGCCTGGTATTCCCTGGCCGCCTTTTCAATCTCTTTTTGGGGGTCTCCCACATATACATGGGATCTGGTCTTGATTCCCAGATCTTCAAGCTCATCACAAAGAGCATCGAGTTTTTTGCGCTCCGCCTTTCTGACCTTCTGGACCTCATGGCTATCCGGACTTTTCAGAACGCTGTCCTTGATCACATGGATGACATGAATTTCGCCGATCACATTTTTCATGCCCTTGATATATTCTACCATCGTGCCCCGGTTTCAGACCAGTTGGTGGCCAGCAGGGGATGCTCGAAGAGTTTTTCAGGAACGATCTTGTCTTCGGCCAGATGTTTGAACACAAGGATGGGAACCCGGGTTCTCCGGACCAGCTCGCTGATGTCGGAGCCTGAATAGAGCTGTTCCAGCGGGCTTTTATGGGACCGGCCGATGACAATCAGGTCGGGCTGTTCCTTTTCAATAACCCTGAGGATTTCCGGGATCAGGGTGGAAACCTCGATATAGGCCCCGACCTCCATCCCCATTTCAAAAAGATTTTCAGCCCAGTCGATGAACCGGATATTGGCCGTTTCCTTCAGCTTGACCTCTTCTTCCTTGAGATACCCTGCCCCTCTTTTCATGGCGACCTTGTCCCGTTCAATCACTTCAAAAAAACAACGTGTTCCAGGGCTGCCCTTCTGAGCGCCAGAAGAGAATTCAAGGCATCATAACAAAGGTCTTCGAACTTTGTTACAAAAAGCAGTTTCTTTATTTCCATATTTTCTCCAATATCCTGTCTTTGGTCTTTGTTCCGATCACCCCAGTTTTTTCCGGATGGCCGCGGCCAATATTTCCGGGTCAACCGGCTTTTCCAGGTAAATATCCGGTTTAGGGACTTCAGCGCCCTTAAATTCATCCAGAACCTTCTGGGATTTTAAAAAGGAACGAAGCGCAATCCCCGTAAACATGATAATGGGAAGCCTGCTGAACCGGTCCTGGGTTTTCAGGTGGTGATAGAGCCTGATCCCGCTCCCCCTGGGCATCAATACATCCAGAATTACCAGGTCGGGATTCTCTTTTTCAATTTTTTCAAGGCCTTCCACACCATCCTGGGCGATCAAAGGGATGTACCGGTTTTCTTCCAGAACCGTGACGACAAATGACCGGACATCCGGATCATCATCCACCACAAGGACCTTTTTACTCATAATCCATCCTCCTTGGTCAATTTCCATCAACCGCTGTTGTCTTTGTATAGGGGAGCCTGATTGTGAATTGACTGCCGGCTCCGGGGCTTGTTTCAATCTCAATAAAGCCTTTATGCTCTTCAATCAGCTTCCCCGTCACAAGAAGTCCGAGCCCCGTTCCCTTTCCCCCCCTTTGAACTGAACATGGGGGTGAACAGTTTATTCCGGGTATCCTCATCCATGCCGCAGCCGTTGTCCCTGATCTCAAAACAGAGCATCCGGTTCTGATCAATATAGGTCCTGATGCCGACCTCATGTTTTTTAGAGATGTTCTCGTCTTCAATGCAGGCATCCATGGCATTGTTGATAATGTTTAAAAGGGAGTGGTGGATGGTTTTGGGATCAGCCGAGACCCTTCCGACGGCAGGGTCCAGGGCCATTAAAAGGGTAATATTCTTTGATGCGGCAAAGCCCTTGAGCAGATCCGTAAGCTCCCGGATAATATCATTGGGGGAACAGTCTTCCATTTCCGGTTCCCTTTGTTTGGAATAGGTTAAAAGATCCTGGGTCAGGTCCCCGATCCGCTGGATGTTCTTTTTAATGGTGTCCCAGCCGGATCTGAGCTTTTCCGTATTGTTTTTCTGTATCCCCACATCCACGATATAAGACCCGCCTTTAAGGCCGATGAGAATATTTTTCACATAATGGGCCAGTCCGCTGACGGTCTGCCCCACGGCTGCAAGTCGCTCGGATTGAACCAGCTCTTTTTCAAGCCGCTTGATTTCGGTCAGGTCCTGGAAAAAATTCACGGTGCCGACAAATTCATCATTTTCAAACAGGACATTGCTTGCATACCGGACCGGGATCTGTCTGCCGTCTTTGGTATGAATCACCTGTTCCTTCCATGGGAAACTGGTCTGATCTTTTTGGGCCCTGACCTGATTTTTAAAAACCTTCGCAATTTTAGGGGTATAGAGTTCGTCAATGGCCATCCTGTTCCGGACATTTTTTGCCGCCTCGCCAAAGACCCTGGCCGCTTCAGGGTTATACACCACCACCTTCCAGTCGCTGTCAAAGGCCACAATGGCATCATTGGAACTGGTGATCAACAGCCTCTGGAAATTGGATTTTCTCCGGATTTCTTCCGTTGCCTCCGCGATCTTGATTTCAAGGGTGGTGGTATATTCCTCAAGTTTTTTCCGGATGGCAATCTTTGATTTGGCCCTTTCAAGGGCAATGGCCAGGGCCGCATCCCGGACCGGCTTGTTGATGAAATCGCTGGCCCCGTATTGAAGGGCCGTGATGGTGGAATCGATATCCCCGTGGCCCGTCACAATAATGACCTCTTTTTCAGGGTCCATTTCCTTTATTTTTTTGAGAAGTTCAAGCCCGTCCATGCCCGGCATCTTAATATCGGTCACCACAATATCCGGGGATTCGGCCTTAAACACCTCAAGCCCCTGCTCGCCGCTGAAGGCTGAAACCGTTTGGTAGCCGTCTCTCGAAGCGACATGGAAAGCAGGCGGACGATTAATTCTTCATCATCGACTATTAAAATTTTAAAGGCTGACATCTTTTCTTCCCCTAAATGATTGCCGGAAACCGGATCACAAATGTAGCGCCCCTGCCGAACTCGCTCTCTATTTCAATGGTTCCGCCATAATCCTTGATGATCCCGAAGCTGATGCTGGTCCCGAGCCCTGTTCCCTTTCCGGTCTCCTTGGTGGTAAAAAAGGGTTCAAAAATCTTTCTCTTGACTTCCTCCGTCATCCCCAGCCCGGTGTCCGACACTTCCACAACCACCTGCTTCTCTTGGGCATAGGTCCTGATCCGAAGCGTTTTTTCAGCTTTCCGGCCTTCTTTTTCAGCCTTGCCCGCATTTTCATCCATGGAATCAATGGCATTGGTGACCAGGTTGATAAAGACCTGCTCCAGCCTGTTGTGTTCCGCGCGGATGTCCGGGATGTCCGGGTCAAGCTCAAGTTTAACCTGAATGGAATGAACACTGATCTGGTGGCCCAGAACCTTGAAAACATCCTTGATGGGATCATTGATGGTCAGTTTTTTCAGGTCCCTTTCCGACTGCCGTGAAAAATCCCTGACATGCTTGATGACCCCCGCGGCCGGGTGACATTATCAATGATATCCTTGGCCATCATGACCAGTTCTTCGTCGGGAATGGCAATTCCCTTATTGATCATTTTCAGAATAAGGTCCGCGCAGATCTGGATGACATTCAGGGGCTGGTTGATTTCATGGGCCATGCCCGCGGCCATGGTGCCCAGGGTCGCCAGTTTCCCGGCCTGGATCAACTGGGTTTCCTTTTCCACGCTCTCGGTGATATCCGTAGCCGAGGCAATCAGGACATCCCTGTGGCTGTAAGTGGCATGGACAACCTTGACATTGACGAAGAAAGAGTTTTTATCTTTTTTAAAGTGTTTTTTCTTGGTAAAAAGAATGGCCCCGTTTTTGGGAAGCCCTTCAAGGCTCTGCCGGACGGTGTCATCGGATCTTTCCCAGATATCGAAAAACACCCTTCCCAAAAGATCCGCCTTTGTATACCCATATTCATTTTCCACCCGGTGATTCACATCCAGAATCTCAAAGGTTTCCCGGTCGATAATGAAAATCGGGTTGGGGTTGTTGTTAAACAGGGACCTGTATTTTTCCTCTGATTTTTTATATTTTTCATAGAGGGTGGAAAGCTCCTTGTCCTGGAGTTCCAGTTCCTCCTTGGCCCTCTTGTCTTCCGTCAGGTCCCTCAGGGTTTCAATGGCGCCGATGATCTTGCCGTCGGGTGATTTGATGGGGGCGGCAGTGAAAAATATCCATTTCCCTCCGTCTCCCAGATGGGGAAAAAATTCTTCCGCTTCATAGGCTTCTTTGATCAGGGCGGATTTTCTCCAGGAAGACCCGTAATATTTGGAGACCTCGGACTCCGACATCCCGCCCACGATGACATCGGCCATGGTGGGCCTTTTGGCCGACCGGAACGGCACCCATTGCCGATCCGTGCCCACCAGTTCATAGGCCTTCTGGTCGGTCAGCTCCTCACAGGCCGCATTCCAATGGGTGATGATGTGCTCATTGTTGATGATAAAGGTGGGGATCATACTGCCCTGGATGATCTGGGAGAGTTCCTTTTCAATCGAGATAAGGTCTTCCCGCTCAGATTCAAAGAGTTTACTTTCATCATCCGCATTCTTCCTCATTCTCCGGCAGTACTCGTCAAAGAGGTCCATGATTTCTGTTCTGTCGATCTCTTCAGCCTGGATCTTTCTTTTGATCCTGATTTTTTCTTCTTCAGCTTCCAGAAAATTTAAAAAGGACAGGGCCCTGTGGGCTCCGAGGTCGATGATGCTGACCCGCTCCGCATTGATTTTTTCCAATATGCAGCCCAAAATCGCATCGTTTTTCAATTTCAGGATGAGGTCAACCCCAAAAAGCGCACAGACATCCTGGTAATCCGCGGTCACCCGGATTCCCTTTTCTTCTGCGTAGAGGATACCCTCGGAATGAAAAAGGGTATCCGCCACCAGGAGGACTTCAGGGGCCAGTTCCCTTAAGCCGGGGCCTGTTAATATCTCAAGAATTCTTTTACAGGGGCTGTTTCCCCCGATAATGGCAATCTTCAATCCTTTAAGATTTATATTCATTGATTTGCCTGCTCCTTTTTCCTTCCTGCATGATCTCCCATTTTCCGAATATATTAAAAGAAAATAAAGCTTACAATGATAAAGGCCGGTATTAAAAAAACCAAGGAATATTTCAGAATATAGCCGAAAAAGCTTGGCATGGGCGTTCCTGCCTCGCTGGCAATGGACCGGACCATAAAATTGGGTGCATTTCCGATATAACTGCACGCACCGAAAAAGACAGAGCCGCAGGATATGGCCTGAAGGTAAACCGCCTTTTCCGTCATGAGCAGGGGAACGGAGGCCGATTCCGGCATGCCGGCGTAAAAGCTCCCCAGGGCGGTGTTAAAAAATGTCAGGTAAGTCGGGGCATTGTCCAGAAAGGCCGACAGCAGTCCCGTTACCCAGAAATAATGAACCGGGGTTTGAACGGCATTGATGAGAAAGGCAAAGGCGCCGTTGGGTCCGGCCTTCAAGAGCAGAAGGCAGGGAATCATGGTAATGAAAATGCCGATGAACAGATAGGCCACCTCTAGGATGGGAAACCATGAAAACTGATTTTCCTCCCTGATTTCCCGGGATGTTGAAAGCAGGGAGCCGATTCCCATGAGGATCAACAGCCCGTCCCTCAGCCAGTCCTGGACCGCCCGGTGAATGCCCAGAGTGGATACCTCGCCCAGATCCAGGACCCCGCTCATCAAGACGGCGCCGACAATTCCCCCCAAAAAAAGAAAATTATAGGTTCCCACCAGGCGCAGCGGTTTTTTTCCCCCTCATCCGGGGCCGAGGCCTTTTCCTTTTTATAATAATAGGTGTCCAGAAAAAAATAGATGCCCAGCAGGAAGACGATGCACAAAAGCATCTGGGGCAGGAGGTGAAAGGTCCAGAAAAACCCGACCCCGTGCAGAAACCCCAAAAACAGCGGGGGGTCCCCCAGGGGAGTCAGTGCCCCGCCGATATTGGCCACAAGAAAGATAAAAAACACCACCATAAAGGTTTTGTTTTTCCGGTAGTCATTGGCCCGGAGCAAGGGACGGATCATGAGCATGGCCGCTCCCGTGGTCCCCATCCATGAGGCCAGAAGGGTGCCGATGAGGATAATCCCCGTGTTCACCAGGGGGGTCCCCCTTAGGGTGCCCTTCAGCAGGATCCCGCCCGACACCGTGAACAATGCCCATAACAGGATGATAAAGGGAACGTAATCGGCCAGGATAATATGGAGGATTTCATGGACTGCTGTCCCCTTATAGGCATAAATAAACGGAAGGGCCATGGAGGCGGCCCAGAAGGCTGAAATCTTGCCGAAATGATGATGCCAGAGATTGGCGGCGATCAGGGGCAAAAGGGCAATGGACAAAAGCATACAGGCAAAGGGGATGCAACTGAACAAGGGCAGCACCTCTCCAAGATTTACATGGCTGCCCGTTCCCTCATGGGTGCCGGGGCCGGCAGGCGCGCCGGCCTGACCGGTCTCTGCCTGCTGTAAAACCTCAAGGGTATAATGTTCCCCCTCCCTGGCAGGGTCCTGGGCGGAAGCGGGTGATAAAGAGACAAGGAAAATAAAAAAGAAGATTAAAAACCTCAACCTGTCAAAGTTCATCGATCCGTTCCCTCCTGGTTAACTGGGTATAACGCAACCTTTGAATGTTTGTTTGGTCAATCTGGAATCTAGTTCCTGACTATTTGATTTGCCGCGGAAAGTCAAGACGAAAACAGAATATCGACCCCAGGCCAAGGCTCATTGGGAAAGAGAATTCCTTGAATGATGACCCTTCTCATGATAGGGAGTATTCTGGTTGTTTCAGCATGTCAAGGAGTACAAACCCATGGGGATTTACAATACATTCGTTCTGCCGAAACTGACCCACTGGGTCTGTTCCCAAAAAGACATTGCAGACCAGCGCCGGAGAATCGTCCCCTGGCCAGGGGAAGAGTTCTTGAAATCGGCATGGGTTCAGGCTTGAACCTGCCCTTCTACAACCCGGAGCGTATCGAGTTCGTCTGGGGCCTGGACCCTTCCCAGGGGTTGATGAAAATGGCCGGCAAAAAATCGGCCCGCCTTCCTTTTCAGGTCCGTCTCATGACCCTTTCCGGGGAAGACATTCCCCTGGAAAGCGATAGTGTTGACACGGTTGTGGTGACCTATACCCTGTGTTCCATCCCGGATGTCCTCAAAGCCTTGAAAGAAATGCACCGGGTATTAAAACCCGATGGGCAAATGCTTTTCTGTGAACACGGCAGGTCCCCGGATGCCCCCGTCACCCGGTGGCAGGACGCGATCAATCCCTTGTGGATGAAGGTCAGCGGCGGCTGTCACCTCAACCGCCCCATATCCGAACTCATCAAGGGCAGCGGCTTTCACATCAACCACCTGGACATGAGGTATATGAGTTCCGTCAAACTCATCAGCTATAATTACCTGGGATGGGCCAGTCCCCTGTGATGGTTTGAAGGCCCCCCATAACCCGGCCTAGTCCCGGTAATAATAATCATAACGGGATAGAATGTCCTTGGTGAATGCCCAGGCCTCGTTATAGGTCAAGCCGCTGTCCTCGGGAATGACGACCTTGACATAAAGCTGATCCTGCCATTTTTCCCGGAGCGCCCCGAGCTGCCGGTGGAGCTGGTCCGCGGCCAGGGTCTCCATCCGCTCCGTGTCCCCGCCCTTGAAACCGATGCGGTAGAGTCCGTCCACACGCTGGTAAAAGACCGTTACCACCTTTTTCCCGGCCGGACTCCGGGCCGGGCGGATGAGCTGGATATATTTTTCCTCAAGACTGGAAAACTCCTGCCGCTGCCGGGCCAGGGACATCTCCAGGCTTTGTTTTTCACCCCCCAGGGTCAGGATGGCCGCTTCTTTTTCCTTGAGGTTGCTGAGCAGGGACAAGACCTTGCGGTTGTATTCCTCGATTTCCCTGGTTTTGGATTCGGACAGCACGGCCAGCGCGCTTTCCGACGCCGCCTGCATTTCGGCAAGGCGGGCCTCATATTGGCGGGTCAGCCCGGCTGCTTTTTGTTCGGATTCCGCCGCCCGGGCCCGGCGCGTCAACCCCCGCCTGAAGCGCATCTATCTTGCTTATCAATTCATGGGTTTGGCCTTCAAAGGCCGCTATCTGCGCGGTTTTGCCTTCCATCTCCTGCAGCAGCAGCTTAATCTCGTCTTCCCGCAAAAGGACGGCCATCTGTTTTTGCCTGAGTTTTTCTTCCAGGTCGGCCATGGCGATCTTCAACCCGGCCCTGTCCTTCTCGCCGGCCTGCAACGCCTCCTGGATCTGCCGTCTCTGGCCTTCGCTATACAGCAGGGCCCGGCCCAGGGTTGTATTCTTGATGATGACCACGACCATGGTGAGCATGAAAATCATCAGCACCACCGTCATGATGTCGGTAAAACTGGGCCAAAGCGTAATCTCGCCCTGGCGGTCGCCGGCATTGACCCGCAGGTCCGTGAACGTATCGAATCTGTGCATGGAACAGCCCTCGCTCATTTTCCGGGTTTAAGGCGGAAGCCCTCGGCCATCACGTCGTGCAGGCGCTCCAGACCCTCAATGACCTTGCCCGTACCGGCCAGATGGCTGTCCTGACGGGCGATGAGGGTGTCCAGTTTTTCCATGAGGCGGTCATCGCGGCTGGTGAGGCCGGCCAGGGTCTCCAGGATGCCGCCGGTCCCTTTCCGCACCTCGGTGATCAGGGTCCTCAACTGCCCGATCAATTGGGCGGTCTGATGGTTGACGGCCTCGGTGTCAAAGGCGAACCTGGGGATGATGTGGATGAGTACGGCCTTTTCCACGGCGCTGAACAGATGGGTCTGGACATCGGTGAACTTACCGTAGAAATAGGAATACACAAAAAAGCAGGTGATGGCCGTGGCAGTGGTTGTCAGGGCGGTGTTCATCCCGGAGAGCATGAGGGCCATGCCCTCGGTGGGCACAGCCGCTTCCAGAGTCCGGCCGGCGCCCACCAGGGCGAAAATCAGGGACACGATGGTGCCGAAAACCCCGGTGAGAATCAGAACATTGTTGACGAACCGGGGAAAGGAAGACAAGGCGCTCTGCTCAGCCATCATGATGGCCGACAGGGCTCCCTGGTGGATGGGGACCCGCCGTTCGAACAGGTCTTCTATCTCCGCATAGCGCCGGGCAATGATGGACCGGGGGGCCGCCGCATCGCGCCATTCTTTTTCAGGAATCCCGGTCTGGATACGCTGGATGAATTTGGCCACCTGCTTTTCCTCGAAATCGTAGCGGCCAAAGGCCCGGATCAGGTGCCCGGTCCCCAGGGCAAACAAAACCAGGATGGCCCCGTTGAGCACCATGTTTTTCACATCGGTCAGATAAATGTCCCGGACAAGGTCCCAACGCCGGAAACAAACAGCGGCGACAACGGCAATGCCAATGATCAGCACAGCCAGCAAACAGGTCCGGCACGCCTGACTCTGGGTCTGAAACGTTCTCATCGTTACCTCCCCTTTTAAGCTAAGCTTTTGCCTGAACCTAGGATAGGAAGAAAGACGCCTTTGTCAAGAAAAGCATGAAAAATCAAGTGATTCCGGGTGAGGACCACGGAATTCGAGCGGGCCGAAGCGCCAGATGTTGATGATCGATTGCGGGCAGCCCTTCCAAAAAACCTGGCCTGCCCCTTATTTTTGTCCGGACGGAGTTGCCAAAACGAAAGGATTGCATTAATAGTATTCGGATAAATTTTGGAATTATAACCATGAACGGGACCTTTCCTCATCCTTTTCCAGGCAGATGACGGGTCTCTGCCCATTTAGACATAGAGGATCAGCATGACCAAACATCACCTGAGCATTGAAAAAATCGGAGGCAGTTCCATGTCACGATTTTCTGAAATCGTTGACAATATCATTCTCAAAGACCAAGACCATATCTATGGCAGGATTTATATCGTGTCCGCCTATGCAGGGGTTACCAATGATCTGCTGGAACATAAGAAGACCAATCAGCCGGGCATCTACAAACTCTTTGAAGATCAGCAGAACTATCCCATTAAAATGATCCGGCTCCAGGAGTCCCTCTACAAGCTCAACGAAACCTTCAGCGATATCGGGCTTGATGTCAAAGAGGCCAATGATTTTATCGGCGACAGGATTGACCAGGCCATAAACATTCTGCGAAGCATGGACAATGTTCTGGCCTCGGGCTATGTCAGCCGCAGGGAACTGATGCTGGCCGGCAGGGAGCTTCTGGCCTCTCTGGGGGAAACGCACAGCGCCTTTAACTCGGCAAATATTCTTAAAAACAGAGGATACAACACCACCTTTGTCGATCTCAGCGGCTGGGATGACAGCCGCCGGTTATCTATTGATGATCGTATAAAAGATAGTTTTGCCCAGATTGACCCCTTTTCCACCATCTGTTTTGCAACCGGTTACACAAAAGGGACAGAGGGAATCATGAGAGAATTTGACAGGGGATACTCTGAGGTCACATTCTCAAAGGTGGCCGTATTATTGGGCGCTGATGAGGCAATCATTCACAAGGAATACCATCTCTGCTCGGGTGATCCGCTGATCATCGGTGAAAAAACGTCAGACCCGTCTGTAATACCAATTATGATGTGGCCGACCAACTGGCGGATGTGGGCATGGAGGCCATCCACCCGAAAGCATCAAAGCCGCTTGAAATCAAAAATATCCCCATCCGGGTGAAAAACGCCTTTGACCCGGATCACCCGGGAACGCTCATCACAAAGGAGTTCATCGCTCCGGAATCAAAGGTTGAAATTATCACCGGACTCCAAGCAGGTCACCTGCATAGAAATCCATGATACCCGAATGG
>JAAUSZ010000231.1 GCA_012031875.1 Desulfobacula sp.
GCGCATCCGGTGCAGGAACGGGAGAAGCTGCCGTCGGTTTTGACCAACTGGCCGCGATGCCGAGAAGGGTTTTCACCCGCCGGGTTTTGATTCCGTTCTTCAGGCCCTTTAAGGCCCCGGCCAGCCGGATTTCCTCCCGGGTATAGTCGGTGCCGAAGGGAAAGCCGGCAAAACAGCCCTGCTGCCGGAAGGGCCCCAGTTTTTCCTGGAGTTTCTCCGGCGTATTGCTGCAAAAGGCTTGGGGGATTTTATAATCCATGGAGATCTTCCCTGCCCTTTGCGCCTGGGCGAGCAGCCGGGGCTGAAAACGGGAGTCGGCGATATTCAGCAGGGCCTCGATCACCTCATGGTCGCATTTGCCGCGCAGATCGGCAATGCCGTATTCCGTCACCACAATGTCCCTGAGATGCCTGGGAATGGTGATGTGGCCGTAATTGAACACCAGATTGGACACCAGTTTGCCGCAGGCCTGTTTGGTGCTCCGGACCATCATGATCAACCGGCCGTCTTCCAGGGCATGGGCCATGGAAACAAAATTGTATTGCCCGCCCACCCCGCTGACAATGCTGCCGCATTCAAGCCCGTCCGACACCACGGCCCCCAGGAGGGTCACCATCATCCCGGCATTAACGAAGCGGCCGTCTTTCCGCTGAAGGGATTTGAGGATTTCATCCCCGTAGAGCTGGTTGACATAGTCCACCCCGGTCATGGAAAAGAGCCGGCGCTCCTGTTCCGGCATTCGGTTCAGGGCCTCATAAAAATCCCTGGGCCCGATGAAAAACGAACCGTGGCAGACCACGCCGCCCTTCAGCCTTTGACCCAGGTTCTCCCGGATCAGCCGCCGGGTGTCGGGATGGGAAAGGTCGGCGGGGACCCGGGCGGAACCGCAAACGATCAGGCCCTGATCGTATTGGAGGCTGTCCCGGACAATGCCGTATTTCAGGAGCAGGTTGAAATCGGATTCGGTCAGGGTGGGGCCGATGACGCCGTGGTCCGCCAGGATATCCACGAGATCCGGGGTCACGGCCTCGCCTATCCGGCCGTCGTTGATCAGTTTCTGGATGCCCGCATGGTCGTAGACCTTTCTCTTGAGGATTCCCTTTTCATAGAGCTTGATAAAGACATCCACCAGCATTTCGGTGTTGCCGTAGAGGCCCTTTTCAAAGGGGGCCGTTCCCCCGATTTTATCAATCAGGCCCTGGTGCCGGTCCCTGATGCCGAATTGGTCCAGGGCCTTCAGGTACAGGTCATTGTCCGTATGGCGCAGGATCAGGCCGGCGGCAATGGCGTCGCCCAGGGAACCGATGCCGATCTGGAGGGTTCCGTTGTCCTTGATCAGGGTGCTGACATTCAGCCCGATCATGTGGTCGGCCGCCGAAACGGCGGCCTTGGGCACTGAAAACAGGGGAAAATCATAGGCGGGATCATCCAGAATCAGGTCGTACATGGATGCATCCACAGCCGCGTCTCCGTACATATACGGCAGGCGTGAATTGACCTGGCCCACCATCATGCATTTGCGGCCTTTTTCCTTTTCAACGGCCAGCCGCCGGCAGGCTTCCAGGGTCAGATCCGGGTTGCAGCTCATGGAGAAGCAGTCCCTGCGGCCTTCCGGATGGGGGGCCAGGAGGTTGCCGATGACGTTCATCCCGTTGTCGATGAGGTCCCGGACCGCATGGGTATAATTGGAGCTGATATAATTCTGCTGGGCATAGGGGTTGTCCAGGTAGCCCCCGGCCTTGACAAAAAACTCGAAAACCCTGACATTGGCCGGCAGGCGGTTGTTTCTCAGGTCCTTCATATAATCAAATTCAACAAACCCGTCCCAGACCCTTTTGACGATGGGATTCATCAGTCTGGCCTCCAGGTCCGAGGAGGGAACGGGCTTTTCAAGGGAAAGGGCCGTCAGAAGGGTCAGGCTGAGGCCGGGATTTTTTTTGGCCCGCCGGTACAGGGCATTGGCCAGGTGATTGGGTTTTCCCAGCGCCAGGGGCATGCCGAATACGATATTTCGCCCCACGGTTTCAATGATCCGGTCCACACAGGTTTCGACATCGGTGACAAATTTGGCGGTATCCATCATGAGAGCCCCCTCGGGTTTTGTCAAATTTCCAACAGCGGCCTAACTCTTAATCCATATGGGGCGTTCCGGATATCCGCAAAGGGCTGAGATTGTCCTGGTGGGAAGGCTGGTTTTTTCCTAGGCAAAACCCTAGGCCGGGTCAGGGTTTTTTCTGGGTAAAGGCCACGGCGTGCTTCATGAGTTGGGCCGCGGATTTCAGGCCCAGTTTTTTTTTGATGCTTTCCCGGTAGGTGCCGATAGTCTTGACGGAAAGATGGAGCTGTTCGGCCATTTCCCGCCGCTTGAGCCCCCGGCCCATCATCCGGAACACTTCAAACTCCCGGCCGGACAGGGCCGCGACAGGGTTTTGGCCCTGTTCCGGGGTGGCCATGGACAGCCTTCCCAAAAGCAGGTCCACCATATCGGCGCTGACATACCGTTTTCCTTTCAATACCTGCCGGATGGCCGCCACCACATTGTCGGCCATTTCCTGTTTGGTGATATAGCCCATGGCCCCGGCCCTCAGGACCCTTTCCGCATACAGGGATTCGTCATGCATGGAAACCACCAGCATGGGCAGTCCGGTGAAATGGCGGGTCAGATAATCGATGAGTTCCAGGCCCGATTGATCCTTGAGGGTCAGGTCAATGACGGCCAGATCCGGCCTGCTTTCGGAAATCATCCGGATGGCGGCCTCAACGGTCCCGGCTTCTCCGGTCACCTCAAGGTCCTGCTCCTCATTGATGAGCTGGGCCAGGCCTTTCCGGAAAACCGGGTGGTCATCTATGATGCATATCTGTTTTTTATCCGGCATTGGACTGTTGTCCCTCCTTTGTCATTCTGCTGAATCTCCAGGTCCGCATGAATCAGGCCCGCCCGCTGCCGCATGATCTGATGCCCGAGTCCCCCGGCCGGCGACCCGCCGTGAAAAAACCCCCGGCCGTTGTCCGAGACACGGACCAGGTGATCCCCGTTGTCCCGGGTGAAGCGGATGTCCACCCGGTCCGCCCCGCTGTGGCGGGCCGCATTGTTCACCGCCTCCCGGACAATATAATAAAGATGGGCCAGGTGATCAAGGGGCAGGGAAGGCTCGGAGATGGCTCCATGGATCCGGCATTCCGCGCCAAAGGCCTTTTCAACATGGCGGGCATACTGCCCGAGGGTATCCATGAATCCCGTCGCCGCCATATCCACCGGGACAAGCCCCTGGGCCAGGTGTTTGGTTTTTTTGACGGCCTGGTTGATCAGGGCCTTGATTTCCTGGGCCAGACCGGCCTCCGGGTGTTCCGACCTGGCCAGGCGGGAGGACAAAAGGCTGGACATGGCTTCCACCCCGGCCAGGTGGGAGCCCAGGTCATCGTGGAGAAACCGGCCCATATGGTGGCGTTCCTCCTCACCGATCCGGGCGATTTGCCGTTCCAGTTCTTTCTGGGCGGACAGATCGGTGATGGATGCCACGCTCTGCCGGGTGCCGTCCACCAGCGCCACGGTCAGGAGGCATTCCTTAATGTCCCCGTTGACCACAATGACCCGGCAGGGATAGTTCCGGGGGGGCCTTGTCCGGGTCCTGCCGCCGGAGGCGGTGGTTCCGGATCACGGTCTCCCGGTCCGGCCCGGCAATCAGGTCCGGGAATTTCATCCGGTTTTCCACCATCTCCTTGCCAAGCCCCGAGATCCGCGACAGCTCGGAATTGACAAGGCTGATGGTCATGTCTTCTTCGATCAGGACCGTGGCCGTGCCCGTGTTTTCAAACAAGGTCCTGTAAAGGGTGGCGGCGTGGTCGATGATGTCCTGTCCTTTGCTGTTGAATTAAAAATGGTTCATAACCCAGGGCCTCAGTTTAATCTCAAGGCGCGCCCGCCGCAACCGGTATTTTGAAAAATGAGTTTTAAAATCTATGATCCGGATGAATGCAAGCCTGTGTAAATGGGAGGATCAAAGCACGGGCATGAAAAGTACATGGCCTAATAAGGATAGGCACATTGTGGGGTTCTTTAACACCTGAACTCAGTAACAGCAGGGAAGGCGGAGCCGCCCCTTGCGGTCTACTGCAGTGATAGGTTAGGCTATATTTATGTGATTGTATTATAGATAAATGAAAATATTTCGTTTTGTGAAACACTAGGGTACTCTTTAGATTCAACCCTATCCCCTACATAATTTCTAAATTCATCGTGGTAATGTTCAAGATTAACTACGAATGACCCTCCCATCCTCCACAAGCGTTTTGTTATAAACATATTTACAAGGCTTAAAAATGTTGATAAAGTCAGCCTAAATTAGATTTTCTATCTCTCAACTAAGTTTACTTCGTCATGATTATCAAAACTCACCAGAAGTTCTTCGGATGCCCTCATTCAACCTCATAGTGACAAGAATATCTCCTTAATGAACTGCAACTTGAACATGTGCTTGTCATTTTTCACATGTTAAAAATTTTATAACATCAATAGAGGGGGGGGTTATATGTATAACATCATGCAGAATATTCAACCAAAATTTATGTGTAAGACTTTTAGATTACGATGGGTAGGCCTTGTAGCTGATAGCTTTTTATCAGAGTATCGCGAATGGGTTCTCAGTGTTCTCGTTTTTGTGATTGTGTTTACTACCTTGGCTGGGGAATCAGTTGCTATTAGAATGCCAGGCAATAGCCCGAGTATAATTCTCTCAAAGGGCATGACCATCCAATGTATCGAAGACCCGCTTAATCCCCCGAGAACCTTTAGGGATATCGAAGACATCAAGTTTACTGTCCCGGTGGCTTCAGGAAAAATACTATTCCGTTTCGAGGACCTATATCTCAATGAATCAGAAACCAGACAGAGGCAACTTGTGCTTACAGAAGATGGTATTTGGGGCTATGCACCGGTAAATATAGAAAGTGGAGAAAGGAAAACGGTCTTCGAAGCAGAATCAAGACTGAGGGATGTTTACGAATCAAAAGAGACATTTATGATCCTGCTCGATGATTACACAGCGTTTCTGGATCAACTAACCGTTCCTATAAAATTCACTCGAGGAGAGATTTACAAGGTGCAGAGCGATCCTGAGGGCAAAGAAACCACTGTCTCTCTCTCAGAGGATAAGCTGGCAGATATCGGTAAAATGAACCCTGGGGTTCTGAAAAAAAATTTACCCCAAACTGTTACCATTCCTTCCAATGTTTTAATAAAAATCAATGTCTGTCGAGTTTTACCGAACAATGTATCATTCAGTAAAAAATATCAGAGGCGAGATACTGACTACAGCTTGATCTACAATGCATGGGCAAAGGCCATCCCTGAAAAAAGTCTTAGCACAACCAAAATGTGTGGTGCATCAATTGTAACGGTTGGCACTGGTACAAATAGGGCAAATTTCGCAATCGGAGGTGATTTGGGAGGAGGCGCTACCCTCTGGAAGCAGTTCAAAGCGGCAGCGTCTATAGGTGGCGAACTTGAGAAAAAATCGGAAAAAGTCATTACTGAGGTTCTTACTCAAAGTGAGGGTATGGAGTTTATAGTCACAGCCTGGTCTATTGAGAATATGGGTAGCGATCAGATATTTTTTACGGTTAAGAATAAAAAGTGTGACGACGGAGCCCGATGGAGCAGCCTTCGCTCTGAAAGCCTTGGCTGCATTGATTTTAACATGCACAGCATGAAAGACTTATGCAACGAATGCTTTGAAAACAGAACAGGGATCATCTATCTGAAAAACTATACCGATTACCTAAAGATTATTCCCGAGCTATCTAGGTCTTTTGACATTACCGAACAACAAGCAATATTTATGCTTTCCAAAATTGGCAGAGTTCAGGATCGGAGCACTTTTTTCCCATAGCACTTTTTTACAATTGCTTTTTTGTTCGCCTTAAACGCTATGCACTATCTGGTTAAAGCAAAAAAGTTGGATATTTCCACATAATCGTTGATTCTCAGTTCTGCTTTGCCGGGAAAAAATTTTAGTTCCTTTAGTATCCATATCCATCAAATCTATAGTAATCCCTGGATCCATCAAAATTAACAATTTGACGGGGCTCCGGCTTCAAAATACATTATCGGGATTTTAAACGGGTGAGGGTATTGAAATATACGCTGAAACAGGATGAAGCCGTCAGCAGGGAAAGGCACCGGGCTTTCTGGAAAAATGAGTCCCTGGGTGTGCCCCTTGTCTTTGCCCTTGCAGACCGGCAGAATTTTGTTCCGGAGCCCTGGTCGTCGGACCGGCCCAGGAAAGAATGGGACCTGTCCCCGGACTGGCACCGGACCATGGTGGAGAATTATCTGAACGGCGCCTGGTTCATGGGCGATGCCATGCCCGTGGCCGGGCTCATGGTGGGGCTGGATATCACCAATACCGCGGTCCTGGCCGGCGGGGACTATGATTACAGCAGCACGGGGAGCGCCATTGATTTCAAACCCGGCCGGTTCAACCTGGACAACCCTGTTCCGGCCTTTGACCCGGACCATTTCCTGGTAAGGCAATTAAGGCGCTGCTATGAACACGTCATTGCATCTGTCCAAAACCGGGCCTGTGTGAACACGCCCATGACCCTGGATGCCCTGTCGTCTATTTTCAGCATGTGCGGCGGTATCCCGTTTCTGACGGACATGATCCAAAAAAGAAGGTCATCCAAAAAAGAACCGAAGAATTGACCGATGTCTATCTCAGGTTTTACGATTATTTTTATGATTTTCTGAAAGCTGAGGGATATGGGGAATCGGCCTCCTGGTTCCAGGTCTTTGCCGAGGGCAAATTCGAAAGCGTCCGGTGTGATTTCAGCCTGATGATCTCCAACGAGATGTTCGAGGACTTTGTGGTTCCGGAACTGACCCAGGTCTGCGACCACATGGACTATTCCCTGTTTTAATATGTGCTCGGTCCGGCATGCCCGGTTCGTGGCGCCCCTGTCCCGGATCCGTCCCTGAACGGGATTTTTCTGGAACCCGGA
>JAAUSZ010000046.1 GCA_012031875.1 Desulfobacula sp.
CTCGGAATTGGGTATGAATTTTAAACAGAAAAAATCTGCATTGTCTCTTCATGAAAAAATAATATGGTCCGGCAATTTTTTTACTATACTATACTTTTTCTGATGATTATTGTAGCATCAGTTTTTTTATAAAATTCCCTATGCAGGACCATGAATACACTCAAGGATACATATTTCAGACGGAACGCCGCCGGCGTCGCCCTGGTGGAACTGTTCTGGGGCCTTGGATTTCCCGTCATCCTGGAATCCACCTTTCTCCAGATCTTTCTCAAAAACAACGGGGCCTCGGATTTTCTCATCGGCCTGGTTCCTTCCATCCTGATCCTGGGCATTTCCCTCTTTCCCCTGGTGGCCAGCTATCTGACCCGGAACCGGGAAAGAAAAAAAATCATTGTGCTGTATCTTCACCTGGCCTCTTCCTGTTCCACCCTGGTCTATGGGGGTTTCCTGTTTTTTATAAAGGATACGGCCCTGATTTTACCGGCTTTTTTTATTTCCTATCTGATCTTTTCCCTTTGCCTGGGCATGACCCTTCCGGTCTGGCTTCACTTCCTGGTGAAAATCTTTTCCGAAAGAAAAAGCGTCCGGGGGCTGGGCATCATGTATCTTTCCCAGAGTGCGGCCAAGCTGGTCTCCAGCCTTTTGATTCTTAACATAGTGGAAAATTTTTCCTTTTCCCTCCGCTCCTCGGCCCTGATTTTTCTTTTTTCAGGCCTCTGCTTTCTCCTGGGCTCCCTGTGCTTTTTGTTTACAAAGGAACTGCCCTCGCCTGAACCTCCGGTGATTCTCAAGGACGGGTTCTACCCGCACACCCGGGACACCATCCTGGAGATGGTGAAAAATAAAAACCTGGTCCGGTACCTCATGGGCGACCTGGACAATTATATCATCCTGACGGTGCTTTCCTTTTATGCCATTTACGCGACCCAGTATTTCGGAATCAAAGAGGCCACGGCGGCCGGACTTTTTGTCGCCCTGATCTATGCCGGTTCCATCCTGGCCAACCTGATGCTGGGGACCTTGAACCTTCTGAGCCTGAAAAATAAATTTTTATCCACAAAGCTCCTGGGCCTTGCGACCCTCCTGATTTTGATCTTTTTCCCCGGGTTGACGGGATTTTTATGGGCCAGCTTTCTCATGGGGGTATGCCGGGGGGCAAGAGGGCTTGTGTATTCGCCGGCCATCAAGCATTTTTGCAAGCGGCCGGACACCACCGGGTATTTTGCGGCAGCCCCCCTTCTGACCCTCCTTTTCGGTTCAGGATTCCCGGCCCTGGCCGGGAAGATGCTGGACCTGTTTTCGCACTTGGGGCCCCTTTCCTACCAGATCCTGTTCGGGGTTTGTTTTTTTCTTATCATTGCCACCCTGGTTTTTGCACGGGGTACGGATTTTGATTCGGAAACCGTTAAGACCCCTTGAAAAGAATTTAATCGGCCATATGTTCATAGGAATTTTTTATAAGGATCTGTGTATGGAAATAAAATTTAAGGACAAGCAACCCATGGGGAAACGAATTCTCACCGTCATCCGGAAGATTCTTCCCTTTCTGGCCGTGGTGCTGATCATTTTCCTGATCACCCTTCCCCTGGGCAAAAAAATTGCGGAAAAAAAAGAGGCCCTGGCGGAAAACCAATCCCGGGAAATGGCCGAGAAAGCGCTGACCAACGTCATCACCATGGCTGTGGAACCTTCCCTCATCAGGGAAAAAATCAGCTTTCCCGGTGTGGTCAAGCCCTGGATTTCCCTTCAGCTCGTTTCTGAGATCAAGGGCAAGATCGTTGACAAACGGATCATGGAAGGCCGCCATGTAAACAATGGGGACATCCTGGCCCTCATCGACGCGGGGGATTATCAGAATGCCTATAACGCGGCCTTGGCCTCCCACGAGACGGCCCTGGCAACGGAAACCCGGCTCAAGGCCCTGATGAAGAATAATTTTGCCACCCAGTCCCAGTTTGACGACGCCGAGGCCCGGGTCAAGACCACCCGGGCGGAACTGGACAGCGCCAGGCTCAACCTGAGCCGGTGCACCATTTTATCCCCCATGGAAGGGGTTGTGGACCGCATCTATATTGAAAACGGGACCTTCCTGAGCCCCGGCGACCCCGTGGCCCAGATCCTCCAGATTGATCGGCTGAAAATCGAGGTGGGGATTCCCGAATCCGACGTGGATGCCGTCCGAAAGCTTAAATGCTTTGATATGACCATTGACGCCCTGGCCGGGAAAACCTGCACCGGCGAATACCATTATCTTTATAAAACCAGCGATTCCATGGCCCGGCTCTATAATCTGGAAATCAAGGTGAACAATGCCGACGGCCAGATCCTCCCGGATATGTTTGTCCGGGTGGAGGTCGTCAAGCAGCAGGACCCCAGGGGCCTTGCCGTACCCATCTATTCCCTGGTGACCGTGGATAAAAAAACCGGTGTCTATGTTGAAAAAGAGGGAATCGTTCATTTCAAGCCCGTGAAAACCGGCTTTCTGGACGGGTGGAAAACCCAGGTGACCGAAGGGCTTGAACCGGGTGAACATGTGGTGGTGGTGGGCCACCGCATCATTGAAGACGGTGAAAAGGTCCATGTGGCCAGAACCATCCGGGATATGGAGGAAATCTCCCAATGATCCTCTCTGATACCTCCATTAAAAACAGGGTCAGCGTTTTTGTGCTGGCCGTGATTATCATTGTCGTGGGCATTTATTCCTATCTGGCCCTGCCCAGGGAAAGTGAACCGGACATCACCATTCCCTATGTGTTTGTTCGGACCGAATACCGGGGGGTTTCCGCCTCGGATATTGAAACCGGCATCACCATCAAGATTGAAAAAAACTCAAGGGCCTGGACAAGGTTAAAAATATCAGTTCGGTCAGTTCCCAGGGCCTGTCCCAGATCAATATCGAATTCCTGGCCGGTACGGATATTGATGATGTCCTGACCAAGGTCAAGGACAAGGTGGACGAGGCCAAAAACGATCTGCCCACGGATCTTGAAAACGACCCTTCGGTATTTGAAGTCAATTTTTCGGATATGCCCATTGTGATCTATTCTTTGGCCGGACCCTGCGGTCCGGGCATGCTCAAGGAAATTGCCGATGATATTAAAGATGATATCGAAGCCCTGCCCGGTATCCTGGAAGTGGAAGTCACCGGGGGGCAGGAAAGGGAGATCCGGGTGGAGGTGGACCCGGACAAGCTGACCTATTACCGGATTCCCATCACCTCCTGCAGCAGACCGTTGTCAGCGAAAACCAGAATACCTCCGGCGGAGCCATTACCCTGGGAGACGGCCGTTACCAGCTCAAGGTGCCGGGGGAATTCCAAACCCCTGAAGAAATTCTCTCCCTGGTGGTGTCCACCCACAACGGCAGGCCCATTTACCTCAAAGATGTGGCCACGGTGGTGGACGGTATCAAAGAAGTCTCCTCCATTTCCCGGCTCAACGGTGTGGACGCCGTCAATATTTCCGTAAAGAAACGGGCGGGAGAGAATGTTATTTTCATTGCCGATAAGGTGGATGACATCATCCGGGAGGCCCAACAGAATTTTCCGACCAATACCACCATCACCAAGCTCATGGACAAATCCAAGGACATCAAGCTCATGGTGGCGGACCTTGAAAACAATATCATTTCCGGGTTGATCCTGGTGGTGGCGGTCCTGTTCATCTCCCTTGGGTTCAGAAATGCCCTTCTCGTCGGGATTGCCATCCCGTTTTCCATGTTCCTGTCCTTTGCCGTGCTTCACGCCCTGGGGTATACCCTGAACATGATCGTGCTCTTCTCCCTCACCCTGGCCCTGGGCATGCTGGTGGACAATGCCATTGTCATTGTTGAAAATATTTACCGGTATATGCAGCAAGGCGTTCCGAAAATAGAGGCTGCCATGAAAGCCACCAGTGAGGTGGCCTGGCCGGTCATCGGCTCCACCCTCACCACCCTGGCCGCCTTTTTCCCCATGATTTTCTGGCCCGGTATCATGGGAGAATTCATGAAATACCTGCCCATCACCCTGATCATTACCCTGACCTCTTCCCTTTTTGTGGCCCTGGTCGTCAATCCGGCCATGTGCGCCTTTTTCATGAAGGCCAAACCCCTGGGCAAGGCATTAACGGCCCGGGAGATCGAAGCCGAAGGAGAAAAACCCATAGAAATCAAGGGCCTGGTATTGACCTCCTACACCAAGCTGCTCAATAAGGCCATGGATCACAAGCTCTCCGTGCTGGTCGCTTCCTTTGCCACACTGGTCCTCTTTTTTATGGTCTGGCTGTATCGGATCGGAATTGAAAAACCCGTGGAATTTTTCCCGGCCATTGATCCCATCTCCGTGTATGTCAATATTGATATCCCGGAAGGAGCGGATATCCAGTATATTGACCGGACCGTGAAGAAAGTTGAAATGGCCGTCACGGGCAGGCCCGAAGGCGATTATGCCGAGGCCCTGGGGCTACAGGAGCATGAAAATGCCGACGGCACCAAATTCATGGCGCCGGGCAATATCAATAATATCGAACATATTTATTCAAAGGTGGTCCAGAATGCGGGGGCCTCTGTATTCGACTCCAATCTTCCCAATCATATCGGGATCCAGTTCATTGATTTTGAACATAGAAAATCCCCCACCAAGGATGATCTGGAAGAATTGAGACAGCGGGTCAAGGGCATTGCCGGGGTGAAAATCACGGTGGACCAGCAGCAGGAAGGGCCTCCCACGGGTCCGCCCATTAATATCGAAATTTCCGGTGACAGCTTTGAGGTCTTGAGCAAAATTGCGGAAAATATGAAAAAAGCAGTGGAAGCCATCCCCCATGTCAAAGATGTCCGGGACGACTACCAGGGAAGCCTTCCCAGCGTCGAAGTCACCATCGACCGCCAGAAAGCCGCCCTTTTCGGCCTCACCACCAGCGCCATCGGCTTTGCACTGAAAACCGCCTATAACGGGCTGGATGTATCCACCTTTTATGAAGGGGATGAAGATTACGACATTGTCGTCAAGCTGACCGAATCCGACCGCCAGGTAGCCGATGTTCTCCATACGCTCATGATCCCGACGCCCGGAGGGAACCTGGTGCCGCTGACCACCCTGGCCTCCATCGGGTATAAGGTGACCCTTGGGGATATTGTCCGGAAAAACCATGACCGCGTGGTCACGGTCAAGGCCAATGTGGATGAGGCCAAGACCACCGGAACCGTTGCCAGAATGGCGGCCATGGAACTCCTGAAAAAAATCGAACTGCCGCCGGGATACCGGTATAAATTCACGGGGGAAGACGAAGAACAGAAAGAGTCCCAGGCGTTTTTGAGCAAGGCCTTTGCCATTGCCCTGTTTCTGATTTTCCTCATCCTGGTGACCTTGTTCAATTCCGTGATCCAGCCGGTTATCATCATGATTTCCGTAATCCTGTCCCTTGGCGGGGCCTTCTGGGGCCTGGCCGTGATCAAGTCCCCCTTCGGCATCATCATGACCGGAGTCGGCATCATCTCCCTGGCCGGAGTGGTGGTGAACAACGCCATTGTTCTCATCGATTATACCAACAGGCTGAGAGAAAAAGGGCGGGATGCCCGGGAAGCGGTGATTCTGGCAGGGGCCACCCGGTTAAGACCGGTTTTTCTGACGGCCGTCACCACCATCCTGGGGCTTTTGCCCATGGTGACGGGCATCAGCTATGATTTTCATATCATGGAAATGACACTGGCCAGCGAGTCCAGCCAGTGGTGGAAATCCATGGCCAGCGTGGTGATTTTCGGCCTCCTGCTGGCCACGGTTCTGACTCTGGTGGTGGTGCCGGTCCTCTACGCCTCCATTGAAAGCGCCAAGGCCTTTTTTATTCGGCCACGGAAATCAGCTCAACATCAAAAATAAGGGCTGAATTGGGCCCGATGGGTTCCGGGCCGTTTTCCCCGTAGGCCAGATCGGAAGGAATGAAAAGCTGCCATTTGGCCCCGGTCTTCATGAGCTGAAGGGCTTCGGTCCAGCCGGGAATCACCCCGTTGACCGGGAAGGAGACCGGCTCCCCCCGTTTGTAGGAGCTGTCAAATTCAGTGCCGTCCACCAGGGTGCCCCGGTAGTCGGTGGTAACCGTATCCGTTTCCTTGGGCATCTTGCCGGCGCCCTCGGTGATCACCTTGTACTGGAGCCCGCTTTTCAGGGTGACGACCCCGTCCTTTTTTTGAATTTTCCGAAAGAAAGGTTTCTCCCGCCTTTTTATTTTTTTCACCGGCCATTTTGATCTTCTCCGCCTGTTTTGCCATCATTTCCTTTTGAAAGAGGGACATGGCAGCGGCCATTTCCTCATCGCTCAGCAAGGGTTTTGCTCCTGACAGGGCATCCTTGAACCCTTTCATGAGCATGTCGGTATTGACATCAATGGCATCTCTTTTAAAATGATTCCCCATATTGATGCCGAGTATGTAACTGATCTTGTCCTTATCGGTTTTCAGCACAGGGCTGTCCGCTGAAAAGACCTGAGTTGCCATACATAAAACAGCCAGTATTCCGATCCATCCTGATTTCATTATATCCCCCGGTTATTATCATAGGCGCCTGAGGGCGGGGTCATCCAGCCGACAGACATTGGTTGAGCCTTGGCAATTATCATGTTTCATTTGCCTTGTCAAACAAGGAATTTACAGCCTTACCCCTTTTTTGCGGCAAGCCAGGATTCAAAATCAAGGATAATTTCTTCGGGTTCGGGGCAGGGAATCAGGGCGCGGGTTTCCAGAAGTTTCCGGATCTCCCCCACCTCTTTTATCAGCAGGGACAGCTTTTCTTCCATTTGGGACAATTTTTCCCGGACATCCGGATCAGGCTTGGCCGCCTTGGCGTCTCCGGTTTTTTCAATTTTACGGGGACGATGATTTTCCAGGAACCTCAGGCAATTGTCCCAGAACAGCTCCAGGGGAATGTCCCCGGCTTTTCCATGATGCCTGATCAGTTTGTCTGCAATGGCGGCCATGCACTTTGAGGCCGCGGTGTCCGGGAAAAGAATGAAAAAAGGGGTCTGGGAAATCACCGAGGCCCTGACATTTTTATCCGAGGCCACAATGCCCAGGGGCTCTATTTTTACGGGAAGAAACCGGGTGACGGTCTGCTTTAACCGGGCATAGGCTTTTTGGGCGG
This sequence comes from Desulfobacula sp., assembly GCA_012031875.1. Classification (GTDB taxonomy): domain Bacteria; phylum Desulfobacterota; class Desulfobacteria; order Desulfobacterales; family Desulfobacteraceae; genus Desulfobacula. Next base: position 7,115 of record JAAUSZ010000046.1, read on the forward strand.
CCTTGCCTGCCATGACCTGGTTGACGATGACCTTGACGGGGCACTCATAGCCGTGTTTTGACAGGACCTTGAGCATGGAATAGGCATCGGTCAGGGAGGTGGGTTCCGTTGTCACCACCAGGATGATTTCATGGGAGGCCATGCAGAAGGAGAGGACCTGGGATGAAATTCCGGCCGAGGTATCGAAAATGAAAAAATCATAGGCCTCCATATCCAGAAAGGCGCTGATCAGGGTCCCGGTCTCATCCCGGGTCAGTTCAGCCAGCTTTTCCACCCCTGAGGAGCCCGGAATGATATCAATGCCCTGGTAGTCCCGGATCAGGATGTCCGTGAGACCGGCCCGGCCGGAGATGACGGATTCCAGATCCCCTTGGGGATAAAGGCCCGTGAGGATGTTGACATTGGCAAGCCCCAGGTCCGCATCAAAGAGACAGACCTTGAACCCTTCGGCCGCCAGGGCCAGGGAAAGATTCAGGCTGATACTGGTTTTTCCGACCCCTCCCTTTCCGCTGGTGATGGTAATGATCCTGGCCATAATCTCTATTTTCCGGAAATGCCGCGACCCTGACGCCGGCCCCATCCTTTTTCAGGGAGAACGCCATGCTGCGGCTCTGATATTTGGCCGTCAGGGTGGTATGATAAAAGGTGATGAATTCAATGAATTCTTTTTCAAGGGGCCTGCGCCGGGGATGTCCCGTCAGGACCCGGAGCTGCTCGTACCGTTGATAAAGGGATAAAATCGCCTCTTTTTCCTTTTCCGGCTCCCGGATGGAGGTCCTGAAGCTCAACAGAAGGGACAGGTCCGGCGGTTTTTTAGCGGCCGCGGGCCCGCCTTCATAAATGATCCGGTAAAACCAGGCAAACCCTGAAAACGGGATAAACATGGCCTTGAACCGGTATTGGGGAAACCGGTCGTTCAATCTCTGGATAAACAGGATATTTTCAGGGTCTGTAATCCCGAAAAGCAGGGTATTGTTTTTGATGACCAGGGGCAGAATCTTTTTTTCCAGGGCCGGGGCCCTGTCCAGGACCTTGACCAGGATCTCCCGGTCCCTGTCATTGAATATAAAATCGCTGATGGATCTGAAGGGGATATGGAAGAGGTCAAACAGCAGGGTCTGCATGGCAGGGGGGGAAACACAATTTTTTGTGAGCAGGCTGCTGATAAAGGGGATGCCTTCAAGCCGGGACTCTTTTAAGATGTTTTGCACCAGGTCAGAGGAGAGCATTTTTTTTGAAACCAGGGCCGACTCAATGGACAGAAGCTTTTTATGTTTATGCAGAACGCCATAATTATCCAGGGGCGTAACCAGATTCAGATCGCAGAGGATCATTCCGAAAAGGCGGCTTTTTTCAAGGCTCAGGGACTCCCGTCTTTTTTTCTGGATGGCCAGCACCGCGTCAATGTCGTCCAGGCGGATGAGGCCTTCCCGGACCATGATTTCCCCGGTCTTCAAAGCGTCCACCGGTACGGGAGGTATTTTATGCAGTGATTGCAATCAGACCTGCCCGTCCTGTTTTTTGGATGAATTCACCGGAAGGGTGATGATAAACCGGGTTCCCCTGCCCTTTTCCGAGAGGCAGCGGATGCGGCCGTTCAATTCTTTGACGATGGCATGCACAATGGAAAGCCCCAGGCCTGAATTGGAAGTTCCCGGCTTGGTGGTGGTATAGGGTTCAAACAGGGTTTCCCGGATCTTTTCGTCAATGCCGGGCCCGTCATCGGCCACCTCGATTTCAATGCTGCCCGGAATCCGTTTTTTTTCATCGATCATGATCTTGGCGGATTCGGCCAGGAACCGGGTGGACACCGTAATCTTTCCCCCTTTGTCCAGGGCTTCCGATGCATTTTTCACCAAGTTGATGAGGATCTGTTTGAGTCCGTTGGGGTCGGTCTTGATTTTCGGCAGTTCGGGGTCCAGATGGAGGACGGCCTCGATCTGTTTGGGCCGGAGGATGGATTTTTTCAGGATGTCCAGGATGCCCTGGCAGAGCTGGTTCATATCCACGGGCTCAAACCCTTCAATCCTGGGCCTTGAAAAACTCCTGAGCCGGTCCAGAAGGCCGGCCACCCGGTTCATTTCCTCCCCGATCACGGACAGCTCGGTCTGGGCCGGATGCTTGTCCGGCAGCTTCAACCCCAGGGTTTCAATATAATTTTTAATGATGGAGATGGGGTTGTTGATCTCATGGATGACCTTATCGGTCAGGGTGGCGTAGGCTTCCATCTTCTTGTCGTGAATCTGAAGCGCATAGTCGTTATAAAACCGGATGCTCTGGAGACAGACCCCTGCCTGTTTTGAAAAAAGCATGACCAGGCCCCGGTTCTCATCCAGGTCCTGGGCGGTCTTTTCATCCACCCCCAGGACCATGACCCCCAAAGCCTTGTCCGCCGAATACAGGGGAACGCAATACATGCCCCGGGCCTCCAGGAGACGGATGATCTGGTGGTCGGAAATGGCGGGCTTTCCGCCCTCATCCGGTTTCAGGCTGTTCTTAACGGCCTGCTCCAGAACACAGGCCACGGGCAGGCTGGACCGGCCGGTCAGGGGGATGGCGATGCTGCGGATGATCTTATGGGCTTTGTCCCTGCTGCTGCAGAACCCGGTCAGGATATTCTTTTTTCATCCAGGAGGAAATAAAAGACCCGGGGAATATGAAACAGAATTTTCATCCCGTTCTGGGTGATATCCAGGATGGCTTCCACATCCCTGGCCTGCAAGAGATTCTGCAGGGTTCCGAAAAAAAGGGACAGGTCCTTGATCTCGGAATGGATGGCGGTTTCATACACCGCTTCCCCGGCCCCGGCCAGGTCAAGGCCCAGGCTTTTTGAAATTCCGGCGGTCTCTTCTTCGGCCAGAACCATGATCTGCTCCAGCCTGGGCCTGGAAATACCGGTCAGATTCGCAACCTCCGGTATCTTTTCCAGGGCGCTCGGGCCGGCCAGGGCATTGGCGATATACAGGATTTTGACGTGGGAAAGGGCGCTTTCAATCTGTTCCGCGCTTTCATGGATAAACAGGACCGCGTCGGAAATCAGGGGATTCAGGTTCCACCGGCTGAAAAGCCAGGCCGATACCTGGGGCGTATCGGCATTGAACAGCTCCAGTTCCGAGGAAAGGATCTGCTGCTCCGTCAGGGGGGTCTCCAGGAGGGTCTGGTATTCTTCCGGGAAATTTTGGATCAGGACCAGCCGGCCGATATCATGGAGCAGGCCCGCCAGGAAGAATTCCTCGGGATTGGAAAACCCGCTTTCCTCGGAAATACACCGGGCCATGACGGCGCATTTATATGAATGATACCAGAATCTTACCAGGTCAAAGGCCTTGACGGCCCTGGACAGCTTGAAAAAATGCATGGCCGAGGTGGAGATGGCGATATTCCGGATGGTGTCGATGCCCAGGTAGACCACGGCGGTTTTGATGCTGTTGACTTCTTTGGGCAGGTTGACATAGGGAGACCCGATAATCTGAAGGAGGCGGGAGACAAGGGAGGGGTCCGTGGAAATAATGCCCGTCAGCTCCTCAATGGAGGTTTTTTCCGCCTTGCAGGCTTTAATCAGTCTGAGCATGACCTGGGGAAGCTGGGGAAGGTTTTTCGACTGCTTTAATGTTTCAAAAATATTATTTTGCGTCATTCCCTAAACTGTATTAAAGAGTTAACCATATCTTTCCGTCATAAACGGCCTTTATGGTTCTATAGAGATTTATCAGCGATAAATCAATAGGTTTGGGGAATTTAACCGGAAATTCAAGGGAGGAGGTTGCCATGGACATCAAATGGCTGGGCGCGGCCGGATTTCAGATTTCCACAGGGCGGGACGTGTTCCTGCTGGACCCCTATCTGTCCCGCAACCCCCGGGCCCTTCCCCGGCAGAACCTGACCCCTTCGGATCTTTCCGCCGCATCCCGGATCTTCATCACCCACGGCCATTTTGACCATATCCTGGATGTTCCCCCCATCGCCCGGCAGACCGGGGCCCATATCTATTGCGCCGGGACAGCAGCCGGTAGCCTTATCCGAAACGGGGTGGATGAACGGAAAATCACGCCCGTTTCTTCGGATGAAGCGATTTTCAAATTTCCCGGATATTCGGCCCAGGCTTTTTTCAGCAGCCATGTCCGGTTTGACCCGCCCCTGGTGCTGAAGACCCTGAAAAAGATCCATATCCGCTTTTTCAGATACCTGCCCCTGGTCCGGAATTTTCCCTGCGGCCAAGTCTTAAGCTGGCGATTTCATCTTGAAAACCGGACCATCCGGTTTTTCGGCAGCGCCGGATCATCTCCGGCCGAGCTGGACAGGCTGGGGGCCCTGCCCACGGATATCCTCATGCTTCCCCTCCAGGGCCATTCCCATATCTGCCGCATCGGCCTGGACTATGTGCGGCGGCTGAAACCGGCCGTGGTCATTCCCCACCATCATGACGATTTTTTCCCGCCCATTTCAAAAAGCGTTGATATCGGCCCCTTTGTGGCCGGGGTGAAAAAATATCACCCCGAAACAAAGGTCCTTCTTCCGGTATTCAACCAGCCCCTGACCCTGTGAGCGGAGCAAAGGGAGCCGGCCGGAGCCTAGTCTTCCTGGAGCTGGTTCATCAGGCCCTGGGTCAGGCCGCCCATATCCATGACCTGGGCGCCGGCCGGGATTTCATAGGTTGAGGCGGCAAGGGACTGTTTTTTCAGGCTTTCCAGTTTCATATCCTTTCCGTATCTCAGCATTCCCCCGTAACCGGCGGCATTGGCTTCCTTTGTGGCTTTTTCAAGGCTTTTGGCCTCTTTTTCACCCATGAATTCCCCCATCTGAAGGGCGACGGCAGACCAGGCGTCGTTCACCTTTTTCAGGTCCTCGTGGCTGCACAGGACTATTTCGTCCTTATCCACGACTTTACCGTCTTCCAGGGTGGTCATATTATAGACCACGCCCGTATACCCGGCGATCTCCTCTTTTTTCCCGGTTTTATCATATTTGACCGTATAGGCCTTGTCCGGAAGGGCCGGAGCCGCCCCGCCGGTCATAAGGCCGGCAAGCCCGCCGGAGGCCAAACCTTTCATCCGGCTCATGTCCATGACCATCCATTTTCCGTCTTCATCCTTTGAAACGGTATAGACCTTGCCGTCCTTGAGGAGCATATAATTTTCCGGGGACATGTCCATCCGGACATGCTTGCTGTCCCGGGTGACCAGGGTGACCTTATCCCCGCCCTCGTAAACATAGGTGGCCGCAATATCATCGGCGGCAAAGGCCGCCGATGCAAAAAGAATCAAAAACATCATCATCACATACCGCATCATCATCCTCCGTTTAAATGTTTAACCGCTTTGTATTCAAATTCCCGGAAATTGTCAATAAGGCGCAATCAAGGCCGGCGCATGCAGACATTCCGAACAGCCCAGGGAAATCACTTTTGGCCTTGACCGGTTTAAGTTCAAATTTTTGTTGTCTCTTCATATTTTCCATGTTATCGGATACAAACACCGGAGCACGGAAAATTCAACGCAAGCTTTTCCGGATTTATTGGCTTATTTCCGCCATAGATGGAAATTTTTCTATTGTATATAGGCAATATATAGAAAGCTTTCCATCTATTTAAACTGTCGGGCGACTTAAATGGGAACTGAACGCTTTACTGAATACGAAGGAAAGTGCATTTGTGGGCATGGCATTTACCACGTCGATAACTGCTCTCCAGACCATAGCTGGCCTACGAGCACACCGCAATGGTATGAATCTCAAATCGACTGCCGCCACTGCCACGCGCTCTACGAAATTGAGAGGCGTGGAAAGAAATTTGTACTGGTCGAGCGGAGCAAGCTGAAGCACCGTGAAGCACTTCGACATGAAGCCTACGTGAGAAGCGAAGCGCTGATGGCAGTCCCATCTGTTCAGTCTGCGTTGAGTGCGCTTGAAAATTTGCTTAAGTCCCAACGGTCAGTTGCCGCTACCTGCCGGGTTTTGAAGGCTGATAGTCTTACTCACTATTCGGAAGCAGAATTTCGGAAGCATTGGAGTAGCCCCTCGTCATGGGTCAAGGGAAACATTCGGGCTGATGAACTTCCCCGTGTCTTGGCCCTGGTCAAGATGGCTCCTGCGGAAGTTATCCAAGAACTTTCGGAAATTGCGGCGCTGACAAAGGCTGCCAGTGTTTCAATTGAACCGTATGGGCCGCCAATCTATGAGTTGCCGTAGTCGTCCAACCCATCATTCGAGCGGACCTGCGCGAAAAACCGCGCAGGTCCGCTCAATTCAGACGTTAGGCTGAAAAACGAGACTAATATGGCATTCGAAGAGCTTTCACTGTATTCGACAAGTAAATTTTCGTACCTTAACAAAAGGCTAAATGACAAGACAGAAATCACTCGATACTATTCCAAATGGATGGAGAAATATTCCATCCTCTTTAAAGATTCGAAAGCTAAAACAATTATCGATTGGGATGTAAGGACCAGCAAGTCGTTAAAAGAAGTGTTCACTTCTGCTTCATTCTATTGTGAGTCCCAACTATCAAAAAAATGCAACTCCTGGTCCGCTTTCTATTTTTGTCATATTATTCATTGTTCCATGCTTTACTGGCAAATGTATACTTATTGCCGGGAGAACGATTAGAGACGCTATCGGAAATTACACATACAAAATTGATCAATGTGTTCTATTCTAATTTTTCTAATTCCAATCCACGCATAGTTAGTGACAAAATTAAAGAATTGTTTGAGATCCTCAAATACACAAGAGAGTACTACTCTTATCAAATGCCTTTTAATGATTTTCTATACTCTCATGGAGATATAGATAAGCCTGATATCAGCTTGCCATATTTTCTCAGGTGCTGTTTTCAATTGGCAAGTCTACATTCTGAAATGATAGAGAAATCGTTCCAAAAACACGGAAAGGTTGTAAGAGGCGCAGCGCAATTTCATAGATATAAGAGAGAGACGTTCATGCGTGCAAATTCAAAGAAGCATCCTGTGACTAAACAGTATATTCTCGAACCCTCTGATCAGTTCCGAATAAAAGATATGATTTCGGGTAGTGCGCCAACATCAAGCTACCTCATCGCTACACTCAATATGTTATTTAATTCCGGACAAAAATACTGGCAATTCCTCTGTTTCTTTATTTATTTTTCAGATCGACTTTTCCCGAAGGAAGCGAATCAGAATCGAATTGGTTTTTTGAAAAGGAATCAGCCAGTTCCTTGATCAGCGAGGGCAGGGGTTCACCGATGTCTGTTTCGTCCACGGCAAAAAAGGAAAGGGACAGGGACGCCTCTTGGAGCATGGACTGGAAAATCTCCATAAAGATGCCCGGCTCCTTTTCCCAATGCATCTGCCGGATTTTTTCCCAGGTTTTCGCCTTGCCCAGAAAATCGCTGGATCAGGCGGAGGTCCGGCAGATCCGGTTGATCCTGCAGCAGGGGCTGCCGTCGATTCCGATGACCTCCTTTAAGACATAGCCGTTTTCCCGGAACATGCTGCCAGACCCTGAAATACGGGGCCGGGCTTGACCAGGAAAGTCTGATGCTTACCGATTAAACCACGGCTTTTTTAACCCATGAAAGATCAGGCGCCGGGATCACTCTTCGCCAATGGTTTTGAACGATTCCTCGGGTGCGCCGCAGACCGGACATTTGGCCGGCTTTTTCTTATCGGTGACATAGCCGCACACCTGGCACACATGTAAGGCCTTGACCTCTTTCTTGATCATCCGGTAGATGGCCCGGTCATAGAGTTTTGCATGGAAGGATTCCGCATCCCTGGCATGGGTAAAGGCCAGCACGGCAGCCGCTTCGCCTTCATCTTCCGCATCCTTGATAAAATCAGGGTAGGTATTCTCGCTCACGGTTTTTTCACGCTGAAAGGAGAGTTCAAGATTGGCGTCGGTATCCTTTACCACCAGATCCCTGACAAGGTTGAGTTGGCGGACGGCATGGACCCTTTCCGCTTCTGCAATGGCCCGGAACAAAAGAGCGATCTGGGGGATGTCTTCCTCTTCGGCTTTTTGGGCATAGGCCAGCAGTCTGAAATAGGCCTTGGCCTCACCAACAAAGGCCTTATAAATATTTTCTTTTGTTTTTTCTTTCATTTTTTAAAGGACCTTTCAGATTTATATTCGGTTTATGGAGACCCGGAAAGGTTATCACCTTTTTCTTTTTCCTGCAATACAGCCGGTGGAATCCTTCAACAGCGGATGGAAGATGCGCATTGCCCTTGAAACCGTATTTCAAAGGTCAGGCCGGTTTCGCTGTTTTTTGCACGAATATGACTTTTACACTGGGTGACCATTTTTTTCACAATGGACAATCCCAGGCCGGACCCAGGATTTTGACCCGGCTCTATCCGGTAAAAGGGTTCGAAAATCCTTTCCAGCTCCAGAGCATTCAATGGGCGAAAGGTGTTGGTGATGGAAAGGATCAGGCTATCGTCTGTTGGTTTTGATGCATTGATTGTGATGGCGCCGTTTTCATGGGTGTGTTTTACGGCATTATCCATGAGATTCATAAGGATGGTTGCAACCCGGGTCCTATCGATATCCAGGACCAGTGAATCCCTCAGATTTAATACAAGGCTCAGATGTTTATGTTTCAGGGAAGGGCTGAATTTTTTCTCCAGGTCTTTGATGATCAGATTGAAATCCAATGGTTCAAAGGACAGGGAGGATTCTTGTAAATCCAGTTTTGATAACATCAGGATCTTTTCAATAAGGGTGTCCAGAATCTGTATCTCATTTTCAATATTTTTCGCATAGCGTTTGATATCCTCATCTCCATTGGGCAGCAACCGATCCTGAATCATCTCGTTGGACACCCGGATCCGCGTCAGGGGGCTTCTGAGTTCGTGGGAAATATTGGCTGTGAGTTCTTTATTTCCCTGGATCATTTTTTCAAGCTTGTCGGCCATGAAATTAAAGGAATTCCCAAGTTCGGCAATTTCATCCCGGCCTTTAATCCTGATTTTCTGGTCAAGATTGCCGTCGGCAAACTGAAGAGCAGACCGGTTCAATTGTTTTATCCTGCCGGTGATGATTTTTGTTAAGGGAATAATGAGGCCGGCGATAATGAGGCCGATACTTAAAAGGCCGAACAAAAACAGAGCTTCAGGCTTATTGGTATGTCCGGCGACATGGTAAATATGCAGGGTATGAGTGTCGTTGCCGGATGTAACCGGAATTTTTGCATAATAGGAAATATGCCGCCTGGAAAGAGAAAAGAGTTCGATCCCCTCCCGGACAACCGCACGTTTTTGTTTCAGGGAGATATCCGCGGATGTTGAAAATGTCTTTAGCAATAGGGTGTTATCAGGTGAGGTGATCCAGATTTTCAGATTAAAAAGATCGGAAAAAATGTGGAGCAGTTCTTTCACTTCATTGTTTTCATTTAAAGGAATTCCCGGCATCCCGTCTATTTTTTCCTGGAGGACTCCCTGAAAATTTTAAACTTTCCAAAGGACTGATTTTCCAGGGCGTCCCTGAAGCCTCGCCCTGCCGTGCCCAGGAACAGAGCCAGGATAAGGAAAATCGTGACAAAAAGAATCCCGAGAAAGGATACGAGCAGTCTTCGGTAAAGGCTTTTAAATTTCATAGGGATTCCACAAACATATAGCCTGACCCCCAAACGGTTTTGATCCGCTTTGGAGAAGAAGGATCTGTCTCGATTTTTGATCTTAATTTGCTGATGTGGATATCAATGCTTCTGTCAAAGGCCATGAAATCCTTTCCCCTGGCCATGGTCATGATCTGGTCCCGGCTTAAAACCCTGTCCGGGTTTTTCATCAACACTTCCAGGATATTAAATTCAGTGGCGGAAAGATCCATTCTCCTGCCCTTTACTTCAATGGTATGGGCATCCCTGTTGAGAATAAGATCATCCATCTGAAAGATCCGGTCTTTTTTCTGAGCCGTGGTTGAAGAAGGCGCGACCTGACGCCGAAGAACGGCTTTTATCCTGGCCAGGAGTTCTCTTGGATTAAAGGGTTTGGATAGATAGTCATCCGCCCCCAGTTCAAGCCCTACGATTTTATCGGTATCATCCCCCCGGGCCGTCAGCATGATAACCGGCAGACCATGGCGGGACCGGATATCCCGGAGGACGTCAAGGCCGTCTTTTCCCGGCATCATATAGTCAAGGATGACAAGATCCGGCATTTTCCCGTTGATCACCTCAACGGCATTCAGCCCGTCAAGACTATAAGACACCTTGAATTGATGTTGTTCCAGGTATTCGGTCAGGAGTTCAATCAATTTGATATCATCGTCAATGATCAGAATATGTTTATTCATGAACCCATCCTTTTTGTTTCTTTTACATCTGATTTACAATTTTTTACAAGGCGGAAAAACCTGATTTACAATTTTCCCTTATCCTTGGATCATCCCGGCAAAGGATACGGATATCAATTTTAAAGAAATTAAAGGAGAGGCAAAATGACCAAGAAAAGAAAAGCAGCCTGGGTTGCAGGGGTTTTAGTAATGGTAATGACCGTAACCGGTTTTGGATTTGCAGTCAACTCCGGCGCCTGCGGGTTTGATTCGTTCCACAGGCAGGGATTCGGCAAAAGGGGCCTGCCGCCGTTTATGCATGACGAGATTAAAGGCTTTATTGCCTGGCGCATGGATAAAGAAGCCAAAGCCCTTGGCCTGTCGGAAATACAGCAGCAGCAATATGAAAAATTCCGCACCCGGTTTCTGGAAACCATGGAAAAGGCCATTGAGACAAGGACGGAATTTCATAAAAGGGCTTTCGCTTCCTTAGAAAATGAAACCCCGGATCTTTCCGCCATGGCAACCGAGGCAAAAGAGCGTTCGGAAATGATATCCGGGTCAATATCGGAAACCCTGACCCTGTTTTCAGATTTTTATAATTCCCTTGATCCGGCCCGGAAAAAAACCATCACGGATAAAATCAAAGAAAGAATAAATGATCATAAAAACAATTTTCCATGCGATGGGAGAGAGATTTAATATGGAAACCATGACCCGAAGACAATTTGTGGTTGGTAGCGCAGCGGCTGTGGGAGGATTGATCGGCATGGGCGTGGTTCAACCGGGGACTGCCCTTGCAGATGACATCCAATGGATTGAATCCGATTGCAGAAAAGAAGGGAAAAAATACCTGGTTGCCTATGAAAGCAATTGCGGCAGCACATCCGGAGTGGCTCAGACCATCGCTGATGTGATGTGCAGGCAGGGGGCCTCGGTGGATGTCCGTCATATCAAAAATGTCAGCGATGTTTCAACCTATGCCGGTGTTGTGATGGGAAGCGCTGTTAAATCGGCTTCCTGGTATCCCGGGGCCATCCGGTTCGTCAAAGACCATCAGGACCATTTAAGGCAGATTCCGGTTGTTTATTTTCTGACCTGTCTTAAGCTATATAACGATACACAAGAAAACCGGGAACTCGCCCAAAGCTATTTTAACCCGGTGCTGAAAGCCGCACCCGAGGTTAAGCCCAGGGCCATGGAGGCTTTTGCCGGCACCCTGGACTACAGCAAACTGAACATGGTCGTAAGAATGGTCATGAAATCCAAGATGGAAAAACAGGGGGTCCCTGAAGGAGATTTCCGGGATTTTCAGAAAATTGAATCCTGGGCGCAAAATACGGTCCTTCCCGTTTTGTGTTAATTTCTTGGATGTGCTGCCATGAAAGCGAATTTCCAGGGTTTATGAGATTTCGGAATCGGATTGGTTTTTTGAAAAGGAGGCGGCCAGTTGTTTGATCAGCGCGGGCAGGGATCCAGCGCTGTCTGTTTCATCCACGCTGAAAAAGGGAAGGGACAGGGACGCCTCCCGGAGCATGGACTGGAACATCTCCATAAAGATGCCCGGCTCCTTTGCCCAATGCATCTGCCGGATCTTTTCCCAGGTTTCCTCCTTGTCCAGGAAATCGCCGGACCAGGCCGAGGACCGGCAGGTGCGGTGGACCCCGCAGCAGGGGCTGCCGTCGATGCCGATGACCCCCCGGAGGACATAGTTGTTTTCCCGATACATGCGGATTTGCCGGATCATGGGGTCCAGCAGGGAGCGGCAGCTTTCCCGGAAAAACGGATAATCCAACTGGTCCTTGACATGGCCCCAGCGTTTCAGGCCCAGGATTTCCAGTTCAGGACAGGGCAGTTGGATCATGGCCGTGTCCTGGTCCATCAGAAAACCCACCAGGTCCTTGAGGCTGCTTTTGTATCCTGCCAGCCCATATACCTTTGAATTGACATTCAAAATGCAATGGGCCAGCAGGATGATTTGCTTTTTGCGTTTCATGGCGTGTCCAAAGGGTTTAGCGGCCCACCAGGCCCCGGAATACTTTTTTCAAATCCTCCTGGCTGAGTTCCGGGATCATGAAACACTCGGATTCGGCCGGAAACTCTTTTGCCATGCCCTCCGCCGGTGAGGGAGCCACACAGTAAACATTCATGCAGACCTCGGTCTTGTGCGGCTTTTTCCGGCTGTTGGCGTCCAGCCAGGTGTCACAATGGTCGTGGGACCCCACAAAAAGGATGTGGATGCAGAATTTTTCCTTGATGCAGACCAACCTGTAGCCGCTTCCGAGATCGAATTTGAACAGGTTGTCGATGCGGGCATCCTTTTTTTTGGACAGGCGGCCGGCATGGGAGGGCGCAGCCCCGTCCACAAGACTTTGGATGATGGCCCGGGCCCTTTTGGCGGCAATGGAAGGGGCTTTTTCAAGGCCTTCCATCTGGTCCAGCAGCTTTTCCACCTTGGGGTGGACATGAATCTGGTCGATCATGGTCTTTTCCTTTTGGCTATGAATCGCAACAGGACCCGCCCGAACCGCAGGAACTGCACCCGCCGCCCAGCTCAAGGCTGGATTTGAGGGCAAACCCGGTTCCGGCGAAATCCACTTCAACGGGCCGGGCTTCTTTGAGAAGGCTGGTTTCCATGATATAATCAATCCCGTCACAGGTGACGACGGTATCGGTTTCCTTGGCCGTATCCAGGGCCATGGCCAGTTGGGCGCCACCGCACCCCTGGTTGACGAAAATCCGGACCGGCTGGAGGTCCTTTCCTTCAAAATAGGCTTTGACCTGTTCCTGGGCTTTTTTTGTAATGGTGATCATTTGTCTCTCCTTTCATATGGGGGGTCTTGCCCCCGTATGGTTATCCTTATATTAAAATTCTCCGGGGGTTTGGTTCAGCGCTTCCAGGGTAAATACGGGGCCGTCCTTGCACACCAGTTCTTTTCCGATATTGCACCGGCCGCACATGCCGATCCCGCATTTCATCCGGTTTTCAAGGCTCATGAGGATATCGGCGTCCGGATATCCCAGGTCCGTGAGCACGGGTTTGGTGAATTTGATCATGACCGGGGGGCCACAGACCAGGGCCTTGGCATCCCGGCTCTTTTTCGGGGCGCATTTCTGGGTAATGGCCGGGACAAAGCCGGTATGATAGGGCCAGTAAGCGTCGTCGGTGCCGTCCACGGTGATATGCATAAAAATATCCTCCCGCTTCTCCCAGGCCTCCAGCTCCTCCCGGTAGAGCAGCATGCCCGGATTCCTTGCCCCGTAGACCACGTCTATGTTTTTGAAGCGGCGCCGGTTTTCCGGCTCCAGCATCATTTTGATGGTGGATCTAAGGGTGGTAAAGGCAAACCCGCCGCCGATGATGAGGATGTCCCGGTTTTCCATGTCCTTGATGGGAAACCCGTTGCCGAAGGGTCCCCGGATGCCCATGGCATCTCCTTCCTTCATATTGTGGAGATGGGTGGTCACCTTTCCCGTTTTAAAGACCGTGAATTTGACAATGCCTTTTTCCGTGGGGGAAGAGGCAATGCCGATGGGGATTTCCCCCACACCCGGTACGGACAGCATGGCAAACTGGCCCGGCGTATAGGAGAAGGCGGCTTCATGGGCCTTGTCTGTGAACACAAAGGTGAAGGTTTTCAAGGATTTGTCCACTGTTTCCGTTTGTATATGGTCGATCCTGACCGGATAAGGTCTGTAGGGGTTGATCATCAGCAGGCCTCCTTTTGGTTCAGGGTATCGCAGATTTTACGGATGTCGATATGGGCCGGGCAAAGGCTGATGCACCGCCCGCACCCCACGCACATGATGCCTTCCTGGTATTTGTCCGTAAAATATTTGAGTTTGTGCATGAAGCGGTTGCGGAACCGCTGCCAGCCCTCGGATCTCGGGTTGTGGCCCGAGGCGTGGGCCGAATACAGATCGGCCATGCAGGAATCCCAGAGCCGCAGGCGCACGCCGGTGTCTTTTCCGGTTTCGTCCTGGATGTCAAAGCACCAGCAGGTGGGGCAGGCAAAGGTGCAGGTGCTGCAATTGATGCAGGCAAAGGCCAGATCCTTCCAGAAGGGGGCGTCATAGAGGGTCTGGATACCGGCCTCCCGGATATGGGAAAAATCGATCCTGGATTCAATTTCAGCCTCGGCTTGGGCTTTCATCTCCGCGAACTTTTCTTCAAGACCGGGGGCTTCGGCCGGGGTCCATCCGGCGCAGGCGGCAAAGGCCTCTCCCTTTGGGGTGAGGATTTTGCCGGTGTATTCGTCCCCGGTATCCACCAAAAGGATATCCAGATAGGTCTCATCAAAGGGACCGGTGCCGCAGGAGGTGGAGAAATTGGCCGGGCCAGGATGATTTTCAGCCAGGCCCACCAGGGTCAGGGCTTCAAATTTCCGGATGAAATAGGGGTCCTTGAATTCCGGGGTGTCAAAATTCAGTTTTAATAAATGAAGGGCCTTAGCGTCATAGGGCCGGATGCCCACCACAGCCCTTGGCAGGTCGTGGGAAACCGTTTCCTCCAGGATGGGCTTATCCCCCTGTTCATAGCTTAAGGCGAACAGGGGTTCGTCTGGGGAAACACCGCGGCCTTGGGCGACAGCCGGGTCATGTCATAGTCCAGATCAGGCCCTTCGCCGTCTTGAAGCGGCCTGAAGACATAGCCGTCCTTATCTTTTACCGGACCTGTCAGGCTATAGCTTTTCCGGATCTTTTCCAAAGCCCGGGCCAGGTCTGTTTTTTTTATGGTCATCAGTTTCATGAAGATTCCTTTTATATCCATTAAAGGGCCTAGCGGATGAATTCCTGGGGATCGTTGAGCCGGAACCGGTCCAGGGCCGGGCGGTCTTCCAGGCGCATCCCTGTTTCCCAGCCGTACCGGTCCACACAATCCTTGATGGACTTCCGGGTTAAAAACCGCATCTTGATGCCCATGGGGCAGGCCGCCTCACAGGCCCCGCAATCCGTGCACCGTCCGGCGTCGTGAAAGGCCCGGAGCAGGTGATAGGTTTTGACATCCACGGGATCATTGGTTTTTCCCACCCACTGGGGCCGGGATTCGTCCACAAAACAGGTGGGGCAATAACAGAGCGGGCAGGCATTCCGGCAGGCATAGCACCGGGTGCAGCCCTGGAGCAGATCGTCAAAAAAGGCCTGTTTTTCATCGGGGCTCAGGGCTTCTATGGCTTCAACATCTGAAAACCGGTCCGTGATGTTCAGTTCTTCAACCAAGGGCCCGGCAAGTTCATCAAAGATCACGGGATTTCTTTGGATGCAGGTCCGGCAATTGGATTGCAGGACCTCTGTTCTCAGGACCTTTTTTTGCCCGGCCGGGTTTCGAGAATCAGATGCTCTCCCCGGTCTTCAATAGACAGGATGTCGCCGCCCGCAGCCTTGACCAGCGCTGTTTTATCGGCAAGGCCGGTGCAGGGCACGCCGATGATATACAGGTTTTCCCGTTGGACCTTGTTTTCAATGAGGTGGGTGACCAGGTTCCGGCTCTCGCAGCCCTTGACCGCGATGCCCAGTTTCCCGGTTCTGCCGGTCAGGTAGGTGACCAGGTTCATCCGGCAATTGCAGTCAAAGATCAGTTGACCGGCATCCTCCGGGGTTTTGGCCAGAAAGGGTTCCGACGCGGCCCCAAGGCTTGCTTTCCGGAAACCGATGACCCCTTCAACCTTGCCCTGTTCCAGGAGTTTCCCGGCGATGTGCCGGATATTCTCGGATATGGTTTTCATCAGGCCACCTCGGGCAGGGATTTGATGAGGCGGCGGGCAGGCCCGAGTTTCCGGACCGCCTCGATGACCTCCTGGGCCACGGCCGCAAATTTAACCCCTTCGGCCGAGGATATCCAGGAAAACTGGAGGCGGCCCGGTTCAAGGCCGGTGTATTCCAGGAGTTCTTTGAACAGGGTGAATTTCCGGCGGGCATAATAATTGCCCTCAATATAATGGCAGTCTCCGGGATGGCACCCGGAAATCCAGATGCCGTCGGCCCCGCTCCGGATGGCGTGAAGGATCATTTTGGGCGATATCCGGCCGGAACAGGGAATCCGGATGATTCTCATATGGGTGGGGTACTGGAACCGGCTGACGCCGGCCAGATCCGCAGCCCCGTAACTGCACCAGTTGCACAGGAAGGTGATGATTTTAGGTTCGAATTCAGTCATTCAGATTATCTCCATTTAAAAGGCATGGTCAATCATGGCCATGATCTGTTCTTCTTCAAAACCCCGGAGCCCGATGGCGCCGGACCGGCAGGAGGCCACACAGAGGCCGCAGCCTTTGCAGAGCACCGGGTTGATCTGGGCCCTGCCCTGGTCCCGGCCTTCCCGGATAAAGGAAGGGGCGTTATAGGGACAGACGGCCACGCAGACCCCGCAGGAACTGCAAAGTACGGCCCGGACCGAGGCGGTCTGTCCCAGGGTCCGGATGCTGTCCTTGGCAAAGAGCCGAGTCACCCCGGAGGCAGCCGCCTGGGCCTGGGCCGTAGCTTCATCAATGGGTTTGGGATAATGGGCCAGGCCGCATAAAAACACCCCGTCCACGGCAAAATTGGAAGGGGCCAGCTTGACATGGGCTTCGGCAAAGAAACCGTCGCTGTCCATGGGCACCTTGAACAGTTGGGCCAGGGCCTCATCCCGCCTGGACACCACGGCGGCGGCCAGCACCAGCATGTCTGCGGAGATGCCCACGGTCTGTTTCAGGATATGGTCTTGGACAAGGATCTGAAGGCCTTTTTTATCGGCCTTGACCTGGGGTTTGGCGTCAAGGGCGAAGCGGATAAAGATCACTCCTTTTTCCCTGGCTTCCTGGTAGAGTTTTTCCTTTTCGCCATAGGTCCGGATATCCCGGTAAAGGATATAGACATCCATGTCCGGGTTGCTTTTTTTCAGGGACAGGGCCGAGGCCGTGGAATGCGTGCAGCAGATCCTGGAACAATAGGGCCGCTCCGGCTCCCTTGATCCCACGCACTGGATGAATACGGCTGTTTTCGAATTCAGGACCAGGGGATCCTTGTCCATGATCTTGCGGTCCAGCTCCAGGCCGGTCATGACCCTGGGGTCTTTGCCGTAAAGATATTCAACGGGTTTATATTCCAGGGCGCCCACAGCAATGACGGCGGCCCCATGTTCCACTAAGGAGTCTCCCTCAGGACCCTTGACCGTGGTCTGAAAATTGCCCACAAAGCCTTTGACTTCGGAGAGGCTCGATTCCAGGTGAACCGTGATCAGGGGGTGGCTGAGAACGGACCGGGTGAGTTTTTCCAGCTCATCCTGGACACCGGTTCCGTCGGCAGTCCTGTGAATATTGACGGCATTGCCGCCCAGGCGGTTTTCTTTTTCCACCAGTTCCACCTCAAATCCCTGGCCGGCCAGGGACAAGGCCGAAATCATGCCGGAGATGCCGCCGCCAATGACCAGGAGCCTTTTGTTGATGGAAAGGGTCTCCTCTTTCAGGGGCGTGAGCAGGGCCACCTTGGCCACGGCCATGGCCACGGATTCCATGGCTTTTTGGGTGGCCTTTTCAGGCTCATCCTTATGGACCCAGGAATTATGGTTCCGGATATTGACCATTTCAAACAGGTATTTGTTGAGCCCGGCCCCGGCCAGGGTTTCCTGGAACAGGGGTTCATGGGTGCGGGGGCTGCACGCAGCCACCACCACCCGGTTCAGGTTTTTTTCTTTGATAAGGTTCAGGATGATCTGCTGGGTATCCTGGGAGCAGGAATAGAGGTTGTCATCGGCAAATTCCACAAAGGGCAGGGTTGCGGCAAAATCGCGCACCGAAGGGACATTGACCACGCTGCTGATATTGATCCCGCAATGGCAGACAAAGACCCCGATCCGGGGAACCTCACCCCTGACATCCGTCTCCAGGGGTTCGGGCAGGGTTTTGATGAGGCTGCCCCGGCTTTGGGCAAGGCAGGCCCCGGCCGAGAGGGCGGCGGAACCGGCCTCGATGACGGACTGGGGAATATCCTTGGGCCCCTGGAAGGCCCCGCAGATATAGATGCCGTCCCGGCTAGTGGCCGTGGGGGAAAAGGCTTGTGTTTTACAGAAGCCCCCATCCGTCAGCTCAATACCGATCTTCCGGGCAAACTCCTTTGTTTCCGTCTTGATTTCCATGCCCACGGACAGGACGACGATGTCGAATTCTTCTTTTTCAAGGCCATCGTCATCCACATATACCAGGGACTGGGTGTTCTGATCCGGGGACTGGAATACGGAATGGACCCTGCACCGGACAAACCTGATCCCGTGTTTTTCCTTGGCCTCGGTAAAACAGGCTTCAAAGCCTTTGCCGTGGGTTCTCATGTCCATATAAAAGATGGTGCAGGACAGTTTGGGGTCGTGTTCCTTGGCAATGATGGCCTGCTTGATGGCATACATGCAGCAGACCGACGAGCAATGCGCGTTGTCGCAGGTATTGATATCCCTTGAGCCCACGCATTGGAGCCAGGCGATTTTCTTGGGTTCTTCGTGGTCGGACATGCGGATGATATGTCCCTTGTTGGGGCCCGAGGCGGAAAGAAGCCGTTCAAACTCCAGGGAGGTGACCACATCCTTGGACGCGGCCCAGCCGTAGACCAGGGATTTTCCCGGGTGAAAGGGGGAAAACCCCGGGGCCAGGATCACGGAGCCCACGTCCAGGGTGAATTCCCG
>JAAUSZ010000232.1 GCA_012031875.1 Desulfobacula sp.
ATATTTACTCCTCCATGTTGGTTTATTCCCGGGAATCCTTTCCCGGGTGATTTAATTGTTTTTTTTACAAGATTTCCGTTGTTGTTTTGTCACCTCCTTTCCACGGACATCCTATGTATAATAAACAGTATCGGTCTGATCCGGAGATTCTTTAACAGTAATTATGATTTGCGTTTTTTTTAAAACCGCGGCAATATTGAACTATCATTGCGCAATAGCTCTATTCTTAACGGAGACAAAAATGGCAGAATCGGATAAGATTTATTTTGAGAAAAATATGGCGTTGGCAAAGAAAAAACATCCTGAAATATTTCGCATCATGTCGGAATATAACTATTTTTCAGAGAAAGCAGAACTGGTTTTTGCAAAGAATAACAAACCCAATTTAAAGGCAAAAACGATTGAAGGAGAATGGGTATTTATCCATGACCCTGAAAATCCGGGAATTGAATCCGAGGTTTTTCTTTCGCTGGTTCAAGAGCAATCGACCGGAGTTGTGCTGATGCTCGGTATGGGTCTCGGGTATCCCGTTCTTGAGCTGCTGAGGAAAAGAACAAAGCTGCAATACATAATCATTTTTGAACTGAATATTGAGTTTTTCAGCCAAGCGATCCGCAATATAGATCTATCTGAGCTTTTTATGGACAAACGAGTGATGATCGGCCTGGGTGAGCCGGAAACTTTGAGTTCTTTTATGGCGCCTGCCAACAGATCCCTGATGCTTGAAAATATCCATACGCTTAATCTCCTGCCCTGTTTTAAAATTAATCCGGCCTATGAAAAACTATCATCCCGGGTATTTGACTATATTAATGCATTTAATACAGAGGGGGCCACCAAGACGGTTCATGGCAGAACCTTTGTTGAAAATCGTTTAAAACATTTGACATCCATGCATCATGATAAAAAGCTTGAGGACCTGTCAGGCAGGTTTAAAGGCCTGCCCGCATTGATTATTGCAGCAGGCCCGTCTTTGGATAAAAATATTGAACTGGTTGCCAAGGCTACGGGCAAAGCGGTTATTATTTCCGTGGATACAGCCCTGCCTAATCTTTTAAATCATGGAATCAGGCCGGATTTTGTGACATCCATTGACTACAATGAACTCACCTATGAAAAAATTTCCGGTTCCGCATCCAACCCGGCATGCAGGCGGGTTAACCTCATCTGTACCTCATGGGTGGCCCATAAGGTTGCAAAACAATTCCCGGCCAATATTATTTTTTGGGCCTTTAACAACAACCCGCTGGAGAACTGGATCAATATTTTGTTGGGGGGGAGAATGTCTATCGCCGGGGCTGGGACGGTTGCCCATCTGAATTATATTTCGGCAATAACCATGGGATGCGATCCCATTATCTTTGTCGGGCAGGATTTGGCATTTTCGGAGCGTAAGGGGCATTCATCCAATGTAGTCCTCAGCAGCAATGAAATTACAAAAAAGACCCTGGACAGTGGACAGGATATCATGTGGGTCAAAGGCGTTTCGGAGCCCAAAGTCGCTACAAACAGGCAAATGCATGGCTATCGCCGGGTTTTTGAAAAATTGATCGAGGGCTCCGGTGTCAAGGTTATTAATTCCACTGAAGGGGGGGCTTGGATCGAAGGAGCAGAGCATATCCCACTGGCCCAAGCCATAGATCGCTTTTGTCGTTCGACCATCAGTCTTGATATCAATCATCAAAGCGGGCAGGAAAACCCATTATCGTCAATGATCTTGATGGTTAAGGAAGCGGAAAAGCTTGAAAAAACAATTCTGAAAGCGGACAAGCTCGCCCGCTCCATCAAACAGATGCTGATTCGGCAGAAAAAGGGCATCTTGAATAAATCTTCTTTTTCAGATTTGCCGGCAAATCTCAAAAAGAAGATTTCCGATCTTGATGCCTGCCACAAAAAAGCTGATGCAAGCAACCTATGGCCTTTATTTGACGAAATGACCATGGACGGGCTGCGACGGAATGAAAGAGAAAAACAGGATATCGAGAAACTCGAAGGAATTCCCGGTCGATACCTTGAGTGGCTCACAAAGACCGTGAACCGAATAGATAACGTCAATAAGATTCGAACTGATAATCTTTGCAGGTTTATAAAACAATTAAATGAATTAATTCTCTATTATCAAAATGAAAAATATTACCTGGAACGGATTAAAGACGCCAAGATGGATTTGGAAAACATCCATGGGCTTTTAAAACTGTATTACAATTCCGGAAATTTTGTCCTCCTCGAAAAGATGATGGATAAATATGGCTCTGCAATAGCGGACTCAGCCGATATCCTTTACTATCAGGGTTTAATCGCCTTACTGCAAGAAGATTATGGGGTATCTGAAAACAAATTTTTGTCTGCAGGAAAAATCGATAAGGCATATATCTGGCGGATTGACCAAAAACGACAGGAGATAGCGGATCATTACCGGCAATTGGCAATGTCTGAAATCACTTTGGCGGGTTTTGGTCACACCGTTGTTGAATTGTTATTGTTAAAGGGTTTGAAATGTTATCCCCTCCATACCGAGATTAGAGAGAGGCTCAATGAATTGGCCGAAGCCGACTTGAGAAAGGCAACGATGAACCCGGCTTTGGATGGGAATCTCCTGAGAAAATGGACAGATCTTGTATATAGCGACAAGGAAGTTAAAGACGGGTTTAAAAAAAATACGATTAACAGCCTCTATCTTTCTCTTGGCAAACTTCTAGTCGATGCAAAAAAATACCAGGATGCTCTTGTTGTATATCAAAAAGCTCTTTCCATCATTCCAGACATCCCCGATATTCATATCGCACTGGCGGATATCTATTTTGCACTGGAAGAATTCGATTCAGGGATTAGGCACTTAAGAAAGGCCGTCTCTCTGGATAAGCAATATGCTGTTTACTGGAATAATATGGGTAAAAATCTTCAGTCTCAAAAAGATTATAGTGGAGCCATTCTCGCCTTTGAACAATATTTTATTGCATTACCTGAAAATATATCCGCCCTGAAAGACATCGGGGACTGTCATACAAAGCTTGGGAATATCGAGGCCGCCCGCGAGGCATATCAACAATTTAAAACCCAAGAAGCAAAAAAAAGTGGAATTTAATGAGAATTTTACTGAATACGCTTTACTCCCATAGTTTATATGCCGACAGTATGGTTTAAACAATAGATGATCCGGGATAAGATATGAGTCAGACGGTTAAAGAACTACACCAGAAAAGAATGAAATTATGGAATGCCAGTATTGAGAGTCACCGGAGGTATATAAACAAAAAAACCGGGCTCTTTAAGAATCAATTCGTTGAGTTCAGAAATTGCCCGGTATGCGGCAAGGATGATTACAGAACTGTTTTTTCCAAAGAGGGCGGAACCTATGTTAAATGTTTGGACTGCAGCATGATCTATATCAATCCTGTTTTTAGGGATGAGGTGTTAAGGGAGTATTACGAAAAGAATCATTCTGTCCAGTCTGAGGTCGTTGAAGAGGGAGATTCGTTTTATAAAGCGCTTTATAACCAGGGACTGGATCGTATAGAAAAGAAGTGTCCGCCGGGAAAGCTCCTTGACATAGGCTGCTCATCCGGAGTGTTTCTGGATTTATCAAAACAGAGAAATTGGGAGACCTCTGGGATTGAATTGAACATTCAGGAATTCACCATGGCACAAAAAAAGGGCATATGGTCTATAACAAGCTGCTGGAGGATCTCCGATTTGAGAAAAAATTTAACGCCGTCACATTATGGGATGTTTTTGAACATATAAAAGATGGTGAATCCTATTTGGATATGATGAAAAATCATCTTGCAGAGGACGGGGTGATATTCTTGCAGATCCCGAGTTCTGATTCATTGGCTGCAAAAATATTACAGGAAAAATGCAATATGTTTGACGGCCTTGAGCATGTTAACCTGTACGGGGCGAAGACCATCGAGCGGCTTGCCGACAGATGCGGTTTGGCTGTTCTGGATATTCAAACCGTTATATCGGAAATCGGTGTTATCAATAATTATTTTTCATATGAGGATCCTTACTTGGGAGATACGGATAACAAGAAGGAAATACCCAAATTGATTGGTGAGGATGACCTGAATAAAAAATTGCTGGGATATAAGCTTCAAGTCATTTTAGGAGTGCGAGGATGAAATTCTGTAACAGGTGTGTGATGCCGGACACAAAGCCGGATCTTCATTTTGATGCCGACGGGGTTTGTGATGCTTGCCGATCACAGGAAGCAAAGGATGAGAAAATTAACTGGGCAAAGAGAGAGAAGGAATTTTTGTCCATTGTTGGATCTTATAAAAGACATCCGGATTATGATTGTGTGGTTGGGGTAAGTGGGGGAAAGGATTCAACCTATATTGTGATCAAAATTATAGAATTGGGGTTGAATCCGCTGTGCATTTGTTTCGAACCGACCATCCCTACGCGAATAGGAAGAAAAAATCTGGAGAATCTCAATGGACTGGGAGTTGATTTGATCCATGTTAAAAGAAATCCCGGTGTGTATAAAAAATTGGCTAGAGAAGCTGTCAAAAGAGTCGGTGATCCTGAATGGCAAAATCATCTGGGTATTTTTACAATTGTACCGCATTTTGCCGTAAAATTTAACATACCGCTCATTATCTGGGGAGAAAGCCCCCAGATAGAATATGGGGGGCCTGCCGCCAGTAAGACAAGATGCGTTTTAGACAGGCAGTGGCTGGAGGAATTTGGCGGGTTGTTGGGAAACCGGATTTCCGATATGATCGGAGTGGATGGATTAACAAAAAGGGATCTATCTCTTTATTTTTATCCGGAAGCAGAAGATATTGAAAGAGTAGGTGTGACCGGATTGTTTCTCGGCTATTATTTTAAATGGGATTTGCGGGAGAACCTGAAGCGATCCGTTGAGCATGGCTTTTTAACGACCACCAGGCCCGTGGAAACGACCTATGAGAATTTTGAAAATTTGGATTGCTACAGCAATCATCTGCATGATTATTTCAAGTATCTGAAATATGGTTTTGGAAGAGCCACGGACAACGCCTGCCTGGACATCAGGCTCGGATATATAAGCCGGGAAGAAGGGGTAAGGCTGGTCAATAAATATGATGGTATCCCTCCCAAAAAGGCAATCCGGGAATATTTGGCCTATACCGGATTCTCAGAGATAGAACTCCAAGATATTATGAATTCATTTACGAATAAAAAAATATTTCAAAGGGATGGTAAGGGGAATTTCTTAAGAGACATTGATGGCTCATTGGTTAGAAAGGAAGCTTATGTCCTTCGATAATACCATAGCTGTTATCGATTACCATATGGGCAATTTGAGGTCTGTTGGAAAGGCATTTCAAAAGATCGGGGCCAGGGCTGTCATAACAAACGAACATCAGGCGATTAAAAATGCTGATAAAATCGTCTTACCAGGGGTGGGCGCTTTTAAAGAGGGAATGGAAAAATTAAAACAGCTCAATTTGATTGATATTTTAAATCGAGAAGTCATTGAAAATAAAAAAAAATTTTTGGGAATCTGTCTGGGAATGCAGTTGACTGGTACAAGAAGCTACGAGATAGAAGAGTCATCCGGCCTTAACTGGATAAAGGGGGATGTCGTAAGATTTGAAGGGAATAATTTAAAAATTCCCCATGTGGGCTGGAATGAAATTTCCTTTGTCCGGAGCAACGCCCTTTTTGAAAACATACCGGATCAAACCGACTTTTATTTCGTCCATTCATATCATTTCAAACCTGATATGAAATATATTGTAAGCCTGACAAATTATGGATTTGATTTTGTGTCCTCGGTGAATCAAGAAAATATTTTTGGTTGCCAGTTCCATCCGGAAAAGAGTCAACGGTATGGATTGGAAATATTAAAAAACTTTGTAAATTTAAAAAATGATCGATAAATGTTAAAGCACCGCTTGATTCCCTGCGTCTTATTGAAAGACTGGCAGCTTGTGAAAAGCATCCAATTCGGTTCGTTCAGGACAATCGGACATCCGACAACCACGGTCAGAATCTATAATGCAAGAAATGTTGATGAATTAATTGTTTTAGATATTGATGCCGGTTTGAAAAATGAAGGGATCAATATCGAGATGATATCGGATATGGCAGACGAATGTTTCATGCCCTTGACCATCGGAGGAGGGATTGGCTGTGTCGATGATATTTATAAGGTATTGAATGCAGGGGCGGATAAAGTATCAATGAATTCAAAAGCAATCGAGGACCCTGGGTTTATTAAAGAAGCTGCCTATATTTTCGGCTCCCAATGTATTGTCTGCTCAATCGATGTCAAAAACATTGATGGCCGGTATATCACATATAATAAAAAAAAAGGCATTATCGATATCGACCCTCTGACCTTGGCGAGGGAATACGAATATATGGGGGCAGGGGAGATCCTTTTAACCTCGGTTGACCATGAAGGAACACAGAGGGGCTACGATTTGGGATTGTTACGGTTATTTAAAGACAGGTTGCAGATACCCATCATCATGAATGGCGGCATGGGGAACCCTGGACATGGAGTAGATGCGATCCGGAATGGGGCGGATGCCCTTGCTGCTGCATACATTTTTCATTTTTCAAAGTATACCCCGGCCGAGATTAAAAAAGATTTAAGCAGGGCCGGTATTTCTGTTAGAATAATAAAAGAAGAACATTAGATCCGTATTTGTAAAATCCTGTGGTGGATGAGCATGAATTGTTGTTCTGTAAGCTGTTCCGCCAGCGCCTGCAAAAATTTTTTTTTCTCTTCTTCAGGTGTTTTCAGATAATATGATACGACTATTTCAATCGCATCAGCAACTCTTTCTGTAATTAAAGGATCTGTATCAGGTTTACGATTGCCTCATAATAGGAAGGCGACAGATCTATACATTTTATCAGTCGGTCAACTGCCGAATTCACATCCCCTTGATTAAACAAAAAAAATACCGAGGTTGTTCAGGACTCTTACGTTGTCAGGAAACTGGTCTTCCAAAAAAATCAAGCCAGAGCTTTGCCC
>JAAUSZ010000047.1 GCA_012031875.1 Desulfobacula sp.
GGTGGAGGCTGCAGAGGCTATTTTTCGCAAGAAGGTCGTCGGACAGTCCTGAAAAAGAGGGATTGTTTTCAGCTTTTGGATCATCTATACTTCTTTCATCACACGTCTGATATTTAATTTAAAAAAAATTTAAAAAAACTTGGATTTCTTGATCCACGTCAAGGCCTTTCGCTCCTTTTTATATTAATTTGGAGCCGTGATGTAAAGTTCAATTGTTTGATTAACCCAAATATAAAGGAGATGTTCAATGTTTTGCTTTCAATGTCAGGAAACGGCCAAAAACCAGGGATGCACCATCAAGGGAATGTGCGGGAAAGAAGGAAGCACGGCGGACCTTCAGGACCTGCTCATCTATAACCTCAAGGGAATCGCCGTGATCGCGAGCAAAGCCGGGGCCGCCGGGCTCCAGGTGCCGGAGAAAACAGGGCTCTTCATGGCCCAGGCCCTTTTTACCACCATTACCAATGCCAATTTTAATGATGAAGATATTATCAACTGGATCAACCAGGCCCAGTCCGTAAAAAAAGAACTGTTTGAATCGGTCAAGGGAAGGATCGGCTCCGAGCTTCATGAAAGCGCCACCTGGTATTCCAATGATGTGGCCGGATTCAAGGCCAAGGCCGCCTCCGTGGGCGTACTGGCCACGGCCCATGAAGATGTGAGATCCTTAAGAGAACTGCTCATTCTCGGGCTGAAGGGAATTTCCGCCTATGCTGATCACGCCGCGGTGCTGGGGGTGACAAAGCCGGAAATCTGGAATTTCCTCTATGACGGGCTTGCTTCCACCACAAAAGACCTGTCCGTGGACGAGATGGTGGGTCTGGTGCTCAAAGCCGGCGAGGTGGCCGTCACCACCATGGCGGCCCTGGACAGCGCCAATACAACGGCCTATGGCAACCCTGAAATTACGGAAGTCAATATCGGCGTGGGAACGAATCCTGGAATATTGATCTCCGGCCATGATCTTAAAGATATGGAAGAACTGCTCAAACAGACCCAGGGAACAGGCGTGGATGTGTATACCCATGGCGAGATGCTGCCGGCCAATTATTACCCGGCCTTTAAAAAATATTCCCACCTCAAGGGAAATTACGGTGGTTCCTGGTGGCACCAGAATGAGGATTTCGAAACCTTTAACGGACCGGTTCTCATGACCACCAACTGCATCATTCCCATGAAAAGCAAAAACACTTACCTGAACCGGCTGTTTACCACCGGCGTGGTGTCCTATCCCGGCGCTGTCCATGTTCCGGACCGGGTCATCGGCAAGGCCAAGGATTTTTCCAGGATTGTGGCCCTGGCCAAGACTTGCAAGGCGCCCGAAGAACTGGAAACCGGAAAGATCGTCGGCGGGTTTGCCCATAACCAGGTGCTGGCCCTGGCGGACAAGGTTGTGGCTGCGGTGAAATCCGGGGCCATCAAACGCTTTGTGGTCATGGCCGGGTGCGACGGCCGCCAGAAGGGAAGAAATTATTTTACAGAAGTGGCTGAAGCGCTTCCAAGGATGCCGTCATCCTGACGGCCGGATGCGCCAAATACCGGTATAACAAACTGAACCTGGGGGATATCGGTGGGATTCCAAGGGTTCTGGATGCCGGCCAGTGCAACGACTGCTATTCCCTGGCCGTGATCGCCCTGAAACTTAAAGAGGTGTTCGGCCTGGAAAGCATCAATGATCTGCCGCTGTCCTTTGATATCGGCTGGTATGAGCAGAAAGCCGTGGCCGTTCTTCTGGCCCTGCTTCACCTGGGCGTCAAGGGCATCCGTCTCGGACCCACGCTGCCGGCCTTTGTTTCCCCGGCAGTACTGGATGTGCTGGTGAAGAATTTTGATATCAAACTCATCACCGAACCCAAGGCCGATGTTGCGGCCATCATGCAGGGAAATAAACAGCCTGCCGGTGCAGGAGACAGCCATCCTGCACCGGCTTTACCCCATCACTCATAAAGGAGGCGCTATGAAATGCCCGGGACAGGATACCCAATACTGGAATGAAGAGGCCATTTTCGAGACCGAATGTCCGGAATGCGGCCATCCCATGGAGTTTTTCAAGGATGACGCCACGCGGAGATGCGCAAACTGCCATAAAAAAATCGTGAACCCGAAAATGGATTTCGGCTGCGCCTCCTATTGCAAATTTGCAGAACAATGCCTGGGATCCTTGCCGGAAGAATTTGTGGCCAAACGGGATGACCTTTTTAAGGACCGGGTGGCCGTTGAAATGAAACGGTATCTCGGCACCGACTTCAAGCGCATCGGGCATGCGGCCAAGGTGGCCAATTTTGCCGAAAAAATCGGTAAAAAAGAAAAGGCTGATCTTCCCGTGGTTCTCTGTGCAGCCTATCTCTATAATATCGGGGTTAAAACCGCGTTGGAAAAATACGGGTCAGACAAACCTGAATATTTGGAAAAAGAAGGGCCCGAAGCTGCCGGAGCCCTCATGGAAAAACTGGGCGCAAAAAAAGAATGGATTGATGAAATCACAGGCATCGTCGGAAGCCACCAGCGCCCGGCCGGCCACGGCAGTCTGAACCACAAGGTTGTCTATGATGCGGATATGCTGGCTTATATGTCTATCTGCGAAAAAAAGGCAGGCCTTGACGACCATGAATTTTCCGCCAAGCTGGACCGGATTTTCGCAACGGCCGCCGGAAAAGAACTGGCCAGACAGGTATTGATTGAAACCAATTAGAAAGTTCTGCCGGTGATCTAAAAAAATGACTCGAGCGGACAAATACAAAAAGGAGAATCCCATGAAAATCATGAGAAAAATCATCCAGATTGATGAAGAAAAATGCACCGGGTGCGGCAATTGCGTCCTTGCCTGCGCCGAAGGGGCCATTCAGATTATCGACGGCAAGGCCAAGGTGGTTGCCGATAAATATTGCGACGGCCTTGGGGCCTGCATCGGAGACTGCCCCGAGGATGCCTTGAAAATCATTGAAAGGGAGGCAGAGGATTTTGATGAAAAAGCCGTTGAAGAATTGCTCAAGAGCCGGGAAGCCGCTCAAAAACAGGCAGAACCCATGGCCTGCGGCTGTCCTTCGGCCGCGGTAAAAACCTTTCACATGGCCGGAGCCGATCCCTGCGGGTGCGCCAACAAACCGGCGGTTCAAACCACCGGCGGCAAGTCTGCCCTTGGCCACTGGCCGGTTCAGATCCGCCTGGTGCCCGCGGGAGCGCCCTTCCTGAAAAATGCAGACCTTGTCATTGCCGCCGATTGCGTGCCCGTGGCCTATCCTTCCTTTCACCAGGATTTTTTAAAGGGAAAGGCCGTCATGATCGGTTGCCCCAAATTCGACAATGCTGAAGAATACGTGGAGAAACTCTCCCAGGTATTCAAGGTATCCGGAATAAAGACCATCACTTCCGTGGTCATGGAAGTCCCCTGCTGTTCAGCCCTGCCGGTCATTGTACAAAAGGCCCTGGCCAAATCCGGGGTGGAGATCCCTTTTAAGGAAGTGGTGGTCAGTGCCCGGGGGGAAATCCTTTCATGAAATGGACCGGCCAAGCAGAGGCCGCCATTCAAAAAGTCCCCTTTTTTGTCAGGAAAAAAGTCATCCAAAGGGTTGAGGCCCATGTGATGCAAAGCTGCAAAACAACGGTGGAACTGTCTGATGTGGAGGGCCTTAAAAAGAAATTTTTATCCAAAGGCGGGATGGAAAAAGAGATCAAAGGGTATGAGATTGCCGCCTGCTTTGGCGGGTCCGGGTGTCCGAATTCAGCCCATTCGGTGACCCGGCTTGCTGCGGATATGGAAAAAATATTTGATATGGAAAACCTCCTGGGGTTTTTAAAATCCACCGTCAAGGGGGATTTAAAATTTCACCATGAATTCCGGGTCTCGCTTTCCGAATGTCCCAATGCCTGTTCAAGGCCCCAGATCGCCGATATCGGCATCATCGGGGCAGTGTGGCCGGAAGTTTCCGGAAAGGCCTGCACCCTCTGCGGGGCCTGTGTGGAATCCTGTGATGAAGGGGCCATTGAGCTGGATACAAAAATTCAGCAGCCCATCATCCATGACGCTCTCTGCCTCAACTGCGCAAAATGCATCAGGGCTTGCCCCACCGGCACCCTGGCCGGAAAACAAAAAGGCTTTCGGGTCATGCTGGGGGGAAGACTCGGCCGTCACCCCAGGCTGGCCATGGAGGCTCCGGGAATCCATTCCCATGACCAGGTATTGGAAATAGTCAAAAACTGCCTCAGGTTTTATAAAAAAACCTCCAAACACGGTGAAAGATTTTCCCGTCTGTTGTCTTCCCTGGACCCGATCCTTTAGCCCGGGAATCACCCGGATCAGGGCTGAAAATCCCAGCCCCCTGCCCTGGAATTTTTTATCAATTCAAAAAACCGGTTGCACCGTCAACCGCTTTGGGCCATACTGTCATGAAAAAACATGAATTTTCCGGTAAATTTCAAACCATCATTTACCGCAGATTCGAATGGATTATGAATACTAAATGAAGAACGGGTTCCATGGAAATATTTGAAAAAATCATTGATTCGTCTATTGCATATCTTGTGGGCCGCACCTCCAGATCCATCATGAAACGATTGAGCAACAAATTCTCAACCGCCGGTTTTGACGTGAGCTATGAACAATGGAGCATCCTGGTCCATCTCTACCGGAAAGACGGACAGACCCAGCAGGAACTGGCCAATATCGCGGTCAAGGATAAGGCCGCCATTACAAGATTGCTGAATGTCCTTGAAAAAAAGAATATGGTCTTAAGAATCCCGGACCGGACAGACAAACGAAGCAAGCTGGTTTATCTGACCCATAGGGCCAAAGAATTCAGAACCGATCTTATTGCCATTGTCGAGGACCTGCTCAGGGAAGCGGAACAGGGGATAGAGCCGGATGAAATTACCCGGTGCAAGGCCACCCTGAACAAGATTTTTACCAATATTGACCGGCTGAACCGTTAGATCATAATTCCACAAGCTTATTCCGGATGGCATACCTGGATAATTCCGCGTTATTTCTTAAGTTTAATTTTTTTAAAATTCTCGACCGGTAGGTATCCACGGTTTTGACGCTGATATTATAAGACACCGCGATTTCCCGGTTTGTGGCCCCCAGGGCCAGTTTTCTTAAAACCTGCAGCTCCCTCATGGACAGGGATTCGGTAAGGGTCTGGGGCTTTGTCCCGCGGATGACCCTCAGGGCAAGGGCCTCGCCAGCTTTTTCCGTGAGATATCTCCCGCCGGCATGAATTTTTTTTAACCGCGGCCACCAGTTGCTCCGGCGCGGACTGTTTGGTGACATATCCCATGGCCCCGGCCTCAATGGCCCGGATGACATACTGGTCCTCGTCATGCATGGTCAGAATCAGAACCGGCACGCCCGAACAATAACTGGTGAGCCTTGCGACCACCTCAAGGCCGTCCATCCCGGGCATGGAGATGTCAATGACGGCCACGTCCGGTTTGTGGTGCATGGCTTTATCCAGAGCGGTTTCCCCATCCGCGGCCTCGGCAATCACCTCAATTTCATTGCTGTCCTCCAGAACCTTTCTCAACCCTTCTCTGACAATGCTGTGGTCATCTGCAAGCAATACCTTGATCATGGATTATCCCTTTATTTTTACTTTGCAGCAAACAGTGGTTCCCTGGGCCGGCAGGGAAGAAATATCAAGCCTTCCGCCCACCAGACCGGCACGCTCTTTCATCCCCTCAAGGCCGAATCCCTTTGATCCTTTGTGATTCAGGGGATCGAATCCGTTGCCGTTGTCCCCTATGGTCAGAACAATGCCTTCTTCATCCGTTGTCAGTTCCACCGTGATGGTGGTGGCCCCTGAATGGCGCAGAGCATTGGTCACCGCTTCCTGGCTGATCCGGTAAAAGGCCGTGGCCAGGGTGTCGTCAATTTTCGGAATGACCCCCCGTTTGAACACACAGGACACATCGGATCTCTTTTCAAAATCCGCCAGAAGGGATTCCAAGGCATCGGAAAGCCCCAGATCGTCCAGGACCCTGGGCCTCAATCGATAGGCCATGGCCCTGACATCATTGATGGTATCATCAATCAGGGAGCACATTTTCAGAGCCCTGCCCCGGGCCTCCGGGTCCACCCCGGAAAGAATCTTCTCAACCCATACGGCATCGATTCTCAGGGCCGTCAACACCTGCCCGAGATGGTCATGAAGCTCTCTGGCCACCTGGGCCTTTTCCCTTTCCTGGGAGGCAATGATATTCTTGGACAGGTTTTTCAGGCTGTTCTGGGTTTTTTCAAGCTGGGCCGTCCGCCTTTTCACCTGCTGTTCCAGGTCAAGGGAATACTGGGATATTTTTTCCTTGGCTGCCTGAAGTTCTTCCTGGGCCCGGTTTTTTTCCGTCACATCCACGCTGACGGCAAGGGACCGGATAACCTTCCCGCTTTCATCCCGGACCCCATAGCAGGACAGCATGATATCAATGATTTCTCCGTTTTTTCGGACATAGGAATAGGGGATATCCTTACAGAAACCGGTTCTGAAGAACTCAGGGAAAACCACGGACACCGCGTATTTTTTCGATTCAGGCGTGAAAAAGCTGATAAGCTGTTTACCGACCACTTCTTCCCGGGCATAACCCATCACCTCCACCCAGTGGTCGGAAACATGGATGATGGCGCCTTCCGTGTCTATGGAGTGAAGCATGACCGGTGTTTTATGATAAATGTGCCGATATCTCTCTTCGCTGAGCCTCAGCTCTTTTTCCGCTTTTTTCCGCCGGGTGATTTCCTTGATCCCCAGGTGGTAAAGTATCAGGACCAGGGTTCCGGTCAATATCAGGATGGAAACGACGACAGGCCCGATCACCCTGAAAAAAGGTTCCGACAAGACCGTTTCAATGTCTTTGTATTTTCGTAAGCTGATAATCTTCCAGCCCGGATAATTTTTCACTTCCAGGCTGGAAAAAAGATATTTTTCCCGGTTCCTGTCCGTTACTTCCCCTTTTGCATTTTTCAAAAATCCGGTCCAGGGCCAGGGACCGTCTCCAAACTGCCTTGAATCTATAATCTGCCGGGTTTTTGCTTCCTCGGCCTCAAATAAAAGCTTAAACCTGAATTCATCATTGTTGGAGATGAAAATAAGCCCGTTGGGGTCCACGAAAAGAAGGCTTTCATCGGATTCCCGGAACAGCTTTGTTTCAACAAATTCTGCGGAGGCCTTGATCACCGCTACACCGATAATGGCGGTGTGGGATGAATCATACACCGGATGAGAGTGGTAAACCCCCCTTATCCTGGAAGTCGTGCCCAGGGCCAGATAGGTTGACGGGCCACCCTTGACCGCGGTTTGAAAATAGGGCCTGAAGGAAAAATCATTCCCCACAAAACTGCTGTCCGTGTTCCGATTGCTGGAACAAAGGGTGATCCCGTTTTTGCCCATGAGATAGCCGACCTCAAGGCCAAGGGATGCCGTGAAATGGTCAAGAATCAGGTTTGCATTGTGAATCGATCCTGAGTCAGGCGTTTCCAGCGCCCTTGTCAATTCCTTGATTCCGGAAAGGGTCCTTGCCGGTTTTCTATGCTCGGACAGGTAGAAGGAAAGCTGGTCCGCCAAAAGGTGGAGGCGGGATAAGGTATCGGTTTCAATTTTTTCAAGGGCCGCGCTCCTGAAGGAATGATAGTATAACACCCCGCCCGCGGAGGCCGATAAAAAAGCCAGTAAGGAAAGAATCAATATGATGATTCGAAGTCGCATGAACCCAGTATACCCGCAGGCGTTTGATTTTTCAATCCATTTGCAGGAATGGGACTTCCGGCTTTATGATTGCGCTTGCCCCGGCCGGAGTCGGTATGATAGAATAGCCTTATTAAACCAGGGAGGGCTCCACAATGCCGGTGATTCTATTTAATGCCTTTTCATTTTTGCAGAAAAAACTAAAAGACAAAAAAATACCCTTTTCCAATGCCTCCATGACCATAGGGCCTGAAACCCGCGCGGCCGACCTTATTTCACAGGTCCGCCTGAGTCCTGAGGAGGTAGAGGCCGTCTTCATCAACGGGAAAGTCTCCTCTTTTGATACCCTTCTTCAGGACAATGACCGCGTCGCCCTTGTCCCGCCTGGTATTCCAGGACCTTACCGGGTGTTGCTCGGGTTTGTGAATAAAAAACGGAAATAACAGAGGTCCTCCGGGCAGATCCGTTTTACACGGATTCAGTTTTAGCCGGGTTCAAACACCAGGTTAAAATCCCCTGCTGAATTCTGCTTTTCTACCACTGAAAAGCCCTTTTTCTCCTTTTCGATGGACAAGGATGAATAAACGCCCTTAAAGGCCGTGCCGGAAAACGCCAGGTCATGGATTTTAATACAGGGGTGGTTTTCCTGCCTTCTTGCCCATTCCAGAAAGGCCTGAACATCCATTTCAAGTTCTGAAATGTCTTTTTCTATTTTCGGCGCGGCCCTCTTGATTTTCTGTTCAAGAAGGGCCGACGCCTTATCGTGTTTCTTTTTTGTCTCGTTCAGATCCTTGAGGGAGGCAAGGGCTTCATCCATTCTTTTCTCAAAGGTCTGCACCAGGGTAACAATATTTTTAAGCTCTTTTTTATCTGTCTGATCTTTTTTCTTTTTAAATTCATCTGCCAGTTTTAGTTTTTTATTTTTTGCCCGGTCATGGAAAATTTTAAGTTCTATCATTTTCTGGAAAATTTTATTTGCAGCCCTGTCCTGGTTTTCTTTTTTTTCTTTTAATTCATCCAGGGGCCAACGGATATTTTGAATTTCAAGATTCAACTGCCTCACTTTTTCAAGGATATGGTGCTCTGTTCCCGCTCCGAGAGTGCAGGCCCTTGTCCTGCCGTTTCCAACACCGGCAATCTCTATCCCCTTTTTTGCAAAAAGGCTTGAGGACACCACCCGGCAATGCCCCGAATCTATCTTCCCGCTGGAAAAAACTTCCGAGTCAATTATTTCATTTTTAATATAGACATTGCCAAAGGTTTCAATCCGGCAGTGGTGGAGATATCCGGCATAAACATCCCCCTGGGCGCTGATAAAAGAATCGGTTATGCCGAATTCGGATCTGACGCTGCCGACGGCTTCTATTTTTGCTCCCCTGATTTCTCTGGCGGAAAGATCTCCCGCTGTCACGGGATAGGCCCCGGTTAAGATGCCGGAAATATTCAGGTTGGCATAGGGTTCAAGGGGTCCGTATTTAAGATCCGCGTCTTCCAGAACAAAAATTGAAGGATGGATATACAGCTTTCTTTCGATGGAAAGGGAGGGGAACCCGGTTTTCCCTGCAAAGGCCTTGGTCTGATCGCTTGAAAGCCTTGTACCGGAGGCGCATCGGAATGTAAACGCATAGCCGTTGGATTGCTCCAGGTGATTCCCGAAAAGGTCTTTTTTTAAAAAGATTTCTTTTCCGAGATATTGTTCCGCCAACGTGGCGCCCATTTTTTTTCCCGGGTATCCACCCTGCCTGGATTAAATGAATAAGACGCCTTTCTGTCCTTGATCAGTTCCACTGAAAAATCCTGACTTGCCGCGGTAAATTCCGTGTTTTTTATGTCCAGATGGCATTGAAGGATGGAATCCGGATAGATCCCGAACCTTACGCCCCTGTCTTCCAGGGCGCGCCGGATATCCCCGGCGCTTAAATTTTCAATGCCCTTGTGTATCTTTACCACGGCTTCCATTCTATCCCTGCTGATACGGACGGAAAAATCCTGACCCGCTTCAGGCCCGGAAACAGACCCAAGCCGCTGCTGTTCTTTGAGGACGGTATTTTTCTGGTCTTCGGTCATGAAATTGAGCTGAACCATGAAATCCGCCAGGCTCCGGATGCTGCTCTCTCTTTCAAAGGCTTTTTCCTGGGCTTTCTGGGCGATCCAGACCTGGGGGCCCGTGGCAAATCCCTTTTCAATGGCGCTTGCGGTGAATTCTTTATCCAGGACCTTGACCTGTAAAAATTTCTTCTCATATTCCGTCAGTACCGGATCTTTTTTTCCGGCGCTGGTGCCGGGATCATCTGCTTCATCCCGTTGCGCCTCCATCCTTCTTTTTCAAGTTCTGAATCCAGAAAGCCCTGTTCCTTTAGAATCGCGTTTTTTGCTTTACCGTGATGACACGGGATTCCACCAGAATATCCCCGATCAGTTTTCTCAGCCTTGCCCGGCGAAATTCCTTTTTCTGGCACTCCAGGGCTTTTTCAATGTCTTTTTCCGTTGCAAACCCTTTTTCTACAGCAATCCGCCCAAAGATTTCTCCCTGCCTTTTAATGATGAGGTAATCCTCAATCAGCTTTAAAAGCCCCACCTGGTATTGGGTTGCAAAATTCAGACTCAGGATGAGCCGGTCAAGGGGGATGGCGGGATCTTCCTTTTTCTTCAGGGAATATAATTTTTGAAGATGGTGATACTGTTCCGCGGTAATGGTGCCGTATTGAAGGGCAAGGTCGGCCAGAGTCGGAATTTGATTCAATTGATCCACGATAATTGCTTTCAAGGGGTTGATATTGTTTATGGCGGAATCAGGATAGAAAATTTAAGCGCTAAAGTAAATCATTTCGTAACGGTTCTGAATAATTCCCCGAAATTGAACACCCCCGGTAAAAAGATTTGGATTAAAGGATGGTCCCCAGATCCACATGGCTTTCAAAATGCTCTTTCAAAAGGGTATAGGTTTTTTCCTTCAAGGAAGCAGGGTCCCCATCCGGGCAAGGCAGATCCAGCCCGATAAGGCCCAGCCATTTGGATAAAATCCGGGGAGAATCAAAAAAACCATGGATATAGGTTCCTGCAATTTTCCGGTTTTTTTCCATGCATCCATCCCTATCCCTGCAGGGGGTGGAATTCCGGGCAAGGATGTTCAGCAGGGGCAACCCGCATTGAATCGTGGTTGACCCCATGTGAATTTCATAGCCGCTTCCCTTTTCCCCTTCCCATTCAAAATCACTCAGCGTCGTGGTTTTGGGGGCTTTCAAAACAGTCTGAACCGGCAGAAGATTTAATGCGCCTGTTTTTCCCGGTCTGCCTTCAAGCCCTTCCGGGTCATCTACAAATTCGCCCAGCATCTGGTATCCCCCGCAAATCCCGAAAATATACCCGCAGGATCGGACATAGTCTTCCAAAGGGGTTTTAAACACCCGGAGCAGCCATTCAAGATCGGCCCTTGTATTTTTTGATCCCGGAATGATCACGGCCTTGAATTTTTCCAGGTGATCGGGCCGGTCAATATAAGCCACCTGAAGCCCCTTGATCTTTGCAAGCGCGTGAAAATCCGTGAAATTAGCGATATGGGGCAGCCGGATAACGGCAATGGCCGGGATGCCCGGACGCAGGGCCGTGAAATTTGAACAGGCTTCAATTTCCACGGAATCTTCGGCATCTATTTTAAAATGGGAATACCAAGGCAGGACCCCCAATACT
Organism: Desulfobacula sp.; assembly: GCA_012031875.1. Classification (GTDB taxonomy): domain Bacteria; phylum Desulfobacterota; class Desulfobacteria; order Desulfobacterales; family Desulfobacteraceae; genus Desulfobacula. Next base: position 11,361 of record JAAUSZ010000047.1, read on the forward strand.
TTTTTCCCGGTCTGTGTTTCGATCCACTCCACCCCGTCTTTGAACAGGGCGATATCTCCCCGGAACCGGTTAATGATAAAGCCCTTCACCATATCTCGGTATTTCGGCGGAATACAGGCCAGGGTCCCGATAATCTGGGCAAAGACGCCGCCCCGGTGGATATCGGCCACCAGAACCACATCGGCCTTGGCATATTCGGCCATGGGAAAATTGACAATATCGCCGGGCATGAGGTTGACTTCAGCGCAGGAGCCGGCGCCCTCCAGCACAACCCTGTCACAGGTCTGCTCCAGGCGGTCAAAGGCCTGGCAGGCCTTTTGAAAATAAAAGCTTTTCTGCCTGTGATACTCCACGGCCGAAAGGTTTCCGTGGACCTTTCCCGATAAAATGACCTGGGACTGCTTTTCCCCGGTGGGTTTCAGGAGGATGGGGTTCATATCCACATGGGGAACCATCCGGGCCGCCTCTGCCTGGACAATCTGGGCCCGGCCCATTTCAAGGCCTTCGGGTGTGATTCCGGAATTATTGGACATATTCTGGGATTTAAAGGGGGCGATTTTCTCCCCCCGGTCGGCCAGGGACCGGCAAAGGGCAGCGGCCACAATGCTTTTCCCCACATCCGACCCCGTGCCCAGAACCGCTATATTCTTTTTTCTCATTTTTCTATCCCCACCCGGGCCATGACCCCTTTTTTATAATAATGCTTGATTTCCATCATTTCCGTCACCAGGTCGGCTTTCTCTATAACAGCCAGCGTGGCGCCCCGGCCGGTGAGGACCAGTTCAACAGGGCCCGGCTTTAATTCCATGAGATCCAGGACTTCTTTTTCCGACAGGATATTGCACGTGACAGCGACATTGGCTTCTTCGGCAATGACCAGGTCGTGTTTGCCGGCCATGAGGATCTCGCACAATTTCAGATATCCGGCCCTCCCGGCGGCCAGTTCTTCCTCCGACGGTTTACCCCGGACAAATTTGCCCAGGCCGAACTGCTCGATGGTAATATTCTCAAACCTGGACAGGGCCTTGATTTCCGAATATTCCCCGTTTTTTAGGAACTGGGCGATATACACCTTTAGTCCCGCACCGGCCGCTCTTAGGGCAAGGCCCAGGCTTGCCGTGGTTTTCCCCTTTCCATTCCCGGTATACACCTGAATATACCCCTTCATATCAAATCCCCCCGAAATATGTTCAACCCTGCTTAAATTCCGTATTTTTCCGCATACCCCCTGGGCGTGAACAAAAAATCCAGGTATTGGACCGAGGTGCTGGAACCGATAAAAATCACTGTCTGCATGTCCACCTCCGCCGAATCCAATTGATCCAGGGTTGTAAAAGAAATTTTCTGATTTTCCCTCATGGCCCCGGTCACAACGGCCACGGGGGTGGCCCCGTTTCTGTGTTCCAAAATGATCTCCCGGGCCCGTCTGAGCTGCCAGTCCCTTTTTTGCTTTTGGGGTTGTAGATCACAAGGACAAAGTCTGCCATGGCAGCGCAGGACAGCCGTTTTTCAATGGTTTCCCAGGACGTGAGCAGGTCACTCAGGGAAACGGCTGCAAAATCATGGGTAAGCGGTGCACGGCCAGGGCGGCCCCGGCCGCCAGGGCCGGAATTCCGGGAACAACCTCAATATAAAGAAGGGATGAATCCGGATCTTCGGCGCCCTGATTTTTTCACTCCCGGCCCTGGCAAGTCTTATCCCCCGGTTTTGCAGATCTCAAAGGCCAGGCCCGCCATGGCGTAAATGCCGGGATCGCCGCCGGAAACAAGGGCGCAGGATTTCCCTGACAAGGCTTTTTCGATGGCTTTTTCAACCCTTTCAACCTCTTTCATCATCCCGGTGGAAATGATTTCTTTGTCTTTGATGAGATCTGCGATCATGTCCATATAGGTGGTATATCCGGCCACGCAATCCGCGCTCCGGATGGCTTCCACGGCTCTTCCCGACATATGGGCCAGGCTTCCCGGCCCTGTTCCGATGATGTACAGTGTCATTTTTCTATTGCCACCGCAATGGTGACATCCTTGTTCTTTTTTTTGGTGATGATCAGACGGCCAAGGCCGGCCGAGAGGATGGCCGAGGCCTCGGATACGCTTTTAACGCCCACATGGCTTTCAACCATGGGTGACGGGGTTTCGATGGAGGCTACGGAATTCAGAGCTTCCCGGGTATGAAACTCCAGGGGAAGGTTCATTTTTTCAGCCAGGGACAAAAGCCCTGGTTCATTTTTTTTCAAATCAATCGAGGAGAGACTCTGGATGCTCTGCATGGACAAATTCCCTTCCCTGAACACAAGGGCCAGAAAGTCATGGATGTCCTCAGCCCCGGTTCCCTGTTGCAGCCGATTCCCACACTCAATACCCGCGGCCTTAACACCATGGTTTCACGTGAAACCTCCCGAATCTCATGGGAACAGTAAATCTTTTCAAAGGATTGGTCATGGGGAGATCCTTTTACCAGGGAGATCCCGTGCAGTTCATTTTCGATCAGCCCCAGGGGATCATGGATGTCCACTGGGTTTCCCATGAGAAAGGCCATATTGATGCGTTTGATATTCCGGGGCGTTTCAATATAAAGTTTTTTTTCTTTGGCGATGACGTCGATGGCAGGCAGACCGTTGGTGTCTGTTGCCGTGGTAATGACGGGCCGCGCATGGAGGATCCCGGCAATTTGATGCGTAAGGGCATTGGCCCCGCCGATATGGCCGGAAATAAGGCTGACGACATGGGTCCCGTTATCATCCACCACCACCACGGCCGAGTCAACCAGTTTGGACTTCAGGAGCGGTGCAATCACCCTTACAGCGATCCCCGTGGAAAAGATGAAAACATGGCCGGGATAGCGGTTAAATTGTTTTTTGATTTCAAGGCCCAGGGTGTCAAATTCAAATACCTTGCTTTCAGGGTCAGCACCCTGGCTTACCGTTTTGGATATAAACAAGGCGGCACCCTGCACGGCATGTTTAATCCTGAGGCCCAGGTCCCTCCCTTTGGGCGTAATGCTCCAGACCGCGAACTCATCGGTCCCGTTATTATTTCGCGGTGCGATACCCATGGGAGAATCCAGGATCATATAATTTTGAAGATAAAATCCGGGCCGGATCAAGACTGGCCTCAACGGCTTTTCCGGCCAGGACCAGGGCATGTCGGGTAATCCGGTTTTCTTCACAGGTTTTTGCCAGCCTGCCGATTGGGGTATAAATGATTTTTTCCTCGGGATGGCTGACCTTAAACGCCACGGCGCAGAGGCTGTCTTTCCCGTAATGGGTTTCCAGAATACCTTGAACTTTTTTTATCTGGCCCAGGCTCAAATAAATCACCAGGGAAGAACGGTGGGAGGCCAGTTTATCAAGATCTTCAGCTTCCGGGACCGGGGTCCGCCCGGAAATCCGGGTCAGAATCAGGGTCTGGGTTTCTTCGGGAAGCGTATATTCCATTTTCATTTTTGCCGAGGCGGCAAAAGCAGCGGTGACTCCCGGAATAACCTCAAAAGGGATATTCAAGGCATTCAGCTCCCGCATCTGTTCAAAGATGGCGCCATATAGAGCCGGGTCACCGGTATGCAGGCGGATGACTTTTTTTCCCTTGGCATAATTGGTTTGGATGGTATCAATGATCTGCACCAGATCCATGTCTTCACTGGAAAGAGCCCTTGTCTTTTCTCCCTTCCAGCACAAAACCGCTTCAGGGACAAGGGAGCCCGCATAAATAATAAGGTCCGCCGCCCTCATGGCGTTCATGGCCTTAACGGTTATCAGCTCCGGATCTCCCGGACCCGCTCCTGCAAAAATGACCTTGTTTGTATCTTTCATGGAAATTCCCCTTATCCTTGTTTCACTCCTGAAATGATCCAGACCGGGTTTGAGGCTTCCAGCCTGTCCCCATAGGGCATGGCCTTGGACCGGGACACCTGAACCTGGACCGCCTCCGTTGAAAACCCGTGCTTTTCAAGACCGGCCAAGGTGGTTGCAATGGTTTGCAAAAGAACCGTATTGACGACAATCCTACCGGCCGGCGCCAGTCTTTCGCAGCAGACATCCATGATCCCGGCCAGGTTTTCGCCGCCGCCGCCGATAAATATCCTGTCCGGAGTTTTGAAGTCTTCAATGCCTGCCGGAAATTCGGCATTTACCGCTTTAACATTGGAGCAGTTAAAATTGTTGATATTCTGAACCATATCCTGAATCCGGCCCGGATGTTTTTCAACGGCATAGACCAGGCCCCGGGGAATCAGAAAGGAGGCCTCGATCCCGACGGAACCCGAGCCTGACCCGATATCCCATAATACATGATCTTTCTTAACCAGTTTTAATTTGGAAATCGAGATGCACCGGACTTCAGATTTGGTGATGAGGCCTTTTGAATGCGTGAACAGGGAATCTTCCATGCCGATATATGTTTCCCGTGAAACAGTGGGGGTTTGCACACTCCGCCTCAAAAGAATCACAATATTGGGATCCCGGAAGGTCTGCCGGCTCACAAGATCCGTATTCTCAAACCAGGATATCCTTTCCAGGTCCCTTGCACCCAAATTTTCCAAGACACAGAGCCTGAAATCGTAGATATCTTCCCTGCCGAGCATTTCAGCAATAACTCCGGGATGCATGTCAGGAGAGGTCAGAAAGGCAATTTTATCTTTACTGGAAAATCTGGAAAAGGAAAGGGTTTCAGCGCCTTTCCTGCCGTGAAGGCTGATCACCAAGGCATCATGCCAGGGCTCCTTAATGGCGGCAAAGGCCGCGGACACAGAAGATATATTGGAGTGGATATTTAATTGGGCCTTGTCAAAATATTGAATCAGGGTAGACCCGATCCCGTAAAAAAGCGGGTCTCCCGAGGCCAGGACAACCATCCGGTTCCGGCCCATCTTTTCCCGGATGGCCTCAACCACTTCGGCAATGGGACCCTTGATGGGAATTGTCTGCTTTCCGAGGCCATCAAACCATTTGAGATGACGCTCTCCGCCCACAAGGATATCGCAGGCCCGGATGAGTTCAAGGTGCTTTGGCGTCAGGTCATCCCTGCCCAAGCCTGTTCCGATAACATCTATTGCATTCATATCATGCATCCGGAGAATCTTTCACTTTGAAGCGAGAATCAGGGTCCAGTAATCCGGCTCCCTGTTTTCCAGATCACCGATATCATGGATGATCTCTTCCTTGTCACGTCCGCATTTCGACACGGCCACACTTTTTTTGTAAAGGCCCGTATCCTTTAATGCCTGGTTGATATCTTTGATATTTTTATAGGCCTTGACGATGGCCACATTTTCCACACCATCTACATTTCTGATCCGGTCCCCGCCAAAGGCGCCCGAGGTCAGCAACAAAGATTCTTCCCCTTCCACCAATATGCGGTTCAGGCGGGCAGAGGCGGCATGAAAGGATGTGATGCCGGGAATGGTTTCGATCTCGGCTTCGGGCATGACGCATTTCATTTTCTTGAGGATATACCCGAAAGTGGAATAGGTCGTGGGATCTCCCAGGGTCAGGAATACCGCATTCAAGCCTTGTTTCAGGCTGCCGGCAATGATCTGTGCATTTTCAATCCAGGCTTTTTCAACGGTCCGGACATCCTTGGTCATGGGAAAAGAAAGGGTGTTTACGGGAACATCGGATGATATATAGGGCGAGGCTATTTCCACAGCCAGGCTGTAGGCATTCTTGGATGAGGCTGCCGTAAAAATCACGTCTGCTTCTTTAATCACCCGGACTGCCTTCATGGTCAAAAGTTCTGGGTCGCCGGGGCCGACACCCACCCCGAAAAGTTTTCCGGTTTTATTCATTCCATTTCCTTATTCAAATTTTTTTCCGTGAAAATATCCGGGTAAAGAATTCTTCCAACGGTCACCACGCCTTGATAAAGCCTTGGAACCGGTCTGGAAATGATATTTTCATCAATGAGGTAGACCTGGTTGTTTTTTACGGCCTTAAGGATATTAAAGCCGGGTTCATTTTTAATTTCTTCTAGGCTGACTGAATTCATAATCCCGCTCTGGGCAAGGAATACATCTATTTCCGAAGCTTTTGAAAGCAATTGCTCCTTACCGTAGACAGCGATATTGGTATCCCTGGATGCAAGGGCGTCCGAAGCGATATTCACCCCTCCCGCGGTTTCAAGGACAAAGATGGGCATGGCACCCCGGGTAAAGGTTTTCATTTTCGTATGAATGGCCTCAAAATAGACCTTTTTCTTAATCTGCAGATCTTGGGTTAAGGACCGGAGATGACCGGTTTTATCCTTGAATTCCCGAATCATTGTTTCCGCCGCATCTGATTTGCCGGTCAAAAGGCCGAGCGTGCGCCAGTAATCATACATCTCATCAATATCGGAGGGCTGAAGGGAAACAACCGTAATCCCGGATTTCTCAAGACGCTGAATCAATGCCGGATAGCCGTTGTCGATCATGGGCCGGATGAGAACCAGATCCGGTGCAAAGGCCAAAAATTTTTCAGGGTCGTCATGGTAGGAAAATTTTTGTTTTCCGGCCGCCTTTGAGGATAGGTGTCGTTGATGGAAACGCCTAGGATTTGTTCCTCAAGGCCCAGATAATATAGGTTTTCCGTGTGGGCCCCATACAGGGAGATGATGCGCTGAAACGGTTGATCAAAAACAATGCGGCGCTGGTGATGATCCGTTACCGTCATGGCCTGACAGAACCCGGCAAAAATAAATAAGATCAGGAAAACCACCCCTGCTGTGAGATTATTGAATCGGATAATACACCTGCTTGGCTTGAACGTATTCATTATATTCCACAATGGAACCCACCTCAAAGACCTCTTTGATGATCCTTTCCGTCAGGACGTCCGCTGATTTTCCAAAGGCCCTGATCTCGCCTTTTTTCAGAACAAGAAGATCATCGGACCATGAGGAGGCAAGGTTCAGATCATGGAAGACCGAGATCACCAGCCTGTTTTTTTCTTTTACCGAATGCTTGACCAGTTGCAGCATCTGCAGGGTATGATGGATGTCCATATTGGAAAAAGCTTCATCCAGAAGCAGGATGGGCGTGTCCTGGCACAGGGCCCTGGCAAACACACACCGCTGTCTTTCCCCTCCCGAAAGTTCATTGATCTTCCGGTCCTGTAAATGGGCAATGCCGCAGAGATCCATGGTTTCCTCCGCCGTTTGAATATCTTTGGCCGAAGGCGGGGAAAATCTCGGGATATGGGGATGCCGGCCCATCAAAATGATCTCTTTTACAGAGAAGGGGAAATTGACGGCATGATCCTGGGAAACTATTGAAATGCGTCTTGCCAGGGCTTTTTTTGAAAATGAAAATATCGGGGTCCCGTCGATTTCGATGCCCCCGGAAAGGGGTTTCAAAAAGCCGGAAATCAAATCCAGAAGTGTGGTTTTGCCGCTTCCATTGGGGCCGATGACGGAATAAAAGGCCCCGGCCGTGAAAGCCCCTCCGAAATCCTTGATAATCATGCCGGCAGGGCTGGAATCGGCATCATAGGAAAAGAATATATGATTGAGGGAAAGTTTCATGGCCGCCCTATTTAAACCGGTTCTTTTTAAATATCCAGCAAAAACAGGGCCGCCGGTCAAGGCGGTCAGAACCCCGATGGGAATTTCATGGGGAAGAACCGCCCGGGTGATGGTGTCGGCAAAAAGAAGGAGGATGCCCCCGGTCAGCATGGACAGCGGGATCAGTTTTCGATTGTCCGGGCCCGTAATAAACCTAACCATATGGGGCACCAGAAGACCGACAAAACCGATAATTCCTGACACCGACACGCAGACCGCGGCCAGCAGCGAACCTGAAAGCAGAAGAACAAAGGTGACCTTTTTTAAGTCCACCCCCAGACTTGCCGCGGATTTGGGGCCCAGGGAAATCAGGTTGAGGTCCCTGGCATAAAACATGGAAATAAAAAACCCGGCCCCAAGAAATGCCGCAATGACGAACACATTGGGCCAGGTTTTGGACGCGAAACTTCCCATGAGCCAGAAGATAATGACGGACACCTGCTCATTGGCAATGAATTTCAAAAAGCTGATCCCGGCTGAAAGAATGGCGGCCACAATTACACCGGATAAAATCAGGTTGTTGGAGGAAAGCCCGGCCATGGGATTTTTTGCCGAATAGGAGAGGAAAATAACCATAAAAAGGGTAAGGCAGGCCCCGGCAAACGCAAACAGGGGCACGGAAACAAAGGTATGGCCCAGGTTCAGCAGGATGGCAATGCCGGCGCCAAAGGCGGCCCCCGCGGAAACGCCCAGGGTATAGGGATCAGCCAGGGGATTCAGCAAGATCCCCTGGAACAAAACGCCGGAAAGGGCCAGGGCCGCGCCGACACCGGCGCAGGACAAGATCCTCGGCAGCCGGACATCCTTGATAACAGCCAGATGGGTTTCATTGATGGCTTGAAGGTCGGGACCCGGAAAGGCAGCCTTTGTCACGAGAATATCAAAAATATCGGCTATGGGAATTTTGATATACCCATGGAAAGCGAGAGAAGAATCATCAAAACAAGGAGGAGGGAGAACAGGATCACCAGAAACCCTGTTCTCCCCTTTAATATGGCACCCGGTATACTCAAATTGCTGCCATAATCTACAGGCTGACGCCTGAAGCTCTTACCGCACCTTTGATGGAAATATAAGATGCGCTCTTATGATCTGATCCATGGCCCCGGGGAATTATTTCACCCCCAAGCCCGGTTTTTATGGAGCAGGTATGAAAGAGACCGGTTTCATGGCAGGAATCTGAGTTCTGAAATTGTTTCATGTGAAACAAATCAAAACAACGGGAATCTGAAAACAGGCCCGGATCAAGATCCCATGGGGTAAAACCAAATTTTTTCATAACACTCCTCGGTTATAAGGTTGCAAGCGCGGACCGGGCATCAATAAAAAATCCCATATCAGAGCCAGTCTGACATGGGAACCGTTTTTATCCTCATCTTATTGATCCGTCCCTTGTCCTCGCAAGCAACACGACCAAACATCCAGGCAGGTTTTCTGGCTTCCGGATCATTTTACGGGTCACACCTTCCCGTTCATCAGTCTATCAACAGTGGTATCTGTGACCTTCATCCCCGGTTACAGCGGCGGGTCCGTTCCTGATTCTCACAGGATTCCCTTTTATCTGCGCCTGCAGCACCTGAATTACCCAACCAAAATAGAAGCTTATCCTCACGCTGTCAAGAAAAACTTTCACTGCTTCCCTCACGCCTGTTGCATTATTATGCATTCGCCTGTATCTTAAAGCCCTAACATTAACACCAGTGAAGGCTCCATGAAATTTGAAACCTACCATATCTCATCCGATATAAAGAAAAATTTATCCGGGCTCGGGTTCAAGCGCCCCACCGATATCCAGTTCAAGGCCATCCCCTCCATCCTGAAAGGAGAGGATGTGTTGCCGTTGCCCAGACCGGGACGGGGAAAACAGCCGCCTTTGCCATTCCCGTCATTGACCGGATCCACCGGATGAAGACCTCCAAAAAATCCTTTGGCATCAAATGTATCATCATGGTGCCCACAAGGGAGCTGGCGGCCCAGATCGGCGGCGTATTAAACGACCTTTCAAAACACACAAAGGTAACGGCCTTTGCTGTTTTCGGCGGCGTGGAACAGGACCGGCAGATCCAGAAACTGGCCGACGGCATTGACATCCTGGTGGCCACCCCCGGCCGGATGTTTGACCTCATCAGCCAGGGAGCCATCGGCATTCACCAGGTGGACACCCTGGTTCTGGATGAGGCGGACCGGATGCTGGATCCCGGATTTATCAAAGATATTCAAGCCGTCAAGAAAATGCTGGTCCAGAAACACCAGACGCTTTTCTTTTCGGCAACCCTGAATAAAGAGATCAAAAAACTGGCCTTTTCCCAGGTCAGAACCTCGGCCATCCGGATCCAGGTGTCTCCGGAAGATCCGGTTTCAAAAAACGTCACCCATTTTCTCCTGCACGTGGAAATGGATGACAAACGGTTCTTTTTGAGGCGGTTCATCACGGACCACCCCGAGGCCAAGATCATTGTTTTCGTCAGAACCCGGGTCAGGGCCGAGCGGGTGGCCAAGGCCCTGGGGCGAGTGGGAATAGAATCGGTCACCCTCCACGGCGAAAAGGACCAGAAGGACAGGACAGGCGTCATGGAGGGGTTTAAAGAAGGCCTGACCCGCATTCTCATTGCCACGGATATCAGCGCCCGGGGAATTGATATTCCGGATGTCGATTATGTCATCAATTATGATCTCCCGGACAAGGCTGAAAATTATGTCCACCGGGTGGGAAGGACGGGCCGGGGGGTGAGAAAAGGAATCGCCCTTTCCTATTGCAGCACCGAAGAAAAGGAAAGAGTGGAGGCCATTCAGACCTTTTTAAATAAAAAATCGAGGTTATCCCGATCCATAAAAAAGACTATGATTATACGGTGTCCCTGTCCAATGAGGAGGCGAGCCTCCAGGACATGATCCGGGAACAGGAAGCATGGGAAAGCGGCAGAAAGAAAAAACCAAAGAGAAAATAAGATCCGCCCTCAGTTAATCTTCCTCATTTAATAATAAGGATATCCCGTGTAAATTGATTCAGCACCTCGGTCTCCCCCCGGTGGTTGACGGCCACGATATCCTCCACCCGCATACCCACCCGGCCCGGGATGCAGATGCCGGGTTCAATGCTGAAGGCCATGCCCCGTTCAAGACATCTTTCATTGTTCCCGCTGATATAGGGGGCCTCATGGACATCAAAGCCGATGCCGTGGCCGGTCCGGTTCAGAAAATAATCTCCCATCCCGCTTTGTTCAATCCTGTCCCGGGCCGCCCGGTCTACGTCACAGCAGCGGACCCCTTCCTTTGCAGCCGCCACGGCGGCAGCCTGGGCCTCCCGGGCAAGGGTGTAAATGTCTTTTTCTTCTTCCGAGATGCCGCCGATAAAAAAGGTCCTGGAAATATCGGAGCAAAAGCCCTGGCACCGGCATCCGAAATCCAGCAGCAGGACATCCTTTGGGGCGACAATGCCAGCATCTTCCCGGTAATGGGGCCTGGAATTATTGGCCCCGCAGGCCACAATGGGAGAAAAGGAAAGGCCGTCGGCCCCCTTGGCCATGAACAGGTCTTCGATTTTAACCTTGATCTCTTTTTCCGTCATGCCGGGCCGGATGAACCGGGTCAGATCCTCCATGACGCCGTCGGCCAGGCGGGCCGCCGCTCTCATCTTATCCAGGTCCGCTTCCGTCTTGATGATGCGCAGTTCTTCCAGAAGAGAGACCCCGTTCACAAATTCACAGGAAAAGAGACCCTCCATATCCATAAGGTCCACAGCCCGGATGGTTTCCCCAAGGGCTATGCGTTTGCGGGCCAGACCAAAGTCGGCAACGGCTGCTTTCAGGGTTTCATGGAAGCCCTGGCCGTCATTCCAGACATAAAAGGGAGCATTGTCCGGAAACCATCGTCTCATATCCTCGGCATAGATCAGGTTGCAGATATAGAAATATCGCCCGTCGCAGGTAATGAAAAGGGCCTGGAACCGCTCACACCCTACCGGATTAAACCCGGTCATAAATTCAAGGGTGTTGGACGGGCCGACAACCACCCCATCAAGGCGATTCTCGTTCATCAGCACAAAAAGCTTATCTATTTTTGAAAGGTCAAACATAGGCCTCCTTGATTATATGCCCATTTTGTCTAAAGGCTTGCCCGATAACCGGTATCGAATCCAGTCTGACAGGGGTTCGGCCCCCAGGGCGTCATAAAACCCGATGGCCGGGGTGTTCCAGTTTAATACAGACCATTCCACCCTGCCGCAGTCTTTTGCCAGGGCCAGGCGGCAGAGATATTTCAGGATTTTTTTACCTGCCCCGCAATTTCTGAATTCCGGCAGGATATAGAGGTCTTCGATATAAATCCCGTTTTTCCCTGCCAGGTGGAATAATTAAAAAATAAACGGCAAAGCCATGGGGCGTTCGCCTTCCTCACAGATGACGGCATGGCAGGTGGAATCCCCGGAAAACATGGTTTTCACAAGCTGCGAGGAGTCGGCCTCAACCTCGTGGCCGGCTTTTTCTTCCCTTGCCAGCTTCCGGACAAAGGAAAGGATGGTATCGGCATCACAGGCCTCGGCCCTTCGGATGGTGAATGGGGTCACAGGGTGGTCCTCGACGGCAGGATTTCTTCTTTCAGCATGCAGCAGGCGATCCGGTGTTCAGGCCTTCCGTCCCTATCATAGGCCAGGTTCCTGGGTTGAAGGAGTTTGTTCATGACGCAGCCTTCCGGAATCTGAAGGGCAAACAGGTCTTTTTCATTGAGCCTGGGCATGGGGACTAGTTGATTCTGGCGGATTTCATGGGAATGAAGGGGAAAATCTTCACAAATGGGGCATTGGTAGACCCGGCCGTTGGGGAAGACAAAAAAATTCTCAGCCACGTTTCCGGCGCATTCAAATTTATCTTCCGGGTCGAGAAACACCTTGGGATAGGTGACGATAATGCCCTGGCCGGCAATTTTTTCCGCCGTTTCCGGAATGGTTCCCAGCCAGTCCTTTTTGGATACCTGGAGGGGATGTCCCGCCGAGGCCCCCCGGATACCGATGACCTGGATGAAAAACCGTTTGATGCCGAGATTCCGGACTAAGCCGGGCATTTGCTTCAGCTCATGAAGGTTCCGCGCCGACACCGTATAGATCATGGAGCAGGAAAAGCCCTTGCCCACGGCCTTTTTTATCCCTTCCAGGACCTTGTCATAGCTCCCCTTTCCCCTGACGGCGTCATTGGTTCCGGGGGTGGCCCCGTCCAGGGAAAAGGACAGGTAATCAATGTCGTCGCTGGAAATCCGGTCCAGGATATCATGGAAGAGATAGCCGTTGGTATCAATGGTAATGGATTTAAAACCAAACCTCCTGGCTGCTTTAACAGCCAGGGATAGGTCCGGATGAAGGGTGGGCTCCCCACCCAGAAAGATGAGGTTGGTGGAGGAAGCCTTGGCGGAAAAAAGGCCCAGCCAGGCTTCGATGGTCTCTATATCAAGGGTGTCTGTCCCGTGCTGGTCCTGATTGATATAGCAATGGGTGCAGGAAAGATTGCATTTTGTCAGGATATGAAAAAAAAGATTGGAAGACTCCCTGGAAAAGGCAACGGTTTGCTTCTGCATACTATCCCATGCATTGCTTGGTGAATTTGGGGTCAAAGGGAACCGGGTAGTTTCCGTCAAAACAGGCCTTGCAGAAATTCTGAGCCGGATTTTCCACTCCCGTGGCCTCCAGCATGCCTTCGATGGACAGATAGGCCAAAGAATCCAGCCCCAGATAGTCCCGGAGTTCTTCCACGGTCTTCTGGGCCGCAATGAGTTCCCCCTTGCTGGAAAAATCAATCCCGTAATAGCAGGGGAACCGATGGGGCGGGCAGGAGATGCGCATATGCACTTTTTTCACCCCCAGTTCCCGTAAGGCCTTGACCCTGGTTTTGGCCGTGGTGCCGCGGATAATGGAATCTTCGATAATAATGATGTCTTTGCCTTTGATGAGTTCCCTGACCGGGTTGAGTTTCACCCGCACGGTAAAATCCCGCATGGACTGGGTGGGCTGGATAAAGCTTCTGCCCACGTAATGGTTCCGGATCATCCCCATTTCAAAGGGAATGCCCGATTCCCGGGCATAGCCGATGGCGGCATAATTGCCGGAATCCGGAAAGGGCATGACCAGATCGGCGTCCACATGGGATTCCTGGGCCAGCCGTTTGCCGTGGGCCTTTCTCATTTCATAGACATTGAGCCCGTCAATGGTGGAATCGGGCCGGGCAAAATAAATATACTCGAAGATGCACAGGGTCTTGTGCTTGGCCGCCTTGGGATGGCGGATGCTTTTGATGCCGTCTTCATTGATGATGACGATCTCCCCGGGCTCCAGCTCCCGGATATACTCCGCCTGGATCAGATCAAAGGCGCAGGTTTCCGAGGCCAGGACATAATGGCCGTTGAGTTTGCCCAGGGCCAGGGGTCTGAACCCGTTGGGGTCCTTCATGCCGATAACCTCTCCCTTGCAGGTCAGGAGGATGATGGAATAGGCCCCTTCAATTTTTGAGACGGCCTTTAAAACCGCATTCTCAATATCGCCCTTAATGAGGTTCCTGATGAAGAGATGAAGAAAGACCTCGGAATCCATGGTGGTCTGGAAAATGGAACCCTGCTCTTCCAGTTCCGCCTTGATCGTATGGGCATTGACCAGGTTCCCGTTGTGGGCCACGGCATAGGAGCGGTGCCGGTGATTCACCACAAAGGGCTGGGCATTGGTCAGGACCGAATCCCCGGTGGTGGAATACCGGACATGGCCCACGGCAGACCCCCCTTCTATCCTTTCCAGGTCCGCCATGTCAAAGATTTCCGGGACCAGCCCCATGCCCTTGTGGGAATAGATGGCGTCGTTGATGCCCCGGTTGACGGAAATGCCGGCGCTTTCCTGGCCCCGGTGCTGGAGGGCGTAAAGGCCGAAATAGGTTATTTTGGCAGCTTCAGGGTGTTTGTACAGCCCAAAGATACCGCATTCATCCTTTGGCCGTTCTCCGGCCGTAAATAGATCATGCATGGTTGTTTCCCGGTGATAGTCCTGAATGGTCCTT
>JAAUSZ010000233.1 GCA_012031875.1 Desulfobacula sp.
ACGGATGATGTCTTTTGGCGGCATGCCCCATGGATGGCCGGAGAATTCCCGGTCATCCACGGGCTCACCGAGGCCCTGGCCCGCACCGGCCTGGCCGGTGGACTTCCCGGGCAACTGCGCTTTATCTTTATAGAACCCCGGACTTCAGAGGGCTATACGATTTCCGATCCGGTGCAAAAGGCGGTCATGAAAGCCGTACAGCGGATACTTCAGGAGGTCCGGCAAGAACAATGAAAATTATGATCAATAAACGCATAGAACTTCAGGACCACGATCATGATCACGATCATGACCCTGATGATCCGATGGAAAAGGAGAACTGCCATGATAATACCGGACGGATTTTACATCATCCACCAGCCCAAACAGAAAACCCCCGGCCTGTTTGACCTGCATAAGCGGGGCCGGTTCAAAACCCGGCCCTTTGTCACCCGGGACTGGGATTACCGGGTGATTGCGGACACGGAGCAAACCGTAAAACTGCTCTATGCCCGCTTGGTTGAAGAGCATACTGTTGATCCGGAAACCCGGATTCCATATAATTTCCTGGTCAAGGGAACCCTCATCGACCTGGATATGAACCTGGCCCTGGACGAGGCCGGCCTGCCCGCGCACATACCGGACAAGATGATCCGGGAAGCTGTAACGGCGGCCCATGAAGAATGGCGCAATGCCTATATTCCCATGACAAACGGGAATCTGACGGACCCCCAGGCCCTTACAAAAAAATCAGGGCCTCGGTGGCCGACAGCCGGGCGGCCCTGTGCAGACAGATTGCAAACTCGAACCAGGACTGGGTCACGGCGGCCCTGCCCCGGCTGGTCCAGTTCTATACCTTATGCCTGGATCCTTTGGCAAAAAGCCGACTGCATGACCATTACCGGGATTTGGGAGGCGAGGCCGATGAAACCCAGTTGCTCCGCAAAGTCGCCCTCTTTTACCGGGTTTATGAAAACGACGGGAACAATCTCCTGCAAAAACCCGACGGCAGCCCCTGGCAAAGCGAGGAGGAAATCTGGGACTGCTGGGCCGGTTTTGCCGGTTCGGAAGCAGAGGCGGAGCGGATCTGCCATGCCATGGACGCCGTTTTCCGGCCCCTGGCCCAACAGATGGCGGCCTGAGACCAGCCATGGGCATGGGCCAGGGACTATGCGCACCATTTTAATGCCGGGAGGGACCCATGGAAAATATCCGGGATTTCTGTTGACAAAATCAAGGATATTGTTGTAGGTAGCTCTGCATACAATATCATCTGAAGATGATGCTTAACTGAATATTGACGACGCGCCTGATATTGGAAGGCGCCCAGCATATAAAGCCAAGAAGGTTATCCCGGTGTAAAAGACCGGGGCAGAGACCTCTTGGCTTTTTCATTTCACGGCAGGCGTCTGCCTTGAAGGAAACCGGCCTGGGAAAGGCGGATAACGGAATAACCATGAAGAAAATATGTATCATTGACGGACACGGCGGCGGCATAGGGGCCACCCTGATCAAATATATCCGGCAAATCCATGAGAACCGCCTGGATCTGATCGCCGTGGGAACCAACGCCATTGCAACGGCCAGCATGCTCAAGGCCGGGGCTCATAAAGGGGTGTCAGGAGAAAACGCCCTGATCCAGACCGTAAAAAAAATGGATATCATTATCGGGCCCGTGTCCATTACCTGGGCCAACGCCATCCTGGGGGAAATCACCGCCGGCATGGCCGAGGCCGTCATGGACAGCCCGGCGGTAAAGATCCTGCTGCCCCTTCACCAGGAAAATGTCCATCTCATGGATTTTTCAGAAGAGCCCCTGCCCCACCTGGCCATGGCCATTGCCGAAAGAAAACTCAAGGAGGTATTAAATCATGTGTGAAGCAAGTGCATATCTGATTAAAGACGGAAAGGAAACCCTGGTCCTGGAATCGGTGGATATTCTCGAACCCCTGGATGAGAGCGGTTTTATGCTGAAAAATATTTTCGGGGACCAGAAAATTATAAAGGCCCGGATTCTTCGAATGGAACTGGTGAGCCATAAGATCCTGTTCTCGGAAGACACCCCATAGACAAAGCCGTCTGAAATAAAAATCAATCCATGACACTGTAAAATGAAAGGAGAAACCAAAATGAAAAGATCCGTTATGACCGGATGGGCCTGCGCCGTCCTTTTTATAATGATTTGCTGCTCAACCGCCTTTGCCCTTGATTTTCCGGAAACGGTTTCCGGGGCCATGAAAACCCTGGCCGTTTCAAAGGGAGATCCCGGCCTGCTGATGATGACCAATGCCCCCTATGTCCGCATGGACGGTCAAATCGCCCTGCCCTGCCTGGACCAGGCCCAGGAACTGACCGGGTGCAGGATAGGGAAGGGCAACCTGCTGTTTTTCCAGCGGCCCCAGGCCCACCCCCTCCGCCTGATGCTTTTTAAAAAGGAGGGCGGAGACGCCGTCATCATCAGCAGAACGGATGGGGCCTGGCTGAGTGAGACCCTCAATCTGAGCGAGGCCGCTATTTCAGCCCCCTCCTTCTGGGACACCGTTCCCCGGGAAGCCGGGGCCGGGGCCGATATTTCCACCCTGGCCGTCATCGCCAATGTCTGGGCCAAGGGCGGGCCCTATGATTTTCTGAAAAGCGCCGAATTCCACAACCACATCTGCCCCGGCCTGACATCGGGGTATATGATGGCCCATTATATTCTCAAGCATTATCCTTTGAAGGAGGGAGAGCGGTATACGGTGGTGGCCTCTCCGGTCTGGTGCAAGGAGGACGCCCTCCAGGTGATCCTGGATTGCACGGCCGGGAAAAAAGGAATCGTGGTCAGCCCCCTGTCCAAGGAACAGACGGACAAGATCTCCGTGGCCAATCCCGCCGGGTTCCTCCTGATCTGGAACGACCGTGATAAAACCGGGAAAGGCGTGGCCTTGAGTTTTGATTTTGGCCGGCTCAGCGCCTTGTCGCCCGCCGGCGCACCCAAGGCCGTCTCTGTGCTGGCGGCCCTGGGCCACCTGGACAAGCCGGATCAATTTGTTTCCGTATCCAATGAATTTGGTCTCGATGAAAAGCGCTATTATGATATGATCCAGGCCGGCGGCAATCCCTATGAAATCGCCGGGCTGCTGAAAAACCGGCCGGAATAATCCAAAGGAGGAATTTGCATGAAAGACCAGGCGATCAAAAAAACCGCACCAACTGAAGATACAGGCTTTCCGGCAATGGAAGCCGTCACCCTGACCCCCGTGGGGGTCATCTGCAGCGAAATCACGGAACCCATGTTAAGGGCTGATGAAGACGGACTTTCCCTGGAGGAGCGTCAGGAAAAAATCGAAGCCCACCGCGACAGGGTCAGGGCCATGGTCAGCGAGATCATTATAGACCCTTCCCTGTCCGGCATCCTGGACGGCATTGAAGGGTTTTCCCATATCCTGGTCCTGTACTGGCCCCATCTTGTGCCCCAAGAGCGCCGCAGCCTTCAAAAGGTCCACCCCATGGGCCGGAAGGACATCCCCAAGCAGGGCATTTTCGCCACGTGCAGCCCGGCCCGGCCCAACCCGGTGCTGGTCACGGCCGTAAAACTGGTTGAACGGAAAGGAAACATATTAAAGGTCCAGGGGCTGGAAGCGGTTGACGGCAGCCCGGTCCTGGATATCAAACCCTATAACCCGGGGTATTACCGGGTGGAGGACCCCATCCTTCCGGAATGGATGAAAAAACTGCTGGAAGAGGCCGGGTAAAAAGCCGGAGGCCGGCCTGGTTCAAATTCCCGGGTCAGCCTTCGATTTTCTTTTTCAGCTCCTGGATGAGCTTTTCATAATTGTCTCTCTGGAGGATTTCGTCAAACTGGGACCGGTAATTTCCCACCAGGCTGACCCCTTCGATGATAAGGTCATAGACCCGCCAGGACCCGTCCTTTTCCTGGTACAGGCGGTAATCAATGGGGATTTCGATTTTCTCGGTGACGATCTTGGTATTGATCTGGGCCTTTTTGTCGGTAATGACTTCCTTTAAATACTCCACCCGTTCGTCGGTATAGCCCTCGATCTTGGAGATATAGGTTTCTTCCAGGAGTTTGCCGAACAATTCGACAAAGGTCTTTTTTTCTTCATCGCTCCTGTCCTTCCAGTGCCTGCCGAGGCAGAGCTGGGACATTTTTTCAAAACTGAACTGCCCGTAGATCACCTTGCGAAGGCTTTCCCTTCTCTGCAAGGTGGCGGCCTCCCCTTTTAAGGCCGGGTCTTTCAAGATTTCGATGATTTTGGTAATGCTCCCCTGCAACTGATCCTGGACCGGCGATGCAAAACAGCAGGTTCCCGGTGAGAAGACATATATTGCACAGAAAATAAGGATAGCCGCGTGTAATTGTTTCATTGATTCCTCCAGACGGGTAGATATATCGGGATTAATTCCCGAGCAGCGCCTGATACGCTCTCTTTGTATCGGCTTGAATGCTGAACACATTGTCGAGTTTGGTCAGGGTCAGGGCATTGAGAACATTGGTCCCCAGTCCTGTCAGGATAAATTGCCGTTTTTCTTTTTTACTCCATTGAAGCCCTTCCACAAGGGTGGCGATGCCGGAACTGTCCATAAAGGAAACCCCGGAAAGATCCACAATAATACCCCTTACCTTTTTTTTAAAAAAAGGCAGCAGGTTATCCCTCAGATCCGGGGAGGTGAACATATCCACCTCGCCTTCAACGGCCACCATGCCGATATTTTCTTTTAGCGTGCTGTTGATTTTAAACGTCATCTTCTGTTATTTCTTAAAAATATATTTGCTGACCAGTTCTTCCAGGCTGATGGCGGACTCGGTATCCATCAGGGCCTCCTTATCTCTCAGGATCTCATCGGACCCGCCGGGCGACAGCTTGATGAATTTATCCCCGATGATGCCCTTGGTGCGGATGGAAGCAATGGTGTCATCGGAAATCCGGGTGCCTTTCTGAATTTCCATTTCCACCCGGGCCTCGTTTTCCTCAAGGGTGATCCGTGTGACCTTTCCCACGGGAACACCCGCGATTTCAACGGAGGCCGCCACCTCAAGACCTTCGATGGAGCCGAATTTCGCGCTGATGGTATAGGCATCCGAACCGAAAAGATCGACGCTGCCCAGGCGGACGGACAGATAAATGAGACAGGCCATGCCCGCCACCATGAAAATTCCCACTGAAATCTCTGTTTTTTGCCGTACATGGTCAATAGTTTAAATCCTATAGCAATAAAGATGTCAAGATATAATCCACAATCAAAATGGAAAGCGAGGCCAGGACCACCGTGTGAGTCGTGGCCCGGCTGACGCCCTCGGTGGTGGCCTCGGCCGTATATCCCGTGAAGGTGGCGATCCAGGTGATGAGAAGCCCGAAGCAAAGGGATTTGATGATGCCGCCGTAAATATCCCGGAAGGTCACGGCTGCGGCGAGCTTGCCGATATAGGCCCCCTCGCTGACCCCTAAGAGCTTCACGCCCACAAGATAGCCCCCGGCAATGCCGATGAGGTCAAAAAAAGCCGTCAGAAGCGGGAGGGAGATAATCCCGGCCAGAACCTTGGGGCTGACCACATATTTCAGGGGATCCACAGCCATCATCTCCAGGGCGGGAAATTGATCCGTGATCTTCATGATCCCCAGTTCCGCGGTAATGGCGGACCCGGCCCGGCCCGACACCATGAGGGCGCAGAGTACGGGCCCCAGTTCCCGGATGATGGACAGGGCCACCATGACCCCCAGGGCTGCCTCCGCACCGAACTGCGTCAGGGAATAATACCCCTGGAGGCCCAGGACCATACCGGTGAAAAGGGCCGTCACAAAAACAATTAAAAAGGATTTGGAGCCGATGAATTCAATCTCCTTGACCAGGCGGGATAGCCTGAAAGGCGGAAAAAATGCCTGAACAATGGCGGAAAAAATAAAAATCCCGCTCCTGCCCAGGACCTGGATGCGATACAGGGTTAGCCGGCCAAGGGAAGCTGCGATTTCCAAATTCTAAATCCCTCCTTTAATCATACAAAATTTCATCTAGATAATTCTTTGCCGTGCGGGCAAAGGGAATGGGGCCTTCCGGCTCGCCATGGATAAACTGTTTCACCCGTTCATCGGTGCTGTTTCTGATTTCTTCAACGGTTCCTTTCGCAATGATCTCTCCGTAATACAACAGGATGATATTGTCGGCTATTTTAAAACAGGAGTCGATGTCGTGGGACACCACAATGGAGGTAATATTCAGGGTCTGGTTGAGGTCTCGGATGAGCTTTCCGATGACCCCCGTGGAAATGGGGTCCAGGCCGGAGGTGGGTTCATCATAAAAAATAATATGGGGGTCCATGACCACGGCCCGGGCCAGCCCCACCCGTTTCATCATCCCGCCGGAGAGCTGGGAGGGCATCAGGTGGCCGGTTCCTCTCAGCCCCACCATTTCAAGCTTCATGGTCACAATGGTTTTGATGATATTGTCGGCTATCTTTGTATGCTCCCGCAGGGGAAAGGCGATATTCTCGAAAATATTCATGTAATTGAAAAGAGCGGAGCCCTGGAAGAGCATGCCCATTTTCTTGCGGATTTCAAATAATTGTTTTCTGCTGAGGCTGGTCAGATCCCTGCCGTCGAAATAGACGGCACCGGCATCGGGCCTTTCCAGCCCGGTCAGTTGCCTTAAAAGGGTGCTTTTCCCGGACCCGCTGCCGCCCAGGATGACGGTGACCTTTCCCCGCTCGAAACGGCAACTGAGGTGATTGGAGGCCGTGATGCCGCCATAGCGTTTAAGCAGATTTTCAACTCGGATCATAATGGAATCCGTCGCATTTACTGTTTTACGGTTTGGTTTTCCGGCCACCATAACTTACCGGGGGTCCCGTGTCAACGGGAATTGCAAGGGAATTACAATGATTGACAAACCGGTAAAGGCTTTATATACATTCACCTATGGAAAAAATATCTCTCCGCCCGCTGGTTGATCGGACCCTTCCTTA
>JAAUSZ010000234.1 GCA_012031875.1 Desulfobacula sp.
GTACCAGTTCGACAAAAACGGGGAAGGGCTGGTGCCGCCGCTGGTGGTTAAAAACCGCACAATGGCATAAAGACCAGCAGAAATAAGACAGGTCTGAATCGGGGGGGATGCCTGTCGCTGAGGCATCCCCCCTTTCTTTTCCGCCGGGATTTTGTTCTTTATGTGTTTTTGCCAGTGATTGCCACCCTGATCTCCAGGGCCAGGGTGTTGAGGCGGACCGGTTTCATGAGCAGGGCGGACACATTCAGGTCTTCCGCGGTTTTCCCGTTCACAACGTCATTATAGCCCGTGCAGATGATCACCGGGATCCGGGGCTTGATCTTATAGATGCTTTGGGCCAGCTCCAGCCCGGACATATCCGGCATGGTCATATCGGTGATCAGCAGATCAAACTGATCCGGGTTCTGCTTGAAGAGTTCAAGGGCCTTTTCCGGCTCTGCCGCGGAGACGACCTCGTACCGGAGCTGCTTCAGGATTTTCTCCATCATATCCAGGATCATGGCGTCGTCATCCACCAGTAACACCCTTTCCCGGTTCCCCATCTCAATGGAAACATTCGGCTGATTGATGGTTTCCGGCTCTTTCGCCACCACCGGGAACAGGAGATCAAATCGTGCGCCTTCCCCTTTCCGGCTGGTCACCGTCACGGTTCCCATATGGCTTCTGACAATGCCGTGGACAACGGAAAGCCCAATGCCGGAGCCCTTCCCGAATTCTTTGGTGGTAAAATAGGGGTCAAAGATCTTGTCCAGGATATCCGGTTCAATGCCGGGGCCGTCGTCCGTCACAGATATCCGGATATGCCGGCCGGGTTTTAATTCAGGATACCGGTCTGCATTTTCATCGTTGATATCCACGGCCCGGCAGGAAAGGCGGATTTCCCCGTCCCGGTTTTCCATGGACTGGGCCGCATTGAGGCAGAGATTCAAAAACACCTGGTTCAATTGAACCTGGTCCGCCATGATGACCAGGTCCGTGTCCTGAAATCCGGTTTCAACCCGGATGGTGGACGGGGTGGTGGACTTGATCAGCCGCATCAGGTCTTCCAGCAGGCCGGCCAGCCGGACGGGTTTTAAATCCATCTGGGTATTCCGGCTGAAGCTCAGGAGTTGATTCACAATTTCCGATGCCTTGTTCCCGGCAAACCGAATGGATTCGATGTCGGCATAGATTTCATCGGACCTGGACAATTTATCCAGGACCAGCTCGGCATTCCCGATGATCACCCCTAAAATATTGTTGAAATCATGGGCGATGCCGCCGGTCAGGCGGCCGATGGATTCCATTTTTCTGGCGGCCATCAACTGCTCTTCAAGCTCAAGGGATTTTTTTTGCTCCTTTTTTAAGACAATAATCTGGGAGATGAGGCTGGAAAAGATTTCCAGGGGCCGGACCGTGTCATCCGTGGGCTTCAGCCCTGATTTCGAGTCATCCACCGAGATCACCCCGATGAATTCCCCCCTTTCATTGATCATTTTGACAAACAGATTGTCTTCCGGGTGCCAGGCGTCTTCCCTGTCCGGTATCCGGGACCGGCCGTAGATGGTGGCCTCCTGTTTCAGGATCTCCTTCATGGTATGGGGGATATAATAGCTCTGGTTCCCGATTTTTTCTCCGGTCTCAAAGACATGGTCATACTGGTGCGCCGGCATCTCCACCTGCCTTAATCGGTCCACGGTTTCCCGGTCCACCCCGCCGAAGCCGATAATCTCACGGTAGGGGGGGGTGGCATTGAACAGGGAGATCAATACACGCTGATAGTCGGAATATGTGACAATGGCCGCACTGACGGTATCAAAAATCCTGCTCCTTTTCAATGAGCAGCATGGAGGCTGCGGCCCGGCTGAATTGTTCCGTCTGGGCCGAAAGCACGGAGATCCGGGTCTCGCTTTCCCGGAGCCGGTCCACGGCGGCCTGAAGTTTTTGGTTGCCGTCTAAAAGATCCTTGGTCCTTTCCTTTACCTTTATCTCCAGTTCCTCTTTTGCCAGGGCCAGGGCCCTGGCCGAGACCCTGGCCCGGTCATACATTTTAATATGGTTGATGCCCGTGATGCCGAAGATGGCCGCCAGAAAAACAAAAAAGCCGTAAATGTTCAGATACAGAACCGACTGGGCCCCAAGGGCGCAGACCAGGTCGTGGACCCAGACCAGGGACAGGATTCCGAATCCGAAGAGAAAAATTTTGCCCTCCAGTCCGGCGTTCTTTCTTTTCCGGTACCAGAGGCTGAAGATATACAGGGCGAAAATACCGATATAGGCCCAGATGAGGATACCCCATACCGTTGGCGGCGGTTCGATATAGGGATGGTCCAGCCATAAAAAATTCCGGTGGATGAATTCCCGGCGGAAAACCAGGCCGGGCCACCATATGGCCCCCAGAAGGACCAGGGTCGCGGCAGCCGAGATTTTCGGCAAAACCACGGGCTTCAGATTCAGGTAATGCAGGGACAGGCGATAGCAGATATGGATCAACAGGACCAGGCTGGAGGTCTGGATGTGTTCGCAGGCCAGGTTCAGGGCGCCTTCACCGAAATTATACTGCAAAAATACGGAAATGCTGTAAAGGAAAACAACACAGGAAGCGGCGAATCCCCATTTATTGGAAGTATCCTGTTCCAGCCGGACAGACATGATCGCATGGAAAACACCGAGAAAAGCCGCGGTTGATGCGACAATGACGGCGCCGATGGATGCGGGCATAAAATTTGTCATGATCAAATCACGCTCCGGAACAGGGAAAAGGCCTATGGCAAGTCATATATCAGGGCAGGGGAGAAAACAATAGGTAAGCGCCCTTATTTTTACATGTATTTTGATTGGTTTTGGGGAATCAGGGCTTTCAAGAACCTTTTCCGTTCCGCATTGTCCGGCAGGGCATCCGGGGGTATGATTTCAAACGAACGCCGAAATTCATTTATCATATTCATCTTGATGATGTGGGGTTTCAGACAAAGCTTTTTTCTCTGTTCAAAATTTTGCGGGTCCGTGTGCAGCCGCTGTTTATAGTGTGGAAAAAACACCACTCTTAAGCACTTCTGTTTCTCAAGCGAAGTATTCCCAAACCAAAGATTATAAAAATTGTTCCTGAAATGCGGTTTAGCCATATGGCTCTATTTCCTTTTGCAAACCAGCCTTTAGCAGAATGAGCACTCAGTGCGTAAATCACTAAAATGAGGAAAGAAAAGAACATAAATGTTGACGTTAAAATAATAAACTGAATCATAATAGGCCTGGATAAGTCTATAAATTGAGGGAAGAGTGCCGTAAAAAACAAAATTGCTTTTGGATTAGAAATGGCAACCAATACACCTTGAACAAACGATTTGCGTTTTCCATGGTTGTATTTAGAAGTTTCAATCGATTCTTTAAGAATATTGTGCTTAGATTTCCATTGGCGAATACCCAGGTAGATCAGATAGATAGCCCCGCAGGTTTTCAAGGCTGTAAACAATATGGTTGAAGCTCGCAGCGCTGCACCCAAGCCTAAAACAGCCGCACTGGAAACAATAAAAATACCTATAATATTTCCAATGATGAAAAGACTGATTCTGTGAATCCATGAGTGAGACTATTTGTGATTGATAGAAGAACCGCCGGACCAGGACTGATGATTGCTACGAGGGCGATACTCAAAAATAATAGCCAAGTTGAAAGTTCCAAAAATTCACCTCCAATACTTCAAAGTTTGGGATGCTCTGGTCTACCGCTCTCGTCCTTCACGTATGATTTCAACAATTTCCTTTGTTGTAATTTCTGCCTTTATTGTGGGAACATCTAAGGGAGAAGCAGCTGCTTTTTCAAGAGTCAAAGCAAAAGTACGTCCATCTTTTCTTCGAATTAAAACTTTGCCCAAATTTTCAGCTTGATCAAGAATAATCGCAAGTTTTTGCCGAGCTTCGGAATATGTATAGACATGCATTTTATACCTCCAGTATTGATATGTTAAGGCTTTGTGCTGTTTCTTTTAATCGTGAATCTAATGTCAAAATGGGTGCCTTTTGCTTCAACGCACAATCCAAAAAATATGCATCGTATGCATACATGTTGCTTTGTTTGGATATGGACACGGCATTTGCAAAATCAGGATCAATATAACGAATCGGGATGCTTCTAAATATTTCAAGACCTCTTATGGCTTCTTTAAGATCCAATCTGTTCCTTTTGAACATTGCCGAGAATGCATTCCCAATCTCCCAGGGAATAGAACCCGGCCCAATAAGTGTATTGCCTTTTGTTACTTCAATAATTTTATTTCTTTCCGGCTCATTTACAATGACAGCGATCAATGCGGAGGTATCAACGACAATATCCATCTTTGGCACTCCCTTTTATTTTTAGACAATTGTACAACAGCGGAGATATTTGTCAAGTGAAACGAGGCAGAACAGCGGGCATAAGGCGCGCGCGGCAGCCCTCATCCTTGGATCATTCCGGGGCATCCGTTCCATTGGTGTACCTTGGGCACGGCAGGGCCTGCATATTTTCAGGTCTTGGCAGACTGTTCATCGGATGGGGTTTGACATTTTCACATGGGTGTGTATCATCATTTATAATCGATAATTTTTATTGGAGGAAAATGATGAAATCAAAATTAGCTATTTTGTTCATAATGCTGTCCGTCTGGATTTTGCCGGCCGGTGCGGGCCTGGCCTATACGCCGGAAGGAAAGCTCCAGGTCCTGGTGCCGGGCCGTGACGCCAGAATCACCTTTCAGGAGATTGATGAAAATAAGGTCCTGGCTTCGGTCCTGGATGCCCAGGAAAACCCGGTCAAGGATCTGATGACGGAAGATTTTAAAGTGATCAAGGGCGGCATAGATGCCATCGTCACCAATGCCGAAATCCTGAAATCCAGGAAAGACGTTCCCATTAATTATGTCCTCATGGTGGACAATTCCTATTCCATGAAGGAACGCAAAGCTGTGGAGCCTCTTCTGGCGGCCCTGGATGAATTTTTAAAATTGTCCGGCCCATTGATGAGGTCCAGGTGGTGGTGTTTGACAATACACAGAATTTTCAGGTGGACGGCCACAGTTTGAGGCTTGCCACCTTTAAATCAGACAATATCAAGGGGCTGCAAAGTTTTTTCCAGAGAAGCTTTAAAGAAGGAATGAGCGGCCAGACCTATTTATATGAAGGGATCCTGGGCGGACTGGACCTGGTTTCAAAACTGCCTGAAAAAAATAATAAATTCCTGGTGGTTTTCTCAGACGGGGAAGACCTGAACAGCGAGATCAAAAAAGACATCATCGCGCCCAAGGCAAAGGGATTAAAGAATTTCAAGGCCTTCAGCATTGATTTTATGCCCACCGAGAACAAAGACGTCTTTTTAAACGCTTTTGCAGAAGCTGCCGGGGGAAAATGCTGGAAAGCCACTTCAGCGGCAAATCTGCTGCCCATTTTTCAAGAGGTTTCCACGACCCTTTTGTACCAGTATGTGGTGGAATATACCTTTGTGAATCCGCCCCAGGGAACCCTGGGGGTTTATCCGTCCGATGTGACCATTGAGGAGCTGACCATTATCGACAGTTCTCCCCTGCTCAATTATATTTTCTTTGACCAGGGTCAGAGCGCTATTCCGGATCATTACCATTTATTGAAAACCCAGGCCGAGGCAGGGGAATTTGATGAAAAGATGCTGCGGGATACCCTGACAAAATATTACGATGTATTGAATATCATCGGAAAAAGACTTGTTGAAAATCCCGAAGCCATGGTCGAACTGGTGGGCTGCGTCAGTGACAAGGGTGAAGAAAAGAATAACCTGACCCTTTCCCGGGCAAGGGCGGAAAGCGTCAAATCCTATCTCCAGTATATATGGAATATTGATCCGGCAAGGCTCATTGTCACGGCCCGTAAGCTGCCTGAAATCCCCAGCACCAGCCGGGTTGAGGAAGGAATCGTTGAAAACCAGAGGGTGGAGATCCGCTCCGGTTCGCCTGCGATCCTGGATTCCATAAAAAGCACCTATACCTTTGAAGTGGCCGATTCCAACGAGATTACCATCCAGCCCAATATCAAGCCGGGATATGATTTAAGGGAATGGAAGATCGAGATCAAGGGAAACGGGACCCTTTTAAAATCCTTTGAAGGCCAGGGCAATACGATCCCGGATGCCTCCTTCAGCCTTTCGGAATACGGGCTCGGGAAATAGGGGCCCTGGGCGGCCTTTCCACCAGCGCCACCCTCACCGATATCACGGGCCAGGTCTATGAAACCGAATCCTTCAAGACTTCCGTCAAGTATATGACGAGGGTGGAACGCAAGGCCCAGAAACTTGAATACAAGGTGGTGGAAAAATATGCCCTGATCCTGTTTGATTTTGACAGCGCTGCCATCAAGGAAAGAAATAAAACCGTCATCGACCGGGTGACGGCAAGGATCAAAGAACTGCCGGAGGCAACGGTCACCATTCTGGGACAGACCGACATCATCGGCACGGAAGATTATAATTTGGCCCTTTCCCTGCGCCGGGCCCAGTCGGTTTACCAGACCGTGATGGACAGCGGCATTTCATCGCCGGAGCGGGTCACGTCTAAAGGCAACGGTCCCCATAACCCGCCCTATGACAATGCCAGCCCCGAAGGCCGGTCCTTTAACCGGACGGTGACCATCACCCTGGAATATGCAACAGCGGAATAAGATCCATGGGCCTTTGAAAAAATTGGTGTTTCAAAGGCCCATGCTTTTTTAGAGATCAGTCCAGGGAGGCGGCCATATGGGTCAGCTTTTCCACATGGGCGTTTTCTTCCCGGATGATGGTTTTAAGGCCCTTCCGGACTTCCTCCGTTTCAATGAACATGTCCAGCAGTTCATAGAACCGGATGGTTTCCTTTTCAAATTCAATAAAGGTGGTCAGGAGTTCCAGGGGGGTGGAGATTTTGTCAAATTCCACCTCATCCAGGGAAAGGGCGTTTT
>JAAUSZ010000235.1 GCA_012031875.1 Desulfobacula sp.
GGGAAGGCGCGGCGCAAGATTGATCCGGAGAGTCAGAAGACCTGCCTGAATCTTGTTGGGGAATAATTTTGCGGACTAAAATTGCCCTGTTTGGATATCTGGAGATAAATCGGGAAATCCCTGGAATGAATATGATTCAGTCCGGGGATTTTTTTTGCCCGGACCGAATCAACCATTTTCAATCTGTTGAGGAGGTTTTCATATGAAAAAACATTGTCTTGTTCGATTTATTGTGGTGTTGTTCATGGCCTTGGCATCCTCTGCCTGGGCCGGAGAAGATCAAATGGCGGGGATCGATGCCCATACCCTGGGCGAAGTGGTGGTCACGGCTGGAAGAATCGAGGAAAAGAGAGAAGATGTCACAACCAATATCACCGTTGTAAGCGAGGACGACATTCAACAATCTTCGGCCCATGACCTGGGCGACCTGCTTGCAGAGCAGGGGTTCATGATCCGGGAATATCCCAATTCCATTGTGGCGGTGGATATCCGAGGCTTTAAAACCGATATTTATGATTCCGACCTGGAAGGGTATGTGGTCATTCTCATTGACGGGGTGAGGTCCGGCACCGGGCTCCTGAACAAAATCAATATCGACAATGTGGAGCGGGTGGAGATTATCCGCGGACCCGGATCAGTCCAATACGGGGCCTCGGCCATGGGCGGGGTGATCAATGTCATTACCAAGAAAGGAAAAGGCAAGCCCTCCATATCCCTGGTGGAAACCCTGGGAAGCTGGGATTTTCAAAAAACCGCGGTGACGGGCTCGGGAAAAATCCAAGATTTTGATTTTTCCTTCAGTGGTTCAAAAGAGTCCCAGGGAGATTATTCCACTGCCGGCGGCCAGACCTATTATAACACCGGCTTTGATTATAAAAACAGACTCAGCGCCGGCGCCGGCTGGACCTTTGCTCCGGAAAACCGGATCGGGCTCACCTATACCGCCTATGAAGCCAAAAATGTGGGAAACCCCAGTTATCTGAGTAAAAACGATAAGACCAGCAAAGTGAAAACCTCCACCAACAGCAAGGTGGACCTGGTTTATGACGGGCAGACGGCGGATGGATTCCTGGACTGGAGCCTGCGTTATTTTAACGGAGAAAACAAGCGGAATTCCGATTCCGCCAATAAGGCGCCCAAGGACGAACAGCAGGGGGGCCAAGCCCAGGTGACGGCCGATTGGCAGTTCATCCGTCTCACCACCGGGGTGGATTGGACCCATTATGAAAAATCGAATATTTATGATGACAAGGCCGCCTTTCTCCTGTCCAAGACCAAATTGCTGAATGACCGGCTGGTGCTTTCCGCCGGGGTGCGCCGGGACGATTATACTATGGAAAGCAGTACCGGCAAAAGCCAGGACAACACCAACTGGATTCCCAGTGTGGGGGCCGCCTATAAGATCATTCCAGGCCTGAGTGTACGGGGCAATTATGCCGAAGGGTTCAAGGTGCCCACCCCTGACCAGCTTTTCCGGTACAATAATTACGGGTCCGCCATCCTGGAGGGAAACCCGAATCTTCAGCCGGAAAAGAGCAAAACCTATGAATTCGGAATGGACTATAACAAGGGGGCGGTTTCCAGCGGGCTGACCTATTTTGATACGGCCTTTGAAGATAAGATAGAATATTATATCCCGGACCCGAGCCTGGTGCCGACCTACTGGAGCTACCGGAATATCCCCGGCGCCTCCATCTCCGGCATCGAGGGGTCTCTGCGGTTCGATATCGGCCGGATGTTCGGCTGGAATTTGGAATTGGCGCCTTACACGTCTCTCACCTATCTCACGGAGTACAAGGATGACCGAACCGGGGCAAAGCTCTATTACAACCCGGAATGGAAGGCCTCCTACGGCCTCCGGTTTGGTATGAAAGACCTCGGGCTGGTGTCCAAACTGAATTTTGCCTATTTCAGCGACCAGCTCATTGATGATTATGAAAAAACCGGCAGGAAAACCCTGGATGGGTATACAGTGGCCGATCTGACCATTTCCAAAACCCTTTTCTCCATGAAGGAATACGGGGATGTGTCGATCAAGGCCGACATCCGCAACCTGTTCAATAAAGATTATGCGGTGGTACAAGGATATCCGTCACCGGGCCGGTCATTTTATTTCAGCCTGGAATATACGTTTTAGTTGAATGCCTTGAGCGGCAACCAAAGTCCCCGCCAACCGTTGAGACCGGTGGGCGGGGGCCTGCTGAAAGCCGCCAACCCGTAAATACGGAATCAAAAAATGACCTGTCAACGCCTGGAACTGAGCATTATCATCCTCACCTGTATTTTTGCCGCGGTATCCGGATGTATCTCCCTGCCGGCCACAGCGGATACCGGGTGCCCCGATTATATCTGGATCGGCTGCGGGGAACAGACCCGGGTAAAAAACGGGGCCGTTACCCAGCGCTATTATGTCCGCACCGATCCCGACACCTGCCTGAATTGTACGCATGGCATTGATTACCAGGCTTTTTACCAATTTCAAACCTCTTCTAAAAAACAGCCCTACCGCTTTGCCCCTTCCCTGTCAAAGGAGGATTATTACCGGGTTCCCATCCAATGCGGACGGGACGGGCTTTATTTTGATATCACGGCTGAAACCAATACCCGCATCGAACTGTACGTCTTTGGAACCCAGGGCAGCAAAAGGCTTTCAGCCAAAATCGTCCATGCCCTCTTCGGCAAGGCCCCGTCAAGGGAAAGCCGGGACCGGGGAGAGGTGTCGCGGTTGCCGGAGGATTTTCCAGACCTGCGCCTGCGCCCTTCTCCGGGAATTTACTATATGCAGACCGGACAGGCCTATGGGCTTGACTATACCGGAGCAGGGGCCCAGGCCGGCACCCTCTCCGTTTTGGAAAACGGTCAGCATATAGAGGACCTTAGCGTGTCACCGGACGGCGGATTTTCATATACCCCGCCCCATGATCCGAAACTGGACCGGGCCGGTTCCTATGAATTCAAGGAAACCGTGGCGCTGGTGAAAGAAATCACCCCTGAAGGGGATTATATCACCAGCCATACCCTGCTCCTTCACCGGTCATACCTCGGCCGGCTGCGGCTGCAGCCCGGACTCGCCCTTTTCGGCGCGACCATCCTGGTCTTTGCCGGGATCACCGGGTACTACAGAAATAAAAGGAACCCCTGATGGTTACAAAACTCCGGCTCATCACCCAGCATATCATGTTCATCGTGCTTACTTACGGGGGGCGGTTCAATATCCAACTGGGGAGTTCCCTGCCCTGCTTCAGTTGCCCTTATGTCTCCGGCTGCGGGGGTGCGTGTTACCTCATGGCTCTGCAGGGCAACTGGTCGGGCCTGCAAATGTCCTGGGCCAACCTGACAAGCGCCATGGGCCTGGACCTGCTTTCCCATCTGGGCATTTTTGTCCTGCTGGTGATTTTGCTGAATAAATTCTGGTGCGGCTGGATCTGCCCCTTCGGCCTCTTTCAGGACTGGCTCACCTATCTGCGCAGAGGGCTGGGCCTGCGGGAGGCGCAATTTACCTGGCTGACGCGGGACCGGCTTAAACCCATAAAATGGATCCTGCTGGGGTATCTCTTAATCGTGCCGCTTCTCATCGCCCATGCCAGCCAGCACTATGATCTCCATCTGCCTTTCTGCCGGAGCATCTGCCCGGCCAAACCATTGATGCCGCTGTTCATCGGGAATATTCGCCACCTGTCCCTGGATTTCACCAATACCGTTACCCTGGTGTTCAGCATTTTTCAGTCGCCATCGCCGGGGGGATGCTGGTGGGCATGTTCTTTAAAGAACGCTTTTTCTGCCTTTTCTGTCCCATGCTGGTATTGATCCATCTCTTTCGCAAACTCAGCCCCGTCCGTTTTGAAAAAATGTCGAAGGCTGTATCGGGTGCGGCAATTGCCGGCGCATGTGCCCCATGGACATCCGCGAGGTCAGTGACCAGAAAACGGACAAGGACGTATTGACCGAGGACTGCATGCTCTGCATGACCTGTGCGGAGTCCTGCCCCGGAGACAAGGTCCTGAGCATCAAATTTTTCAAATGGCCCCTGTTTTCCTCATCCAGGAAATATGTTGCAAACCGTTATACCAAAAAGGAGGGCCTGTCGTGACTCACAATTCCGACACCTCGCATCACCGTCAACGAAAACTGATGGAAAAGATCCGCCGGGAAATCCGTTCAGAGCTTGATGAAGCCCGTTTGCATTTACAACAGCGCGCCGACTATCACCCGGTCTGGGATTATTTTTTGAACCTGCTGACCCGCCCCATGGGGCCGGACATTCAGGGCCGTCCCGTGGTCAAACACCTATGCAATTTAGCTCCCTATGAACTATTTCATGCCCTGGGGCTGCACCCTGTACGGCTTGGCAGCGGCTGTTTCTGCGCCGGGCGGTTGTCGTCCTCCCGCTCACCGGGTACTCATGTGCCCCTGCTGAAATCAACCATGGGGGCCCTGCAGTTAGAGGAACCCCCGGCCCCCGGCCCCCTTGCCCTGGGTGATTCCCTTCACCTGCGACTGGGTGGTCAAATTCCCGGAGTTGACCAATGGGCCGCCGGATGCCCATTTTATGGAACTGCCGCATCTGCACCAGGGGGAAAAGGGCAACAGAGATGGCTGGAAGAAATTTACGGATTGGTTCGCTTCCTGGAAAACCAAACCGGCCGTAAACTGAAACAAAAAACCCTGTCGGCATCGGTTCAGACCCTGATGCGGGCCTGGCAGGCGTTTGGGCGATTGATTGAACTCAGGAGAAAGAGGGTTTTGGCCGGGGTCTGGTTTACGGCGGCAGCCAACAGTTTTATGCTTGATGCTGTCGAGATGTGGACGGAACAAGTCCATATGGTGGTGGACACCCTCGGGACCCAACCTCCCCCGCCGGCCCGGAATGGTGTTTTTTTAGCCGGTTCCCCCATTATCTTCCCCAATTTCAAACTGTTGTATCTCATTGAAGCGGCTGGCATGGATGTATACGGAGATGATTTATGCACATCCGAACGAATCTGGCCCGGGGCCCTCTGTTATGACGACCCTTCCCTGCACGGCATTCTGAGGGCCCTGGCCGGGCGTTACCATAATGCCTGCATCTGTCCCACCTTTGCGGATAATGAAAGGCGCATCAACAGCATTTTAAACACCCTGCAACTCCACCGGATCCAGAGGGTGGTCTTCCATGTCCTTAAAGGCTGCCACCCCTTTGATATTGAGGGCTTTAATCTCGAATCGCGCCTCAAAAGCAGGGGATACAATTTCCTGAAAATAGAAACGGATTACGTTCAAGAGGACAGCCGGAACATATTGACGCGCCTGGAAGCCTTTGGAAGGATCTAGGCCCGGGCAAACAGCTATAACATTTAGGAGAACCCATGGGATTAAAATAGGCATAGACCTTGGCAGCACTGCAATCAAGGTTGTTTTTGTGGAAGATACGGATCTTGTATGGAAAAAAGCCGTGCCCACGGCGCCGGGCCAGTCGCAGATTGCGGACCATCTGACCGCAGAAGGCTTCAGGGCATTGGGCGCACCCCGGATGCCCTGGCGGCTGCGGCCTTTACCGGTTACGGCAAGGGGCTGGTGAATGGTGCAGGCAAAATCATCGACGAGGTCAGCGCCAACGCCCTGGGCGCCTTTCTGCTCAGCAAAGGCAAAGCGAGAACCGTCATCAATATCGGAGGCCAGGATGTCAAGGTGATCCGCCTGTCCGCCACCGGCAGGCTGCTGGATTTCAAGATGAACGACAAATGCGCTGCCGGGACCGGCCGGTTTTTCGAAGTGGCTGCCCGGATCCTGGATACCCCGGTGGATAGTTTCGGTAAATTGGGTCTAGCCGTGAGCGACCCGGTCAATATCAACAGCACCTGCGCTGTTTTTGCCGAAAGCGAAATCGTTTCCCTGATGGCCAAGGGCATCGGCAAAGAACGAATTATCCAGGGCCTGCACGAATCCATCGCCCGGCGTATTGCGGGCCTGGCCGGCAGCCGGGACATGGAAGACGATTTTTATCTGGACGGCGGTTCGGCCAATAATAGCGGGCTTTTGGCGGCCATCGAAGAAGAACTGTGCCGGGATGTTCATGTGCTGCCCCTTCCGCAGTTTACCGTAGCTTATGGTGCGGCCATGTCCGCAGCGGAAAGATAAAGGAGGTGAAAGAATGAAATCATATCGTTTCATATCCGGGTGGTTCTTTTTATCGGCCGTATCCATTCTGATGTTTCCCGTATTGCTCCGGGGTGCGGACTTTCCCCTGACAATGGAGGATACGGCCAACAACCCGGTTTATTTTTATCCCCACCCCAACGGTGTTTGCCTGGCGCCGATATCACCGAGATGGTGGTGAGATTCGGCCGGGAGCAGGCTCTTGCCGGGCTGACCCGCCAGGACCTGGTTTTTCACGCCGGTCTCCGGAAATCCAATGTGGGCGGTTATTTCCAGCCGGATATCCAAGCCATTGAAGCCTGCCGGCCGGATTTGATCATTGCCGCGCCCTCCCACAAAGAGGTGATCCGGCATTTTGCAGACAGCCGGGTGATGGTCATGGAGGCCGGAACATTGGAGGAGGCCTTTGCCCAGATGGAAATGATGGGGAGGCTGTTTGATTGTGAGACCCGGGCCGCAGAGGTGATCCGGGACAACCGGGAAAAGCCGGCCCTGGTCAAGGCCAGGCTGGCCGCCCTGCCGGCCCGTGGAAAAAAACGGGTGGTCCGGGTCATGGCCGGGGATGAGCTGTCATGCCCCGGTGACGACTCCTTCCAGAATGAAATCATCGAAGCGGCCGGGGGCGCGGTTCCCAAATGGGGGAAAAACGGGTTTGCCGTTCCCGTTGACCTGAAAGACTGGCAGGATTTCAATCCCCAGGTGGTTTACGGGTGCCATCAAAATGAAAAAGCCGCCCGCGCCCTGCTGGGCCGGGAGGGCTGGCAGGATGTGGATG
>JAAUSZ010000236.1 GCA_012031875.1 Desulfobacula sp.
GACCAATGAAAGAGGCATAGATGCCTTATAGTCTGAAGGAGAAAATAAAATGAAAAAGACAGGTATGATAATCGCGTGGTTGGTGTTTCCCTTTCTCTTGCCTTTGCAGGAGATGAGGCGCCTACTCTTGAATCCAATAAGGCAGCCATTGATCTGGTTCAGAGCCATGCAGATTATGTCTGGACTCTTGTTGCCGCGGCTTTGGTGTTTTTTATGCAGGCTGGTTTTGCCATGGTTGAAACCGGGTTTACCCGGGCAAAAAATGCAGTCAATATCATGATGAAGAATTTAATGGATTTTTCCATGGGGTCCATTGCCTACTGGGCTGTTGGATTCGGGTTGATGTTCGGGGCTTCGAAGACAGGCTTTTTCGGGACAACCGGTTTCTTCTTAAGCGATTTTGAAGTCGGCGGCGACCCTTGGGTTCTGGCGTTCTGGATGTTTCAGGTGGTCTTTGCCGCCACTGCGGCCACCATTGTATCCGGGGCCATGGCGGAAAGGACAAAATTTTCAGGATACCTGATATATTCAGTGGTGATTTCAGCCCTGATCTATCCCATTTTCGGAAGCTGGGCATGGGGTGGCCTTTTTAACGGTGGCGGATGGCTGGAAAAACTGGGGTTCATCGATTTTGCAGGTTCCACCGTTGTTCATTCCGTGGGCGGCTGGTGTGCATTGGCAGGGGCCATGGTCTTAGGCCCCCGTCTCGGAAAATATACAAAGGAAGGCAAGGTAAAGCCCATCCTGGGCCATAACATCCCCTTGGCAGCCATCGGGGTATTTATCCTCTGGCTGGGCTGGTTCGGCTTCAACCCCGGCTCAACAACCGCTGCCAACAAGGATACGGCCATGATCTTTGTGAATACGAATCTTGCAGCAGCGGCAGGGTCCATCATGGCCATGATGATCTCCTGGATGAAGTTCGGCAAACCCGAAGTGGGTATGAGCTTGAACGGTGCCCTGGCAGGGCTTGTCGGGATTACAGCCGGATGCGCCAATGTCACTCCGACCAGTGCAATTATAATCGGCGCCCTTGCAGGGATGCTGGTGGTTTTTTCCGTCCTGTTCTTTGACAAGATTAAAATTGATGATCCTGTGGGCGCCATATCGGTTCATGGGGTCTGCGGCGCCTGGGGAACCCTTGCAGCAGGGCTTTTCAACATGAGTGGCCTGACATTCAAAATCATAGCCGTCCAGTTGACCGGAATGGTATCCTGTTTTGTCTGGACCTTTACCCTGGCCTATCTGCTCTTTAAAACCATTGATGCCACCATGGGACTGCGGGTGTCCCGAGAGGAAGAGCTGGAAGGCCTGGATGCTGCAGAACACGGTGGAAACGCCTACCCGGATTTTACCACCATCAACCATGGGTCCATGGGATTTGCCGGCGGACCCGGAAATAAGAAATATGAGAGTGATCCGGCCTTTGCTTCCGGAAAGCTGGTCAATAAGGTGGAGATGACCTAAACCCTGAAAATAAGGAAAGGAGCTTTAAAAACCTGCCGCATCATTGATTTGAGGTGGCAGGTTTTCTTTTTTCATGGTAATCTTGGCCTCGAACCATAGGGGCTTATTCATGAAGCGTGCGAAAAAGGGCATCCGGCCTTTTCTTTTTATTGTTGCAATTGTGCTGATTCTCATTATCGGTTATCGAAATCTTGACTATAACTGGCAATGGTACCGGGTTAAACCCTATCTGTTTATTTTTGAAAACGGGCGGTTTATTAAAGGGGCCTTGCTGGACGGGCTTTGGGTCACGCTTAAAATTTCTTTTTTGGGGTTGTTTTTTTCTCTTTTTTTGGGGTTTTTATCTGCCCTGGCCAGGCTGTCCGCCTCTCCGGTGCTCAGGCTTGCGGCCTGGGTCTATGTTGAAACCATCAGAAATACGCCGCTGCTGATTCAGATCTTTGTCATGTATTTTGTTATTTCTCCGGTACTGAACATATCTGCCTTCCTGTCCGCGGTAATGGCCTTGAGCCTGTTTGAAGGGGCCTATTCGTCGGAAATCATCCGGTCCGGAGTGGTAAATATTCCAAAGGGGCAATATGAAGCCGCGCACAGTATCGGGCTGACCGCTTTTAACACCTATATTAAGGTCATTTTTCCCCAGATGCTCCGTCAGACCCTGCCCATGCTGGCGGGCCAAAGTGTTTCCCTGATCAAGGATTCCGCCCTGGTCAGCACCATTGCCATCGCTGATCTGACTCTTCAGGGGCAAAAAATTGTCTCTGAAACCTTTTTAAGTTTTGAAATCTGGTTTACTGTGGCATTCTGTTATCTGGTCATTACCGCCGGTCTTTCTTATATAGTCCGGCGGATTGAAAACAGATTCAAATTTATCAACCCTTGATATTCGATATGATTCTATTAAAAGGAGGGAGAAATGAAAAAAATTTTAAATCTGGCTGTCCTGCTGTTCCTGTTGATGGGCCAGGGCGTATGGGCCCAGGAGAGCCTTATTGAAAAAATCCAGAAAGAGGGGGTCATCCGGGTGGGAATGTCCACCTTTGTGCCTTGGGCCATGAAGGATAAGCAAGATAATCTCATTGGATTTGAAATCGATGTGGCTAAAAAACTGGCCCAGGATATGGGGGTCAAAATCGAATTCGTGCCCACGGCCTGGTCCGGTATTATCCCGGCTCTTTTAACGGGTAAATTTGATGTTATCATCGGCGGGATGGGGATTACGCCGGAGCGTAACCTGAAAGTGAATTTTACCATCCCCTATGAATATTCGGGCATGTCCATGGTGGCTCACAAGGAAAAAGCTAGTGGGTTTTCATCCCTGGCGGATTTCAATAAAAAAGAAGTCCTGATTGCCGTCCGTATGGGAACAACGGCGGAGCAGGCCGCCCGGAAATATATCCCCAATGCCGAACTGAAACTGTTTGAGAATGAAACCCAGGCCCTTCAGGAATTAAACCTGGGCCGGGTTCATGCCGTGGTTTCCTCGGCGCCCATGCCTGTGTTCCATGCCCTGAAATATCCGGACAAATTATTTATTCCCCTGAAGGAGAATTTTACCCGGGAACCCATTGGCTTTGCTTTGAGGAAAGGGGACCATGACGCTCTGAATTTTTTTAACAACTGGATTCTGAGCATGGAGGCCCAGGGATTCTTAAAAGAGAGAACCGAGTACTGGTTTGAATCCGATAAATGGGAAGCCCTTGTTCAATAAACAGCCGCTGAAATTTACCCTGGTGGATATGGCGGCCGTCCTTTTGATGATGGCCGCCATATCGGTTTTTATCTCGCGGATGAACCATATCCTGGACTACCATTGGGAATGGGGCCGGATCCCCGTCTATTTTTTTTTTCCGGGACAGCGCCACCGGAGAACTCAAGGCCAATATCCTGGCAAAAGGCTTTGCCACAACCGTGAAACTCAGCATCTGGGCCATGGGTTTCGGTTTTCTGCTGGGGACCGTTTCCGGGGTCCTGGGGGCCAGGGGCTCGTGGGGGCAAAGGCTGGTCAGCAGAATTTACGTTGAAACCATCCGGAATATCCCCTCCCTTGTCCTGCTCATTATCTTTTATTATTTTGTGTCCAGCCGGTTTCTGGACGCCCTAAGCTTGGACCAATCCCTGAGGGAGGCACCGGTATGGATTCAACAGGTCTGCGGGTTCTTTTTGACGGGGCCGGACCGGATCAATGCCTTTATGTCTGCCGGGGTTGCCCTGGGCCTTTATGAGGGGGCCTATATATCGGAAATCATCCGGGGAGGGATTAATTCCATATCAGAAGGGCAGTGGGAGGCGGGCAGATCCATTGGTCTGTCCGGAAAAGATATCTTCCTGCGGGTGGTCTTTCCCCAGACAATCAGAAAGACGGCCTTTCCCCTTGCAGGCCAGCTCATTTCCGCCATCAAGGATTCTTCCATTGTCTCCGTCATCTCAATCCAGGAACTGACCTTCCAGGGCATGGAACTCATGAACGTGACCTTCCTGACCTTTGAAATCTGGATCACCGTGGCGGTGCTGTATTTTATGCTGACCTTTCCGCTGTCGAGACTGGTGGCCCTTCTCGAAAAAAATACGCGCTAAAACAATAACCGCCTAAAGGATGATGTTTAAGATCCGGCGAAGGGGTTCGGCCGCGCCCCAGAGCAATTGATCCCCCACGGAAAAGGCGGTGAGATAATCCTCTCCCAGGATCATTTTCCGGATACGGCCCACGGGAACCGTCAGGGTCCCGGTGACCGCGGCAGGCGTCAGATCCCGGAGCGTATCCTCCTTGGTATTGGGAATCACTTTGACCCAGTCGTTGTTTTCAGCCAGCATGGCTTCGATTTCATTCAAGGGTGCCTTTTTTTTCAGTTTGATGGTAAAGGCCTGGCTGTGGCACCGCATGGAGCCCACCCGGACGCACTGACCGTCAATGGGGATGGGAGCCCCGGACCTGCCGATAATCTTATTGGTTTCAACAAGGCCCTTCCATTCTTCCCTTGTCTGTCCGTTTTCCATGGCCCGGTCAATCCAGGGGATGAGGCTTGCGGCCAGGGGCGCTCCGAAATTGGATACGGGCAGGGCATCGGATCTGACGGTCTTGATGACGGTCCTGTCCAGGTCAAGAATGGCAAAGGCCGGGCTTTCAAGAACAGGAGAGGCGGCCTTGCCGATGACCTGCATCTGTCTGACCAGTTCTTCCATGTTTTTGGCCCCTGCTCCGGAAGCCGCCTGATAGGTCATGGAAGTCAGCCATTCCACAAGATCATTCCGGAACAGCCCGCCAAGGGCCATGAGCATGAGGGATACGGTGCAATTGCCGCCGATATAATTTTTAATCCCGTCGGACAGGGCATTATCAATGACCTTGCGGTTCACGGGGTCAAGGACGATGATGCTCTGATCGTCCATTCTCAGGGTGGAGGCCGCATCAATCCAGTATCCGGGCCAATTTTTTTCCGCCAGTTTGGGCCGGACGGCCTCTGTATAGGACCCGCCCTGGCAGGTCAGGATGATATCCATGTCCATGAGGCGGTCTATATCATAGGCATCCATGAGCAGAGAGGGTTGCGTTCCCACGTCCGGGGCCTTTTGCCCCACCTGGGAGGTGGTGAAAAAACCGGTGTAAATCCCTTGAAATCTTTTTCGGTTATCATGCGCTCCATGAGAACAGACCCAACCATACCCCGCCAACCGATCATTCCGACTTTTTTCATTATTGTCCTCTCCTTTCCCAATCCCTTATGGATTGACAATTTTAAAACACAGTTTCAGAATAAAGATCAATTTCATACCTTTTTTTTCATAAGATGCCAGCATTTCATGAAAAAAATTATAGGGAGATAGGTGATGCTGACCCGCTTTACCCGAGACGTCTTGCATATTATTAAGCACATTCCCCATGGAAGGGTGCTGACCTACGGCCGGGTGGCGGCGCTTGCCGGGCAGCCCGGCGGAGCCAGGCAGGTCTCCCGGATTCTGCATGCCATGTCAAGGAAATATGAGCTTCCCTGGCACCGGGTCATCAATTCCAGGGGCGGGATCTCCCTTGGGCCTTCCCAAGGCCGGGAGCTTCAGAAAGCGCTCCTTGAATCGGAAGGCATCGAATTTTCAGCCAACGGCGGCCTTGACCTGAAGATTTACCTGTGGCAGGGTCCTGACTGCGAAATTTGCCCGGCCCATGAATTTTTTTAATCGGGCCTTCTGTTTTTTATGGCGCTTTCAAGGTGTTTCATCTTGGGCCCGCCCTTTGTCCACATCCTGCATGAATCGATGAGAAACTGCTTTTCATCGAAATTTTCAAAATCCTTGGGTGGCGGAACATATTCTTTTCTTTTCCAGGTCAGTTGCCCGTGGACAATCTCCTGGCCCATGGCCAGGATCAACCCGCAAAGATGGGTGCAGCCCCTGGTTCCCCCCATGATACTGCGGATGTTTTTTGAAAATCCGGACCTGATTTTCAGGCCTTTCAGCTTTTCAAGGGTATCCAGGGTGGTGCGGCATTCAGGCATGGGAACCTGGACCATGTCTGCCTCGGCGTCTTCGATCATGAGGGGGTCGGATTTGATCAGGAGGATGACTTCCATATGGTGGATGATCCCGGGCTCCAGGGGCGTTCCGGTGACATCAAAGATCCTGATGGCCCTCCGGTCTTTCAGGACCCCGTGGACGATTATCTTGGAATCCGGGAGGGGATGGGTGGCAAGATTGATATCCCGGGTATGGATGGCTTTTGTATTTTGAATAAGGGATTTTAACATGGTTTTTTATGTAATCTTTTTTTCCCTTGAATGCAAACCCGCAATAGGGAAATTTTTCTTGACAGCCTTTCTTTGAACCATTACCGTCCTTCATTTATCATGGGAGGAGGGAAGGATGCCGGAGATGGAAAAA
This sequence comes from Desulfobacula sp., assembly GCA_012031875.1. Classification (GTDB taxonomy): domain Bacteria; phylum Desulfobacterota; class Desulfobacteria; order Desulfobacterales; family Desulfobacteraceae; genus Desulfobacula. The sequence goes on from JAAUSZ010000236.1 coordinate 6,340, forward strand.
ACGTTAAAGCCCATTATTTTCCTCACCATCAGTGCGGTGATCATCAGTTTTTCCAGCGTGCTCGTGAAAATTTCCCATGTCCCGTCCACGGTCTCCGCCTTTTACCGGGTCTGCTTCGGCAGTTTTTTTCTGATCTGCGCCTGCATCGCAGGAAAGGAATTTAAAAAAAGGTCTTTAAAAAATAATCTCCTGGCCGTTTTGTGTGGCGTTCTATTTGCCCTTGACCTCTGGGCCTGGCATTCCAGCATCCAGTACGTGGGTCCCGGGCTGGCCACCCTCTTGGCCAATTGCCAGGTTTTTGTTCTTTCCCTTGTCGGGGCCTTTGTATTCAAGGAAAAAATCAGCCTCAAATTTGTTTTATCCCTGCCCATGGCCTTTATCGGCCTTTTCCTGATTATCGGACCGGATTTTGAAAAAATGAGCCCTCAATACCGTACAGGGATTCTTCTCGGGTTTGCCACGGCCGTTTTTTACAGCATGTTTCTCCTGCTGTTGAGAAAAATCCAGTCTGATAAAGGCGATTTCTCCCTGTTTTATTATCTGATGCTCTTATCT
>JAAUSZ010000237.1 GCA_012031875.1 Desulfobacula sp.
GGCGGTAGAGGAGGGTCACTTCTTTTGCCCCCAGTCTCAGGGCCGCCCGGGCCACGTCAATGGCCACGTTGCCCCCGCCGATGATCCCGACTCTTTTACCCACCCGGGTTTTGCCGGTGAGGTTCAGTTCTCTCAGGAAATCCACGCCCTGGCGGACTCCGACCAGATCTTCGCCGGGAATGCCCAAGGTAATGCCCTTATGGGCGCCCAGTCCCAGGAATACGGCGTCAAATCCGTCGGCCATGAGGCTGTCCACGGTGAAATCCCTGCCCAGGCAGGAATTCAGTCTGATCTCAACCCCCAGGTTGGTGATGACCTCGATGTCCTTGTCCAGGACTTCCCGGGGCAGGCGATGGTCGGGGATGCCCACCCGGAGCATGCCGCCGGCCTGGGGCAGGGCTTCAAAGATCACCGCATCCACCCCTTTCCGGGCCAGGTGGTACCCGGCGGAAAGCCCGGCCGGACCTGATCCGATAATGGCCACTTTTTTGCCGAGCTTTACCGCACAGTCGATTTTAACCTTGCGCGGGTCAAAACTGTCCGCGGCCAGGCGTTTCAGATCCCGGATGGCCACGGGCTCATCCACCTCGCACCGACGGCAGGCGTTCTCGCATTCATGGGGGCAGACCCGGCCCAGGACCCCGGGCAGGGGCAGTTGTTCCATGATGATCTCCAGGGCCTCTTCGTATTTGCCCTGCTTGACCATCTGGACATAGCCCTGGACATTGAGTCCGGCCGGGCAGGTCAGACGGCAGGGGGCCCGGTCTTGTTTCTCTATGGCAAAACCCGAGGGCATGGCCTGGGGATAGAGCTTAAAGGCCGCCTTCCTGTCCCGGAGTTCCTCATCAAACCGGCTGGGCAGCTCCACGGGGCAGACATTGGCGCATTCGCCGCAGGCCGTGCATTTGGAGAGGTCGATGAACCTGGGTTTCTGTTTGAGTTTTACCGTGAAATCGCCTTCCTCGCCGGACAGCGATTCAATCTCGGTCATGGTCAGGAGTTTGATGTTCAGATGCCTGCCCGCCTCCACCAGTTTGGGAGAGATGATGCACATGGAGCAGTCGTTGGTGGGAAAGGTTTTATCGAGCTGGGCCATTGTTCCGCCAATGGCTGTGTTTTTATCTACGAGGTATACATAGTATCCGGAATCCGCCAGATCCAGCGACGCCTGGATACCTGCAATGCCGGCGCCCACAACCATCACCGACCCTCTACCGTTTTCGGCCATAAAAATTCCTCCTTGTTTATAAGCCCACTTCGGCCAGATCCGGCCCCAGATAGGTTCGTTCAGATTCGTCCAACACCCCCATGGCCAGACAGATAATGGTCCAGAGATGGACCACATGGTAATTGCCGCCATAATGGTGGCCGATGTCCTCGATCTGGCCGTGGCAGTTATGGCAGGGGGCGATGACATAATTGGCCCCGGTGGCCGCGATCTGGTTGAATTTGATTTTGCCGAAGGCCCGTCTTTCCTCGGGGAATCCCGCCTGCAAAGCGCCGCCCCCGCCGCCGCAGCAATAATTATTGTCGCGGTTGGGGACGGTATCAATGAAATTTTCTTCCCCCACAACGGTTTTGACCACGAAGCGCAAGTCGTCCACGATTTTGTTGGAACCGCTTTTCCGCGCGATATTGCAGGGGTCCTGGACCGTGAATTTGGCCTTAATGTCCTTGTTCCAGTCGGCATTGACCTTGAGCTTGCCTTCCCTGATCCACTGGGCATAGAGTTCGATGATGGTGGTCAGTTGAAATTTGTGGGGGATATTGAATTTTCGCAACCCTTCCAGGATTGCATAATAAGAATGCCCTCATTCCGTATTGACCACCAGGGGACTTTTGAGGTTGTTGTCCACGTGGTGGACGAATTCCTCGATGATGTATTTCCAGCCCTCATTATCGGCCATGAACATGCAATAATTTTCTCCGGCCCACATGACCGAGGGGTAGGTCCAGTCGGCGCCCACCGCATGAAGAACCTTCCAGAGGGGACCCATTTCCTCGGGCTCCGTCACCGGCTCCCGGGAATTCTGGTTCAGCACCATGGCGGCCCCCACCCGGTCCACGGACACGTCCAGGTCCTCAAACCCGGGATGGCCTTCCCGGATTTCTTCAGCCACATCCAGGACCGTGAATTCAAAATCCTCTTTCTGGGCGCCCATGGCGCTGCCCGTCCGGATATGCTGGTCGCAGGAGCCCAGGATTCCCTTGGGCCGTTTCTCCCGGGGAATGGCGGCCCGAAGGTTGAATACCAGGGCCGGGATATTGATTTTCATGGGACAGACCGCCACGCACCGCTGGCACATGGTGCACACCCATTTCCAGTTGGTTTTCAGGATCACGTCATCCATGCCCAGGGTCAGCATCCGGATCAGCTTTCTCGGGTCCATGCCCATGAGTTCCGAGGCGGCGCATCCGCCGGTACAGGTTCCGCAGGTCAGACACAGATCAAAATTCGCCGCAGGCACCTTTCCCAGGACCTCGTCCTTAAATTCGATATCCAGTTCGTCAATCTTAATCGCCTCTGCCATTGCAAAATTCTCCCTTATCTTAATTTGGCTGCGTTCAAATACTGCACCAGGTTGTCCACCCCGCCGATGGTAATGATATGGACCCCCTGGCAGATATCTTTCAGGCTGTTTACCGTATCGGCAAACAGCTCCATGCTGGCCTTGGTTTTATTCGGTGATTGCATCAGTTTCTGGATCACCCATTCGGGAACCAGCCCGGATTTGAAATGCCGGTTGAGAAATTTTCCCATGCCCGCCGTTCTCAGGATCATGACCTCGGCAATGACCGGGACCTTAAAGGGCTCCACCTGTTTCATGAACCGTGCAAACTGGTCCACGTCAAAGATCGGCGTGGTCAGAAAGAACCCCGTTCCCACATTCATCATGTCTTCCATTTCTTCCATGCCCCGTTTGGGCATGTTTTTTCCCCAGGGGGTTTCCACTCCGGACCCCAGGACAAAATCGATCTTTTGATCCAGTTCCTTTCCTTCGATGGTCACGCCCTGCCTGAGATGATCCATGACCGAAGCCAGTTTCCCCGAATCCACATGGAAAAACATGGATTCCTGGAGGGTGTCCCCGGCAATCCGGTAGTCTTCGGTAAACACCAGCAGATTTTCAACCCCGGTTTCATGGGCCAGGGTCAGGTCCTTCTGCAACTGGTACCGGTTTTTGTCTCTTGTCGTGGTCTGGTAGATGGCATTCAGATTGTTCTGTTTCAGAAGACCGCAGGTCTTGATGGTGTCCCCCACCACGCCTTCCAGCTCGATTTCAGCCACGGCAAGGCCGTCCACCCGTCCCTTGACCTTATTGAGACTTTCCACGACGGCCTCGGGCTCTTCATCTCCGAGGGGGACCTGGACTTCGGATGTCACCACAAACCTCTTTTTTTCCAAAGATTCCTTTAAATTCATGATCTGCCTCCTTCCTATTTTAATCCCAGTAATTTAGCCACTTCATCCTTGAGCTGGGGCAGCGGTAAGGGTTTTGAAAAACAGACATCGGCTCCGTTTTCCTTCATCCGGGCGAATTTTTCATCATCCAGATAGGCTGACAAGACAATGATTTTGGTATGTTTTGATTTTTCACTGGATTTGATTTTCTTGCAGACCTCATACCCCTTGATATCCGGCATCATGATATCCAGGATCAGAAGATCCGGATTAAAATGATTCACCTGAAGCCCGGCCTCAAACCCGTCCGACGCTGAAATCACCTCATAATCAAACTGGTCTTCTTCCAGAGCCTGGACAATGGATTCCACAATGATCATATCATCGTCCACGACAAGGATCTTCTTCCGGGCGCCCGGTCTTTTCCCGGATGGGAATTCCCTGGGTTTTCATAAATTCCTCCAGATCGGATTTTTGATTCTGCGATGTCCGCCAACGGTGCGATATGCTTTGATGTGTCCGGCCTCAACCCAGTTGATAATGGTTTTAGACGAAACATTGCAGTATTTGCTGGCGGTGAATACAGTCAACGTGTCTTCCATGGCGCCTCCTTGTTTGGTGATGTTGAACTTTAGGTTTTATAGTTATTTCATAAAATTTATCTTGTCAAGCAAAATTAATTTTATGAAATAACTATAATAAATAAAATAACTATAATCAACAACTATTTTTATAGAAGAAAAAGATGATATGAAAAATTGTTGCAGATACGAAACAGGAAGGAGATTGCGACGAAAGCGGCCTATGGCGATTTTTCAAGGGGCAGCCCATGCCTGATCCAGTCCTTTATGCCGCCCTTCATATGATAAAGACAACGGAACCCCTTGGACACGAGAATTTTGGATGCGGTCACGGACCGGTTCCCGGACCGGCAATAGACGAGCACCGGTGTTTGAAGATGATTTGATATTTTTGTGTATTCCCGATCCAGCTCCTGGACCGGAATCAGGACGCTGCCTTTGATATGGCCCTCTCTGTACTCTTCCGGAGTTCTCACATCCAGAATCAGGACCGGTTCCTGTTTTATCAGCCCGGCGGCCTGGATTGCATCTATGTCCTGGTAGCCCTGATCTTCCACCGCAGCACTGCAACCGATAACAAGACCGGCAACCGCCAGGAAGAAAAACAGAATTTTATTTTTTTTCACATTGGTCATGGCCCTATCATAAGAATTTCATGGGTCCGGGTCAATAGCCTGTTCCCAAAGCCGGTGCAATCTGGTATAGGACGGGGAAAAAGGAGGGGACCGGAACATGACCCAAAAAACGGCTTTTTCATTCACGGCAGGCATCATGGTTTCCGCCGTTGCCTTGTACCTGGCCCTGCACCGGGTCCCCTTTGCCGATCTGTCGGCTTATCTGGCCCAAATCAATTATGGATGGGTCCTCCTGTCCGGGGCCGTTGCCGTGCCCTGTTACGTCCTGCGGACCCTTCGCTGGCGCATCATCCTGGAAAGCCGGATCAAACTCGGTTTTTGGCAGGTGTTCCATCCTCTCATGATCGGGTTCATGCTCAACAGTATCCTGCCGGGAAGGGCGGGCGAGGCGGCCAGGCCTTATATCCTGGCCAAAAAAGAAGCCCTGCCCTTTACCACGGGGCTGGCCACGGTGGCCATGGAACGGCTGCTGGACATGGGCTTTCTTATCCTGCTGGCCTTTGCCGTCCTGACCACCCTGGACCTGGACCCGGGCCTTACGGTTTCCTTCGGGGGATACCAACTCAGCCCGGACCTGCTGTCCGGCCTGGGGAAAAACATGATCCGCCTCTGCCTGGTTTTAATGGGGGGCATCCTTCTGATCCTGCTTCCCCTGACCCGGTCCCTGATCCAAAAGCTGATCCTGTCCGCCCCCGGGATCATTCCCTTTGCCTCAACCTCCTTAAAACAAGGACTAAGGGAAAAGCTCATGCAACCCCTGGCGGATCTGATCAACCTGTTCGCCGCCGGGTTTTCCCTTTTAAAAAACCCGGAAAACAATCCAGTGCCTCCTTCTCACCCTGCTCATCTGGGGAGGAACCGCCCTGTCTTTTTATGTCATGGCCAAGGGCTGCCCCGGGGTTGAATTGTCCTATCCCGAATCCGTCGCCCTCATGGCGGTCATCTGCATCTTCATTGCCCTGCCCTCGGCTCCCGGCTACTGGGGAGTGTGGGAGGCCGGCGGCGTATTCGGCTTATCCCTCTTCGGCGTCGACGCCGGGACCGCTGCCGGTTATACCCTGGCCAATCATTTTATCCAATTGCTGCCGGTGATTATCATGGGGCTGATTTCCGCCATGGCCACCGGCGCGGATATCCTTCGGACGCCCAAGATCCGGGCGGAAGAACGCACCGGGACAAAATCCGATGCTTCACCAGATTCAGGAAAGGAATCCCTATGACCCAGAATATTTTTGACCAGGTGGCCGGGGATTATGAAAAAATACACAACCAATGTCTTCCCCCCGGGGTCCAAAGCGAAAGCTTCATCACCCAGAGAGCGGCCCATGCCGTCCGATGGATCTTATCCCAATCCGGGGACGGAGAATTTTCCTATCTTGATTTCGGCTGCGGCAACGGGAGAATGCTGAGCTGCCTTCTGGCATCAGACGGGTTAAGGCCGCTTCTGGCCAGGGGGCGGCTGCGCCTGTACGGCTTTGACACCTCAAAAGACTCCCTCCGGGAAGCCCGGACCCTTCTGAAGGGCAGCCCCGTCACCCTTGGGAGCCGCTGGTCCGAATTTCCACGGGAGGTCCGGTTTGATCTTGTGGTGAGCTGCCATGTCTTCCACCATATTCCCCCAAAGGACAGGCCCAATACGGCCCGGGCCCTGCACCAAAGGCTAAAACCCGGGGGAAGACTGGTGATATGGGAGCAGAACCCCCTGAATCCCTTCACCCGCCTCCTCGTGAAAACCTGCCCCTTTGACAGGGATGCCCGCTTATTGCGGCGCCACGACCCGGAACCTGTTCTCGCAGAATTCCTTCCGCCTTCTGGAGACTGCCTATATCAACCTTCTTCCCCCCCAGTGGCTGATAAACAGCCGCCTGGCCGCCATTGAGAAAAGGCTGCTATTCTTTCCCGTCGGGACCCAATACTGGATGATGTTTCAGCCCGGGCAGCCCGTCTGATAAATCCGCAAAATGACAGAGCCGTATCCGGCGGGCCGTGACCAGGGAACGAACCTCCGGACTGGTAAGGGTCTTGAATTCGGTGTGGTGGCCATAGTTCCAGCTCCTGATCCCGGGCTCTTCAGGCGTGAACCCGGGATGGCACATGAGTTCGTAGACCCGGCCGGGTTTCAGGGCCTTCAATATCCCCTCCAGATTTTCCGGATTCAGGCGGCCGCCTCATGGAACCCAGAAGCGGGAGATGGG
>JAAUSZ010000238.1 GCA_012031875.1 Desulfobacula sp.
AGCCGTTTCAAGGAAAACCCGGAGGTCATGCGGGCCAAAGAGCTGTCTCTTCCCATCATCCCCAGGCTGAAATGCTGGCCGAACTCATGCGCATCAAATATTCCATTGCCGTATCCGGGGCCCATGGAAAAACCTCCACCACCTCCATGGTCGCCCAGATCCTCAACACGGCCGGGCTGGACCCCACCGTGGTCATCGGCGGACTTCTCAAGGGCCTGGATACCAATGCCCTCCACGGCAAGGGAGACTATATTGTGGCGGAAGCCGATGAAAGCGACGGGTCTTTCCTGAAATACGCGCCGGCCATTGCCGTGGTGACCAATATCGACCTGGAACACCTGGATTTTTACAAAGATATCGAGGACATCAAAGATAAATTCGTCCAGTTCATCAATTCGGTTCCGTTCTACGGGCTGGCCATCCTCTGCCTGGACAACGAGCATATCCAGGCCATCCTGCCCCGGATCAAGGTCCGCCACACCACCTACGGGATGGCTGCCCAGGCGGATCTCCAGGCCAGGGACATTTCATTTGAGGGCGCCAAAAGCCATTTTACCGTGTTCCGGCATGAGAAAAAACTGGGGGAGATCTCCCTGAGCCTGGCCGGCCGGCACAATGTTTCCAATGCCCTGGCCGGAATTGCAGCCGGACTGGAGCTGAACCTTTCCTTTAAAAGCATTAAAAAGGCCCTGGAACAGATTGAAGGCGTAAAGCGGCGGCTGGAGGTCAAGGGAGAGAAAAAAGGCATCCTGGTGGTGGATGATTACGGCCATCACCCCACGGAAATCCTGGCCACCCTGACGGCCATCCGGGAGAGTTACAAGGGCAAACGGCTCATCGTGGCCTTCCAGCCCCACCGGTATACCCGGACGCTAGGGTTGTTCCAGGAATTCACCCGATCCTTTTACCAGTCGGACATCCTCATTGTGCTTCCCATTTATGCGGCCAGTGAAAAGGAAATCGAAGGGGTGGATGCCCAAAGGTTGTGTGAGGCCATCAAAGAACACGGGCATAAGGATGTGTCCCATGCCCCGGATTTTACCCAGGCCCTGTCCATCATCACCCATAAGGCCAAAAAAGGGGATATGGTCCTGACCCTGGGCGCCGGGGATATTTATGCCCTGGGTGAAAAACTTTTGGATATCTTATAACGGCAAGGTATGACAACGACAAAAGACATCAGATACTCAGCCATGGCTCAAAAATTCGAGCTGTTAACGAATGAGCCCTTAAGGCCCTATACCTCATTCAAGGTGGGGGGGCCCGCGGATCTTTTGGCCCTGCCGAAAACCGCGGAGGAACTGAAGGCCCTGCTCGGATATGCCGCGCAACAGGATATCCCGGTGACCCTCCTGGGCGGCGGCACCAATGTCCTTGTTTCCGATAAGGGCATCCGGGGCCTGGTCGTCATTACCACCGGCCTGAAATCCGGGGTCCGTATCACGGGCTCAACCCCGGAAAAGAGCCTGGTTGAGGCAAAATCAGGGGAGAGGCTGTCTGCGGTGTGCCGGTTTGCCCTGGATCATTCCCTTTCCGGTCTTGAATTTGCCGCCGGCATCCCCGGAACCCTGGGCGGGGCCCTGGCCATGAACGCGGGAACCCGGGCGGGGGACATGTCCGGCATAGTAGCGGATTTAACGGTTCTGGACAAAAAGAGCCTGACCTTTCAAACCCTTGAAAGAAAAAACCTGGAATTCTCCTACCGGCGCCTCGAACTGACCTCGGTCATTGTCTCAGCCACCCTGGCCTTGGAACCGGCTGATCCGGCAAAGATCGAAAAAGCTTTTCAGCAGCACCTGGTCCTGAAAAAGGCCACCCAGCCCGTTTCTGCGGCCAGCGCCGGTTGTTTCTTTAAAAACCCGGCAAAGGGCATGCCCGCGGGAGAACTCATTGAAAAGGCCGGGCTCAAGGGGATGAAAATGAAGGGCGCCATGGTATCGGATATCCATGCCAATTACATCATCAATACAGGCAATGCCACCTGCAAGGATATCCTTGCCCTGAAAAAACATATCCAGGAGACGGTCTTTAGTATCTATAAGGTGAACCTTGAACCGGAAGTGAGGATGGAAGGTGAATAAGAAAATTACCCCCAACCGGTACAAACCCGAGCCCGATGAAGCCTCCCGGTTTCAGGCGGAGCTGGGGACCGGCATCAATGTCTGTCTGAAATTCATCATGGTGGTGGCCTTTTTCAGTATCCTGGGCCTGGCCGCCATCTTTGTCCATGATTTTATCACCCAGGCGGAATTTTTCAATATTACCCAAATCGAAGTCATCGGTGCAAACCATGCCTCAAGGGAAGACATCCTGGGTCTGGCCGATTTAAACCGGAGCAGGAATATTTATGAACTGAACACCTCCCTGACTGAAAAAAAGATCGCCACCCACCCCTGGGTTCAGTCGGTCTCCCTCAGACGGGAGTCGGATTCAAAACTGAAGATCACCCTTAAAGAGCAGGAGCCTTTGGCCCTGGTGCGGATCAAAAACACCGCGGAGGTCCTGATCAATATCCAGGGAAAACCCTTTAAGGAATATGAGCCTGAAACCGACCGCCTGGAATCCCTGCCGGTCATCACAGGGCTTGAGCTGACAAAGTCCGGCGACCAATACGGTTTTGCCAGCATCCTCTTTGACTCGGTCATGGATTTTTTGAAGACCGGCGAATCAGGCCCGGTTGAAAGGATAGACGGCCATAAAAACACAGGGGTCACCCTTCAGACCAAAAATTTTACCAAACCGCTTTCAGCTCCGGATCAGGACACCGTTCCCATCAAACTGGGATTTGATAATTTTAAAGCAAAACTGAAAAAAGCAAAAAAGATAAGTGAGTATATTGATAAAAACTTGCCCGAGAGAACAATCTGCGCCATGGACCTTTTTAATATTGAAAAAGTATTTATCAAGACAAAACTCAATAATGATGCGCTGCACAACAATTTAAAAAAGGGGGCTTAATTTGCCGGGAAGTGAAAAAATAATTGTCGGCCTGGATATCGGGACCACAAAAATATGTGCGGTTGTCGGCGAAATGCTGGACGATCAGATCAGCATTATTGGCGTCGGCTCCCATCCCTCTACCGGGCTTCGGAAAGGATCTGTCGTGAATATTGAATCCACCGTGGATTCCATTAAAAAAGCGGTGGAAGAAGCGGAACTCATGGCAGGATGTGATATTTCATCGGTCTATGTGGGCATTGCCGGAAACCATATCCAGGGCTTTAACTCCCATGGGATTATCGCCATCAAGGGCCGGGAAATCACGGAACAGGATGTGGAACGGGTGGTGGATGCGGCAAAGGCCGTGGCCATCCCCACGGACCGGGAAATCCTCCATGTCATTCCCCAGGAGTTCATTGTGGATGATATGAAGTCCATCCAGAATCCCGTGGGCATGACCGCCATCCGGCTGGAGGCCAAGATTCACATTGTGACCGGCGCGGTATCCTCAGCTCGGAATATTGTGAAATGCTGCAACAAGGCCGGACTTGAGGTCTGTGACATTGCCCTGGAATCCCTGGCCTCGGGAGAAGCCGTTCTCACGGACGAGGAAAAGGAACTGGGCTGCATCATTGCCGATATGGGCGGCGGCACGACGGATCTCGCACTTTTTAAGGACAACAATCTAAAGTTCATCTATGAACTGACCCTGGGCGGACAGAACCTGACCAATGATATCTCCATCGGTCTTCGCACCCCGCTGCCGGAAGCGGAAAAAATCAAAATCACCCACGGCACCTGTGTTTCCGCAAATGTGAAAAACGGGGCCGTCATCGAGGTCCCGGCCGTGGGCGGCAGGGCCCCGAAAAAACTTTCCAAGGGCATCCTGGCGGAAATCCTGGAACCCCGGGTGGAAGAAATTTTTACCCTGCTGAAAAAAGAAGTGTTTTCCAACGGGCTTGAAAATTCATATCCGGCCGGCTTTGTCCTGACCGGGGGAAGCGTGGTCCTGGACGGCATTTCGGAAATCGCGGAATCGGTTTTCAATGTGCCGGTCAGGATCGGGCACCCGGACCGCATCGGCGGTTTAAAGGATATTGTTAAAAACCCTGCCTTTGCCACGGGGGTCGGACTGGTCATGTTCGGTTCCCATGCAACCTGCAAGCTGAATATCAGGGATGTGGAAACTGCGGGCGTGTCAAAAATATTAAACAGAATGAAACAGTGGTTTAAAGATATTATTTAATTTTTATGGAGGTGGTTATGACATTTGCTTATGTAGAAAACGAAAGCTCGGCAAAAATCAAGGTCATCGGTGTCGGAGGAGCGGGCGGGAACGCGGTCAACAACATGATCAATGCAAAACTCCGGGGGGTTAAATTCATTGTTGCCAATACCGACCGGCAGGCCCTGGAGGCTTCCAAGGCCGAAATCAAAATCCAGATCGGAAAGCAATTGACCGAAGGGCTCGGGGCCGGCGCGGACCCTCAAAAAGGCCGGGATGCAGCGCTTGAGAGCGCGGATGAAATCCGGGAAGCCTTGAAGGACAGCCATATGGTGTTTATTACCGCGGGATTTGGCGGGGGAACCGGCACAGGAGCTGCGCCGGTCATTGCGGAAATCTGCAAGGACCTCGGCATCCTGACCGTGGCCGTGGCTTCCAAACCCTTTTCCTTTGAAGGCAAAAAACGTGAAAAACAAGCCCTTGAAGGCCTGGAAAAACTTCACGGCATCACCGACACCGTCATCACCATCCCCAATGACCGGCTCCGGGGGATTGCTCCCAAGGGGGCAAGGATGGTGGACATGTTCATCAAGGCCGATGAAATCCTCCACCATTCCGTCAAGGGCATCACCGATCTGATCATGATGCCGGGCCATGTCAATCTTGATTTTGCAGATGTCAAAACCACCATGCAGAAATCCGGCAAGGCCCTCATGGGGATCGGAATCGCCTCCGGAGAAAACCGGGCCGTTGAAGCCGCGGAAAGGGCCATTTCCCATCCTCTCCTGGAAGATATCTCCATTTCCGGCGCGAAGGCCGTGCTCATGAATATCACCTCCAGCTCCGACCTGACCCTGGATGAGATGACCGAGGCTTCGGACCGGATTCACAAGGAAGTCGGGGACGATGCGGAAATCATCTGGGGCCAGACCTTTGATGAAGAGCTGGGGGACGAGATCCGGATTACGGTTATTGCCACAGGCATCGGCTGTGATGACGCGAAGGCCGCGCCCAGCAATATCCATCATTTTGACCCCGTGGTCCAGCCCATTTATCATCAACAGGCGTCAGCTGCTTCCGGGCGGCAGGGCTTTCAGGCCACCCAGGCGCCTGCATGGCAGGCCTCCCACCCGGCTCCAGCCCAGGGCCGGTCCGCTGCAGAACCCGTTGCCCGGGGACATCTGAGGGTTCCGACACCGGAAGAGCTGGCCAACTGGAATGAATTCGACAACCCGGTCATCGTCAAACATAAGAAAGCCGTGGGGGATGATGATATCATGAACAACTACAGCGCCATGCAGTTTGATAACGACGATCTGGAGGTCCCGACATTTTTGAGGCGTAAAGCCGACTGATAGATGAAAAAAAGGCGAACCCCTGCCCGGGAGGATGGCTTCAACACAAAAACCGTTGAACACGGGGCCATCCGGAAACACGCCAAGGGCCTGATCAAGGCCGCACTGGTGTATCCCAATACTTATTCGGCAGGGATGTCCTCCCTGGGGTTCCAGACGGTTTACCGGCTGATCAACCAGATGGACACCGTGGTCTGTGCAAGGGTTTTTCTGCCGGACCCGGGGGAATCCTCCGGAAAGGTCAAAAGCCTTGAAACCGGCCTTGGCCTGGACCAGTTTGACCTTGTTTTTTTTTCAATATCCTTTGAAAACGATTTTCTCCACCTTGTTCAACTCCTAGGACAAGCAGGCATCCCCTTGCGATCACCTGATCGAAACCACCTCCACCCCCTGGTGGTCGCAGGGGGAGTCGCCTGTTTCTTAAACCCGGAACCCATTGCCCCCTTCATGGACGTCTTTCTTCTCGGAGAGGCCGAAGTCCTGATCCCCTCTTTTTTCCAGGCCTATGAAAAATTCAGCCCCCGGGCTGAATTTTTGCAAACCCTGGAACAAACCGTGCCCGGCGCCTATGTTCCCCGCCTTCATGGGACCGGGTCCCGGTTTCAAATCCAGGTGCAATACCTGAAAAGCCTTGAGCAGATCTCCACCTTTACCACCATCCTGACCTCCAAAACCGCCTTTAAAGATGCCTTCCTCATTGAAATTTTGAAAGGATGCCCCCATGGATGCCGGTTTTGCAGTTCCGGATTTATCTATCGCCCCCCGCGGATTTATCCGGCGCAGACGATTAAGGCCTGTATGGACACGGCCCTCGGAAAAACCGGTAAAATCGGGTTAGTGAGTTCGGCCATTGCCGATCATCCCGATATCACAGATCTTTGCACCTATGGCAAAAGCCGCCATTTTAAGCTGTCCTTTTCCTCACTCAGGGCGGATAAGCTGACCCCGGACCTGGTTGCCGCCCTTTCCGCAAGCGGGGTCAAGACGGCCACCATTGCCCCTGAAGCAGGTTCCGGGAGGATGAGGGCCGTCATTAACAAAAAAATAACGGAAAGAGATATTCTGGAGGCCGCCAAAAAACTGGTGGATGCCGGGATCATCAACCTCAAGCTCTATTTCATGATCGGCCTCCCCTTTGAAGAGGAGGCCGACATCCATGCCATTGTCGACCTGACAAAAAAAATCAAATCGGATTTCTGGACGCCTCGAAAAAAACAACGCAGATCGGAAACCATCACCCCTGAGCATCAACCCCTTTATCCCAAAACCCTTCACCCCTTTCCAAT
>JAAUSZ010000239.1 GCA_012031875.1 Desulfobacula sp.
TCTTGTTGCATTGCCGGGACCGGAACCAATATTACCTCTCTTTCCTGCCAGGATGTTCATGTGGCGCTTCCGATGTTTCAGCCAAGACCTTTAACCAGTATTCATACGGGATGTCAGACGGGAATGCCGGCGGAACGGAATTGGAGATGGATATCAAATACCCCGACGCTCTGGCAGATCCAGAAACCGATGCAACCGGATACCAGGTGGACCGCCCCATTGTCGTCCCCTTTGGTTTTTCAGAAGCACCTTGGGCACCCCTGTTCCCTTTACCAACATGAGCCGCCTCATGGCCACCTCCATTTTCTCCGGTCAGGTCCGTAACTGGAATGAATTTGGTTCTGCTACTGATCTTCCTGTGGTTGTCTGCCTGAGACATGCCGGTTCCGGTACAGCCGCCACCCTGGATGCCGCCGTCATGCGCGGTGATTTCGGGCTGCTTTCAGAAGAGGTCAATGCGACCAGCTCAGCTTACACCGACGGAATTTCACCCCTTGTTTGGTTTAACAAGGGAACCACTGAGGAGCTGAACTGCGTTGCCAGCCAGCCAGGCGCTGTCGGATATGCGGATGCGGACAAAACCGGCGCCAATATCGCCCTCATGACTTACCAGGGCGTGGCCCCGAGCAATTCAACCATTAAAAACGGGCAGTATGATTTCTGGTCTGCCCAGTATCTTTACAGCAAAGAAACCGGCGCAACCGATGCCATCATTGACGCCCTGGTGGCCTTTGCTTCCGATGAAGCCCATATGGACGCCACCCAGAAGCTCTTCTGGGCTGCCCAGGATGCCATGAAATGGGAAAAAGGTACGGATTTCTCCTATCCCCAGAGAAAAGCCGGCAATTAGGATGGCTTTTCAAATTTAACCCTTGACCCTCTCGGGCGGGCCTGCAGGCAAGACCGCAGGCCCGCCTTTTCTTTGCTCCTAGGGGCTAACCAATCTTTAACCTTAGACTAATGGCTCATTAATCAAGTCCTAACACCATTTTGATTAACTGGCCGGGTTGCAAAGGATTCACCAGTTGGCAAAAGGATGATTATGATGTTCAGAAAAACCGCGGCCGCCATTCTTGCGGCTTTTTTTTTAGTCTCGGGGTGCGGCAGTATCGGGCCTTCCATACCCATTCAAACCGGGGACAGGATCAGGACCGACTATACCTGCCGGGTAAAAGAGGGCGAGGTCATCGAGACCACTGTTTCCTCGGTTGCGGATGACCCGTCCGTAAAAAAGTCCAGGGTTTTTATAAAAAAAGAAGCCTACGGGCCGGTTACGATTATTGCCGGGCAGGATCAGCCGGGCCGGACAGAAGGCGACCTGAAACCCATCACCCCGGAGATCAGATCCCGGATTGCCAAAGCCATGGCTGGGCAGGCAAAAAACAAGGCCTTTCACCTGGATCTGGAATCCAGGGTCCCGGAGGGAATCGATGACAGTGTCCGGTATTCCAGTATTCAGCGGGTCCGCAGGGTCCCCCGGTTCAGAACCCTGGATAAGGACCTGGTTGTCCGGTCCCTTGGGCGGGAGCCGGTAGCCGGAGAGGTGTTTTCCAATGAGACCGGACCCTATCTGAGGATTGTTTCCGTGGACGGGGACAAGGTCACCCAGGAATCCATTGTCCATGAGAACAGCGGCTACTGGTATCGTTGGGGCATGATCCGGAAAGAATATGACGGAGACGAAGTTGTGGTGACCATAGATGCCCAGGAGGGAGACCTGGCCCGCACGGGCGAAGTCATCGGCAGGGTGGTCAAGGTGACGGAGAATACCATTACTGTGGACTGGGGGCATATTTTCGGCGGTGAAACCCTGAAATGTGATGTCATGGTCCTGGAGGATGAAAAACCGGATGAGCAAAAACCAAAGGAACAAAAATGAGACTCAAGCCATTAAAACCCTTCCTTCTCTTGTCTGTGATGCTTCTATCCCTTGTTTTTTCATGCACAGGGCCGGGAACTCAGCCGCGGCCAACTGAATCCGAAGGCGTGATAGATGAAGGCAGACCCTCTCTGGAAGAAGCCGCCGGAATGGAAGAAATCCAGAAAAAAATTTCCGCCGCCATCGAGGAAGCCCAGAGGACTGGAAAGACCCGGGTGGACATTGTCCTGGATGAGGATCCGGTAAAGGTGCAGCCCGGAGATCTGGTTGAGGTGGCATGCAGGGCCGCGCTGGAAAACGGGAAAATGATTTCAAATCAGGAAGGCCCCGTATTAAAGATCATCGCCGGCACAGACACAAGAATTCCCGGAATGGGATATGCGGTGCTCGGCATGGGGCCGGATGGAAAAAAAACCACGGTTATCGAGCCTGAGCAGGCCTTTGGCGCCCATCTTGCCGAGAATACACAGGCCTTTCCGGTAAAACGGACCATTCCCAGGGATATCCGGGTCAGCACGGAGGAATACAAAAAAAATCCAACACACTTCCGGTAAAGGGGGACAAGATATGGATCACCCCCTATTTTCCTTCGGAAGTCACAGAGGTGACGGATGAATTTATCCTACTCCACAATCTGGCAACGGACGGCCGGGTGGAGCAGGCGCCCTTCGGCAGAACCACAGTCTCCTTGGAGGGTGACACCATCACCATCACCCTGACCCCGATCATAGGCGCCGAGTTTGAGGCAGGAGAAAAAAAAGGCTTTATTATATCGGCTGATCAGGACCGGTTTGTGGTGGACTTCAACCATCCCTTTGCCGGGCAAAAACTCTTTCTGGACCTGAGCCTGGTATCCTTTACCAAGGCTTCGGCCTTCAAAGATATTCATATTCCCTGGATTGAGGATCATGACACAGGTCTGGAAACGGCTAGGCTCCAAGAAAAGCCGGCTGTCCTGGTTCTCTACGCCGACTGGTGCCAATGGTGCAAAAAATTGTTTGATGAGACCTTCCAGGATCCCCGGATCAAACTCCTGAAAGATGAGTTTGTCTGGGTCAAGGCCAATTCAGACCTGGATAAGGGCTTGAAATCCTTTTATAAACAGGCAGGGTTTCCCATGTTGGTCTTCCTGGATGACAAGGGAAACATGGTTAAAAAGCTGGAAGGATTCAAGGATGCCGACAGCCTGCTGTTCGAGCTGGAGACTATGCTGAACCCTAACGGAATTAAGGCCCCATCAAAATGATGCGCTCCCGGCTCCTTTTTTTTTCAAGCGCCCTGGTGGTCCTATGGGTTCTGCTGCTGGCGGCAGCCTCCCTTGTCCCGGCCGATGAAAACCAAAGCTTTGCCATCCGGTCCTTTTCCATTGAGGGCAATACCGTCCTCCGGAAAGAAAGCCTGATGGAGGCGGTCCAGCCCTTTACCGGCGAGAAAAAAACCGCCGAGGATGTGGAAGGGGCCAGGGACGCCTTGGAGCGCCTCTTCCATGAAAACGGGTATCCCACGGTGCTGGTGAATATCCCGGAACAGACCGTGGACACGGGCATTGTCAAACTCCAGGTCATTGAAAGCCGGATCAAACGGGTCAGGGTGGCGGGAAACAAATATTTTACCATGGAACATATCAGGGCCAATCTGCCGGCCCTGAAACCGGGGGAAATCCTGTTTCTGCCCCAGATCCGGACGGAACTGACCCAGATCAACCGGAACCCGGATCTCAAGGTGTCTCCGGTTCTGATTCCGGGACGGGAGCTGGGAACCATTGACGTGGAACTGAAGGTGGAAGACAAACTGCCCCTGCACGGCAGCCTGGAACTCAACAACCGGTCCACCCACACCACCACCAACACCCGGCTCAACGGCCTGATCCGGTATGACAACCTCTGGCAGAAGGGGCATTCCATCAGCGCCCAGTTCCAGACCTCGCCGGAAAAAACCAGCGAGGTCCTGGTGTTCTCCGGCTCCTATTCCCTGCCGGCCCCCTGGGACCGGAATCATCTGCTCATCGGTTATTTTGTCGATTCCGACAGTGAAACCGCCAGCGGAGAAGGATTTAACGTCATCGGAAAAGGAATGATGGCCGGGCTCCGGTATATGATCCCCCTGCCCTCCCAGGGCCGGTATGACCATAACCTGACCCTGGGCCTGGACTGGAAGGATTTTGAAGAAGACACCCAGGGGTCCGTCACCCCCATTGAATATATGCCCCTCATGTTCGGCTATGCCTCAAGCTTTGCCGATGAGACCGGGGCCACCCAGTTCAGTGCGGATCTCAACCTGCTGTTCCGCAACGTGCTCATGAATGATATGGA
This sequence comes from Desulfobacula sp., assembly GCA_012031875.1. Lineage (GTDB taxonomy): Bacteria > Desulfobacterota > Desulfobacteria > Desulfobacterales > Desulfobacteraceae > Desulfobacula. Next base: position 4,192 of record JAAUSZ010000239.1, read on the forward strand.
TGAATTCCAGAGCAAACGGTACGGGGCCACAGGGAATTATATCTATTTCACCGCAGGCGTGGAAAGACGCCAGAAGCTGCCCAGGGGGTTTTCTCTGTTTGCCAAGGTGGACGGCCAGATTTCGGACCAGCCCCTGGTCAACAACGAACAGTATTCGGCCGGAGGCGTGACCAGTGTCCGGGGGTATAAGGAATCCGAACTGCTGTCCGACAACGCCCTGCACGGCACCATGGAGGTCTTCAGCCCCAGTCTGGTGAAGCAGCTCCCGCTCATGCCCTATGTGTTCTACGACTGGGCCTGGCTCTCGGTCCGGGACCCCCTGCCCGGGGAATGGGATTCCGTCTTCATCCACGGACTGGGCCTGGGGCTCCAGGGAACCTGGAAGGACAGAATCGATTTCAAGCTGGACTGGGGCCTGGCCCTGGAAGACACGGACGATACAGAGGTCCATGATCAGGAATGGTATTTTAAACTGAATTACCGGTTTTAAACGGATTCATAAAAAGGACAGGAAAAATGAAAGGCCTATTCATAAGAATTTATTTCAAGACCCTCATTCTTTTTTTATGCACCTATTTATCCTTTTTCCCGGCCTGGGCCACGGCAAAGCCCATCCATTCCCTGCAGGCCCCGTCTGCCGGCGCCTGCCGGTTCTTGTGCCGGGGCAGACCCAGAGCGGGTGGAGCACCACCACCGACGAGGCCAAACATTATCTGGAGGTCCGGCAGACCGAGCCCAAGGTGGTGATAGAGTGGCAGTCCTTTGATATCGGTTCCAATGCCCATACCCATTTTGAGCAGGTCCAGGACGGAATCGCCCTGAACCGGATTTTCAGCAGCGACCCCAGCCGGATTTTCGGCAAGCTCACGGCCACGGGCAGCATCTATCTGGTCAACCAGAACGGCATCCTCTTCGGTGAAAACTCCCGGGTGAATCTGAACTCCCTTGTGGCCAGTTCCCTTAATATAAAGGATGAGGATTTTCAAAACGGACTGTGGAAATACAATGCTGAGAACTATATGGGGGACGAACTGTATCAGGGGCCGGGAGATGTGGAAAACCGGGGTACCATAGAAACCGGAAGCCTGGGCAAAATTTTCCTGCTGGCCCCCCATGTAGAAAACAGCGGCAGCCTTTCTGCCGGAAACCAGGGCAAAATTCTGCTTTCCGGCGGAGAGAGTTATGAGTGGCAGTCAGTAACGGATTCGTCCGGAGCAACTAGGCTTGTTGATAAGCCGGATTACAAGGGGGAGGTTGTCAATTCAGAAACCGGGAACATGTATGCTGACGTTGCCGATATCGGAGTATACGGAAAACTGGTCCGCCATGACGGATTGATCCGTTCCCTGTCTACGGTTCAAAAAGGGGCCTCCACCCAACTGGTTGCTTCCCAAAAACTGTCCACGGGCGAAAACAGCCGGATCGACTCCCTGTTGAAAGAGCTGGATGACCCGGCGCTGACGGAAAGCTTTTCACCCGGACGGAATTTAACCCTGACGGCCAAGCCCCAAAACGGAGAGACATATGACAGTTGGGGAATAGAGCACCGGGGGAAAATTGAATTCCCCTCCGGTGACCTGACCATGGATGCCGGAGACGGCGGTTATATCTACCTGGCCCCGGAAAGCGCCATTGATGTCAGCGGCTCCTGGGTCACCAAAGCCGCTTCGGACAAGATTCTTTCAATACAGGCCAACAGCCTTGAGCTGAGAGATGAATTCCAGCAGAAAAACGGTATCATTAAGGGAGAAACCCTTAATATCCTTTTGAATGAAGGAACAGAGATCGGGAATATCAGTAAAAAATTGTCAAGCAGGGCACTGTCCGCAGGGGAGCAGAGCCTTGAGGGCGGAACCATTGACCTTAAGGCCGGAAAAGGCATGGTGATTGTGGAGCATGGGGCGATTCTGGATATATCCGGCGGCGGCATCCAATATGAACAGGGGATCGTTTATACCACAAAACTGGTTACGGCCGAGGGAGAGGTTTTCGATATCTCCGAAGCCCCGGACTGGCTGACCTATACCCGGCTCATCAATGCCGGCGATGAAAAGAACCCCAATTATAAGACCCTGCTGCCCGGACATACGGAAGGTGCGGATGCCGGGTCCGTGAATATTCTGGCGCGAAAGGTGGTGTTTGATCCTTCCCTGGATGCCTCGGTTTCAAAAGGTCTTTTTCAAGTCAATACCGCCGAACTTAAAGATTCTCTGGGGTATCAGAAAACCATTGGCGCACGGACACCGGTCCCAGGCTCTTTAAAGCTGGGGGCGACTTTTACAACCGACGAATATAACAATAATGATCCTATCGTGGATAGCATTGTGATTAAAAACCGGCTTCCGGAAACAGGCATCCATTTTTCAGCCGGTCTGCCTTTTTCCCGGAAAATCAAAACGGAGAAACCTGGCTGTCCGATGACCTGCTCAGCAATTCCGGACTGGGAACGGTGGTGCTTTCCGCCCGGAAAAGCCTGGTTACCGAAACAGGGACCCGTATCTCACTTGTTCCCGGCGGAATATTCAAAGGCTATGCCCGGAAATCGTTCACCAGGGCAATATCACTGTCCCTTCAGGGGAGGTGGTTCTGGAAACCCAGAGCAAATTCAAC
>JAAUSZ010000240.1 GCA_012031875.1 Desulfobacula sp.
ATTTTTCCCGCACCATTTCCGCGGGGAAGGGCCAGAGGGTCTGGAGTTCCAGGACCCCGATCCTGACGCCCCGGGCCCGGCGGTTCCGGGCCATGTGGATGGCGGACCGGGCTGAAGACCCGTAGGAGATGAGGATATAATCGGCATCATCCAGCCAGTATTCCTTGTACATGGCGATTTCATTGACATTGGTTTCAATTTTATCGATGAGGTGCCGGAGCAGCTCGGAAACCACCTTGGGGTCATTGCTGGGAAAGCCCCACATGTCATGGAAGAGGCCCGTGACATTGTACCGGTGCTCGCCGCCGAAATCCGACATGGGCAGGCGGCCGTCCTCCCGGGGAAGATAGGGATGGTAGTCCACCCCTTTTTTCACTGAGGTCCGGAGCCGTTCCACCACCGGGAGTTCCCCCGGTTCCGGGATCACGAGTTTTTCCCGCATATGGCCGATGACCTCGTCCAGAAGAAGGATGACCGGGGTCCGGTAGGTTTCCGCCAGGTTAAAGGCCTGGACCGTCATATGGAATACATCCTGGTGGTTGGAGGCGGTGAGGGCGATGATGGCGTGGTCGCCGTGGGTTCCCCACCGGGCCTGGTTCACGTCTCCCTGGCTGACATGGGTGGGGTTGCCCGTGGAGGGCCCGCCCCGCTGGACATTGGCGATGACGCAGGGGATTTCCGCCATGCAGGCGTATCCCAGGGCTTCCTGTTTCAGGGAAAAACCCGGGCCCGAGGTGGCGGTCATGACCTTGTTGCCGGTGAGGGAAGCACCGATGATGGCGGCCATGGAGGCGATCTCATCTTCCATCTGGATGAATTTCCCGCCCTTTTGGGGAAGCCGGGAGGCCAGGTGCTCGGCGATTTCCGTGGACGGGGTGATGGGGTACCCGGCAAAAAAATTCAACCCCGCATAGATGGCGCCTTCCACGCAGGCCTCATTTCCCTGGACGAATTTGATAGTGTTCTGATCATTCATTTTCCCCATCCTGTTCTATGATTTGTATGGCCAAGTCAGGACAGCGAAGTTCGCACAGCCTGCAAGCAATGCAATCCTCGGGCCTCACCGCATCCGCCTTGCCGTCGCCGTCGAATTCAAGAACCTTCTTGGGACAGAAGTGGATGCAGATGCCGCAGCCCTTGCACCATTCTTTATTAATTAAATGTTGGACGGTTTTGCCTTTTTCCATAATATCCTCTTGGTTAGGTAATTCATATCCGCAAATTTAAGGCCTTTCTAAGTGATTTAAAGGGGTATGTCAAGGATAACCCGTTTTCAAACGAAGTGCTTCTGCATTGTTTTTTATTTCATATTAAAAAGCAAGTAAAAAAGCAGGTTATGGAAAAGTATAATGGTTGGGCCTTTTCATATTTTCCGGCTTGAAAACATCCTTTTGACGGCCCTATAAAAAATCAGAGATTCTGCGGATTGATTTTCCCCTATTTATTTTTTATAGATAGGGGGTAATTTGTTTTGGGTTTTAACCGGAATTTTTGAATGGACCGATAAGGGAAAACCATGAATCTGTTATTTGATCTGGACGGCACCCTGACCAACCCCTTTCAGGGGATTACCACCTGTATTGCCCATGCCCTGGAGAGAATGGGAATCACCTCGCCCCCCAAAGCGGAATTGGGCTGGTGCATCGGTCCGCCATTGCGGAGCAGTTTTGCAAAGCTTCTGGCCGGTGATGACCCGGAGCGCATTGAAAAAGCCCTGGGCCTTTACCGGGAAAGGTTCAGCACGGCAGGCCTGTTTGAAAATGAGGTCTACGAAGGAATTCCCGGGGCACTGGAGGCTTTGCAGGCCATGGGCCACAGGCTCTACCTGGCCACATCAAAACCAAGGGTCTATGCCCAAAGGATCATGGATCATTTTGATCTCTCCCCTTATTTTACGGGCATCCATGGGGCTGAGCTGGACGGCGTCCGGAACGATAAGACCAGCCTGATCTCCCATATCCTTGAACAAGAATCCATTGCCGTGTCTGAAACCGTGATGATCGGGGACCGCAAATATGATATGATCGGCGCAGGGGACAACGGAGTCTGCGCTTTCGGCGTTCTCTGGGGGTATGGAACCCGGGAGGAACTCAAGTCCTCGGGGGCCTCCGCTTTCATTGAAACCCCTTACAAACTGGCGTCGGCATTACAAGGAAATTTTGATCACGGGAACCATGGATGAAATTCGAATCAGGACACATGAATTTTGGATAAGGAGCTGAGAATGGTCAGGGAAGATATCCGTTTACTGGAAGAAGTCACCCTCAATGCCTGGCCTGCACTCCAGACCGTTTTCATGGACGGCTGGGTGGTCCGGTTTGCCAACGGGTATACCCGCCGGGCCAATTGCGTGAATCCCCTGTACCTTTCCACCCAGCCCCTGAAGCGGAAAATCGAGGCCTGTGAGCGGCTTTATTTTGCACGGGGACTTAAAAGTGTGTTCAAGATCACGCCCGCGAGTCTGCCCCCGGAACTGGATGCTGTGCTGGCCGGGGCCGGGTATGGGCGGGAGGGCCGCACCGGTGTGCAGACCATGAACCTGGAAAACTGGAGCCGGGACAGGGACAAGGGGGTGGACTTGTACAGCGATTTCGCCCAGGACTGGCATGGGGCCTATTGCGTGATGAACGGCATTGCACCGGAACATCGCGGGACTGTCGGCCAATTGCTGGCCTTGCAGTTTCAGGACAAGCGCCTGGCCGTTCTTCGCCGCGGGGGAGAGGTGGCGGCCTGCGGGCTTGCAGTGAAACAGGACCGGTTTTTGGGGATATTTGACCTGGTGGTGAATCCGCGGCAGCGGCGCCAGGGATGCGGGAAAGCCGTTGCCGAGGCCCTGCTGGCCTGGGGAAAAGAGGAAGGGGCAAGGATCGCCTATCTCCAGGTGACGGCCGAAAATGAGCCGGCCTTGAAATTGTATGCCGGGCTGGGATTCCGGGAGGAATACCAATATTGGTACCGGGTCAGGCAGGCCGGGTGAGAGAGGCTGTATCGGGGGATAAAGAGATCAAGGGGGCACCCGTCCTGGTTAGCGTGATCCTGCCTGCCCATAACCGGGCCTGGACCCTGAAAGAGGCGGTTGATTCGGTTCTTGACCAGGATTATCCCCATATTGAACTGATCGTCATTGATGACGGCTCCACGGATACAACCCAGGATCTGCTGGCAACCTACGGGGACCGGATCAGGATACTGACCCAGGCCAACCGGGGAGTCAGCGCGGCCCGGAATGCAGGCATCCAAAAAAGCAGGGGATCATTGATCGCACTTTTGGATTCAGACGATGCCTGGGACAAGAGAAAGATATCCTGCCAGGTGGATTTTTTCAAAGCCCGCCCCGAAGCCATGATCTGCCAGACAGAGGAAATCTGGATCAGGAACGGGAAACGGGTCAATCCGAAAAAACGCCATCAAAAACCCTCGGGCATGATCTTTGAGGCCTCTCTTCATTTATGCCTCGTAAGCCCGTCCGCGGTGATGATGAGAAAAGACCTCTTTGACCGGATCGGATATTTTAACGAAGACTTCACGGTCTGTGAAGACTATGACCTCTGGCTCAGGGTCAGTGCGGTCCTGCCGGTCTTCCTTATTGATAAGCCCTATACCGTCAAAAGGGGAGGGCACCCGGGCCAGCTCTCCGCCCTTCATTCCCAGGACAGGTTCAGAATCCGGTCCTTGTCCGCCATTATTGCATCCGGTGCCCTGACCCGGGACCAGGCGGCCGCGGCCGGAAAAGTGTTGAAGGACAAATGCCGGGTTTACGGCAACGGCTGCATGAAAAGAGGAAAAAAGGATGAGGGGGAATTCTATCTGAATCTTTGCCAAGGCCTTTAAAGGTCGGAAATCATCATCTCGTGGTAGTTCATATGATCTTCATTGACCGAAATTTCCTGGATCCTGCACCTGGCTTTGTCTTCCTTCAGAGCAAGGAAGGTCTGGGGGCCTTTCACAAAGGTGTCCGCCATGATGGTCTTGGCCACCGTGAGAACCGGCGAAGGCTCGTCTTTTTTTGAAAAATCCGCCAGGGCCTGTTTTTCAAGAACCAGGGTCTTATTTTTTTCTTCAGCCCGGTTTATGGCTGCTTTGAGCTGTTCGGTCCGGCCGGCAAGCTTATCCTGGGTATCAAAAATCACATTCAAGGCCTTTTCTGCAGCCTTGGCCAGGTCAGCCAGTTTTTGGATGGCGCTGGCCGCTTCTTGAAGTTTTTTAGCGTCATTGAGTTTTTGAAGATCCGGCAGGGTCTTCTTGAGTTCTTTGATCTCCACCTGGGCCCTGTCCTGGATATGGGCCTTTTCAGAAATTTCCCGGTAGAGGGCCTGGTCCTGGTCCTCAAGTTTTTTAAGTTCATTTTTCAGCAGATCCGAGGTTTTGATGGAGTCTGCTATGGACGCATCCATTTCTTTTTTCAGGGTCTCGATGTGGCTGTCCACCCCGATTTTCAGTTTGCAGGGGCTGGAAGACGGGGTTCCGATTTTGCCGGCCTCGATGCCGAGTTTTGCCGAAATCCGGGATGAAATAATATGTCCTGTCGGGTTCTTGCAGCTTCCGCTTAAAAGGATGTCCGAATCAATGATTTCCTTTTGGATGATCAGATTCTGAAAGCCTTTGATGGTGGAATGGTTGATATATTTGGCGTAGATATGGCCCTGGGCTGAGATTTTTGAATTGGTGATGCCGGCGGAGATGTTCAGGTCTCCGGAAAGCTCGATGACCGCGCCTTCAACCTCTTTTGCCGTCAGGTTGATACCCTTTACCGTAAACCCTTCCTTGATCATGCCCTTGACAATGATATTGCCCCTGAAGTCGATATTGCCGGTTTCAAAATCCACATCCCCCGGGACGATGAGATCCGGGTTGATGGAGACCGTGCCCAGGGCATCGCGGTGGGGCTGGCCGTCCAGAACGGCCCGGATGACGAGGCTGTCTTCCGCGAATTCCGTACCGGACCCGGCAATGAATACAGGGTCGGCCACTTCATCCACAGGGAGGGGATGGCCCGTGACGGTGACCCCGACCCGGCCTTCTTTTGGCGGGGTTTTCCGCGCGAGAAGATCGCCTTTCATGACATAGGGAATGTTTCCTCTTTCCCTGAAATCAATGGAACCGTCTTCATTGATTTTTCCCGGATTGGTAAAATCGGTCTTAAAATAGTATTCGATTTTTCCATCCTGTCCGTAAACCGGCTTCTCTCCCTGGGCGATAAGAATTTTCCCCGAACAGGAGGCGGATATCCAGGCTTCAATGTCGGCATCCTCAATAATCCCGTATGAAATCTGTTTTTGCCGGAGAAGATCCAGAAGATCCGCGGTCGTGGGGGGTGAGACAAAATCGTCAAAATCCTTGATTTTTTCAATATAGGCCTTTGTCCTTGCCTCGGTTGCAGTAATACCAAAATAAGGGTCAAGGGGATGGTCCACGCTTTCCGTGCCGATATCGTCCGATTCGGGCAAAGGCTCCTGGGGTTCGCCGGCCCGGGTCATTAGATAAACAAAGAGGTCATTGAGAATTTTTTCCTCAAAATCTAAGGAGGCGGACCCGTTTTCCAAAGAATCATCCCCTGCCTTTTCCAGGGCCGGGATATCCTTCAGGTCCATTGAAAGTGGACCGGACTGCCGCCGCAGGGCGATCTTGTCAAAGAGATCTTTGAATATGTGAAAAATCAGGAGAAATTCATTTTTAAAGGTTTCCGGCGAGGCCGGTATTCCTTTTTTCTCCAGCACGGATGAAAGGCCGGCCTGCTGGTCCAGTTTATGGAGGTGCGTTGTTTTTCCAAGCCTTGCCGTTAACGTGAGTTTTTTTGCTTTTTTCAGATCGATCAGCTCTTTGTTGATCTCGTCCTTTTTCTTGAGCTTTTGGGCGATTTTAAGCATCTGTTTATTCTGGTGGGTGGTTACCCGTTTCAGCCGCTGCCGCTTTAAGACGGTCTTGAATTGCTTAAAACAGTTTCCGGCCTGGGCCACAAGGTCCTCATCTTTGAACGGGAAGGTGATGCAGGCGTGGATTTCCGCCTTGTTCACCGCATTGATCAGGATATCCGCCCGGTCAAAGGGGACAATGAGCATGCGCCTTGTTACAGGGGAGATGGATTTGACTTTTTCCAGGATATCGTCCCCTTCCATTTTGGGCAGCTTGAAATTGCTGATGAACAAGGCGAATAAATATTCCTTGGACTGCTCCAGCATATCCAGGGCATCCCGGGACGCCTGATGGCAGAATACATCCCAGCCCGCCTTTGTCAAAACAGCTTTGGCATGGTCCCGGACCGCATCATCGGCTTCAAGAAGAATGAGTTTGGGTTTGAATTTTCCCATCAGGCTGTCCCGCCTTCCATGGGAGGCATTTCAAAGCCTTTCTCATGTGCAAGATCGTTGAATTCCTGATGCAGCTTCCGGATAAGCCCTGAGAATAGAGATTGCGCTTTTTTGAATCCATTCCGGATTCATTTTTGATCCCGTCTTCAATGATATCCAGAATAAATTCCTCGCCGACCGGTTTCGGAGACCAGGTCCCAAGAATTTTTTTCTCAAGGGTATCTATTTCCCGGTCCAGTTCGGATATTTCTTTGGTCCGGCCGGCCGCGGCTTCCATGAGATTGCAGCTCAGCTCATACAACTGGCTGTTCTGCTTTTTCGCAAGATTCAGCAGGCTTTCGTTTTCAAAAAGGATTCAAAAATTTAATGCCGTATTTCATGATGCTTAAAAAGTCTCATCAACCAGGGGC
>JAAUSZ010000241.1 GCA_012031875.1 Desulfobacula sp.
TAGCCGGCCCTTTTCCGGGCTAGGGAACGCGGTAAAAGCGGTCCGTCAGAAGGCTGATGTATCCGTTGATATGGCGGAGGGGGCCCTCAGGTCATGGGAAACGGAATAGGTAAAAGCCTCCAGTTCCTTGTTCGCGGCTTCCAGGTCCCGGGTTCTGACTTCCACCATTTCTTCCAGTTTTTCCGCATAGATCCGCCGGGCCTCCTCCGCCTGTTTGAGCCGGGTGATATCCCGGGTGATATTCAAAATATGGGGTTCACCATCCAAATGAATGATGGCGGCTGACATGAGGCCATGGCGGCCGGCCCGTTTTTCCCGTGGAAAAGGGCCTCGAAATTTTCGATTTTTCCCTTGGCCTGAAGGGCTGAAACGAAATTCTGCCGGTCCCGGGGATCATCCCAGATGTCAATATCAAAGGAGGACCTGCCGATGACCTCCTCGGGGGGATATCCCAGGATGGATTCAAAGCTCGGGTTGACAAAAACAAAGAGCCCGTCCTTTAACCTGGTGATGGCCACGGAATCGGGGCTGGTCTCAAAGGCCAGCCTGAATTTTTCCTCGCTGTTGTGCAGGGCTTCCAGGGTTTTGACCTGATCCTGGTAATACCGCATCCGCTGTTGCCGCAGGGCCAGGATCAGGCCTGCACCGGGGAATACCATGAGGGCGGTGAAAAACAGAAAGGTTTGCCAAAGCCTTTTTCTCAGCGGGGCCTGGATCTCGTCTCGGTCCATGCGGGCCACCAGAAGCCAGGGAGAATCGGGAACGGCGCGCACATTTCCGATGACGGGCCTGCCCCTGTAATCTTTGCCTTCCAATGTTCCGCTTTGCCCCAGGGCTGCTTTTACAGCCAGGACCTCCGTCTCAGTTAGGGGAATGCGCAGGGTGAGAGCCTTGGCCGGGTGAAAGCGGAGTTGGTGCAGAAAAAGGATTGAATCCCCGTCCCGTCGGGCGAGAAGGGTTTCCGCGCTTCTGCTGGGGGTGGGCCATTGTTTCAGATAGGGGTAGAGTTTTTTTTCAGGGTCGATGCGGAAAACCACCAGACCCAGGGGGCGGCCTAGGTCTCCCTTTTCATATACCGGGGCCAGCAGGGACAGGTAGACGGCAGTCCGGGCGGTATTCTGATGAAAGTCCACCAAGGCCACCCGGCCTTGGTCCAGGGCTGCGGCCCCGTCCCTGATCAGGTGCGGGTCCGGGGATTCCGGGATATTCGGGGAAAAGAGGCGTTCATGGCCTTGGGTATCCATGAAAAAAACCCGGTCATAATCATAGGCCCGGCACAGGCTGTCCAGCCAGACCTGGAGCATGCCTTTGGTCTGCCCATCCTTTGGGTTTTCGAGATAGGTTTTCACCAGGGCGGCAAAGGCCGGGCTCTGGTGCAGGACTTCGGCATCTCCCAGCCTTTCGGTGCGCCATTCCTGCAGGCTGTCCAGTTTCAAATCGGCTATGGCCGATAATTGGTCATCAATCTGCTTTCTGAAGTCCTGCCTGAAATTGGTATAGGACAGATACCCCGCGGAAATGATGCCGATCCCGGACAAACCAAAGATCAGCGCCAGCAAGACCTGGACCCGCCTTTCCCGAAGTTCCGCGGGTTGGGCCGGAACTTTGCCGGAAGCAAGAGGTTTTTTAAGGAAATCAAATCGGAGAATGGCTACGGCTGCAAGGCCTGCACCCATGGCAAGGCCGGGAATGGTCGGATTAAAGGACCCCTTGGGAAGGAGGTTGAAGAGGGCTGTCGCTGAAATGAGTACCGGAATGATGGCGGAAAGAGACAGAAATATGGCCTGGTGCCGGTATGGCCTTGCCTGCCGCCGGGCTGTCTGAAGCAAAAAAAAGGAACCGGCCAGCATGGCTGTCTGGGCGTAAAAAGTATGAACCAGAAACCAGAGACCGGGAGTGCGCCTGGAAAGATCAGCCATCAGAAGGAGCCCTCCCGGATGAATTCCACTTCGTTTTTTACCCAGAATCCGTGCCGGCCGCTGGTCAAGACCATGACGGCGGTGATCACGGGCACGGCAAACAGGCCCGCACCCAGTTTTTTTGAAAGCCAGTTGCCCCGTCCGCTGTACTCCAGCACAAAAAGAAGCCACAGGGGCGGGATAACGGCAAAGGGAACAAAGCGAGTATTGAACCAGAAAAGGGCCTGACCCGGTGTTGCGCCGGTCATGGACAGGGCCTCGCCCAGGGCGGCCGAACAGATGGCCAGGGCCAGCCAGAAATAGTATTTCACACCCGGCACCTCTTTCTGCCGCCAGGATTGCCGGGCAAGAAAACCGGTCAGGCAAAGGGTCGCCAGCACAAGCCCGAAATATAGGCCGGAAAAGTCTTGGCCGGTATTCAATTCTTCTCCCCTCCGGCCTTTCCGGCGGCTGTGCGCTGCCGGGGCGCAAATGCATCCAACTCTTTTCTTCAGTAAAGACAGGCCGCGTATTTATTGTTTTGAACGGATCAGCAGATAAAAATCATAGTGGGGTATTAAGATGTGTTTGTCAATAGGATAGTATCAGGGTATGATGATGACATGAGTGAGAAGATTGATGCAGCCAATTTTATGGATCTTGAAGCCCTTGATCCGGCCGAGGTGACGGCCCGGACAGGCTGTGAATTTGACCCGGCCGCCCGTCAATACCGGATAAGGATCTGGGGCCGGGTCTATGGCGTGGATCTGAAAGCCCGTGAAGTGAGGGCCGAAGACCCGGGCCTTAGCCCTTTCCATGACTATTTCGATTTATTTATCCTGTATTTCTTGATGCGGTCAAAACCCCTTCCCCCCGAGGGGAAATGGGTATCGGAGAAAGACCTCAAAGGCGGGGCCGCCTTTTTCAGGGGACCCCATACCCTGCCCACGGACTGGATCAGCAGCCGGTTCGAAAATGATATGGCGGCCTTTGGGCAGGCCTGCGAAAAACTGGGAGGACTTCCCCTGGCCCTCGGGGATGCCGCCTTTTCATTCCGGATCACCCCCACGGTGCCGGTGGCCGTGGTCTACTGGCAGGGGGATGAAGAATTTCCCCCCGAAACCAAACTGCTGTTTGACCGGACCCTGGACCGGCACCTGCCCCTGGATATTGTTTTTGCCCTGGCCGTTGGGGTCTGCCATGCCGTGTCGGCCCGTTTTTAAGGCGAGCCGATACGGCCTTGTTTATTTTACGGAGTCGAGCAAAGCGCCCGCCACGTCCGGGAATTCGCTTTCCTTGAAACAGAATTGCATATCCAGGAAATTCCGGCGGAATTTGATGATTTCATCCTTGACGGCCCGGCTGTTTTTGATGAGGTCTCCCATCAAGGCGGCCAGGGCCTTGAAATCCTTTTCCCCCATGCCGAACCGGGTCATTTCCGATACGCCCATGCGCAGGGCCCCGGAGGCTGTGAATCCCTCCTCCACGGGGGTAGCCTGGTAATTGACGATGATATGGTTGTTCTCCAGTTCCCGGGCGACCCTGGCCCCTTTGCCGTAGCCCACATTTAAAATCACCTGGTGGGTCTCGGTATAGGAGACGGCGGGGTCCCCGGCCACATCCAGGCCGTTTTCCTTCAGGGCCAGGGCAAAGGCCTTGGCATTGGAGATGACGGCTTTCTGGTAGTCGGCTTTGAAATGGTTCATTTCATAGGCAGCCCATAAAAGTCCGGTCAGGGTTCCCAGGTGGTGGTTGCTGACGCTTCCGGGGAAGGTCCTTCGCCGGACCGCTTCCCAGAGGCCGTATTCAAGATCATCCTCGCTGAAATCCGAGGCAATGACCCCCCGCTGGGTGCCGAAATAAGTCTTATGGGTGGACCCGGTGACGATATGGGCCCCTTCCTTTAAGGGTTCCTGGAAATGGGGGCCGTAAAGCCCCAGGACATGGGCCATATCATACATGACCAGGCAGCCCGGCGTAAATTCATCCACCAGCTTCCGGATTTCCGCCACCGGCTCTTTGTGAATGATCATGCTTTTCCCCAGGATGACCAGCTCGGGCTGGTGCTCCTTGATCAGGGCCTCGCAGGCCTTGATATCGATTTTGTAAGGGTTGTCTTTTTCAACGGGGAAATTGACCACCGCCGCCTTCTCGGTTTTGGGGTCCCTGGCCACAAAATCCCGCAAGGCCCCCATGGGCTGGGCGCTCAAATGGCCGCCCTTGATGATGTGGTTGTTCATGATCTTCCTGATCCGCCGCTGTTCGCTTTTCCGGTCCGTCCGGTTCAGGAAATCCACCAGGGCGCTGAAAAAGGCGGCATTGGCCATCTGGCCCGAGATGACCCTGGATTCAATGTTCCGGCAGTTGAAATAGGTTTGGAGTTCGCGGTTTAAAAGACCCTCCACCTCGTTGATGAATTCCGTGCCCTGGTAATAAAAAACATCTTCCCCGGAAAAGGCCTTGACCTCCTTATGTTCGGCATACCGGTTCACCGGGTCGCTGATGGACAAAAGCCGGGACAGATAGGACTGGCTCATTTCCGAGGGGATGAGGTTGATGCATTCTTTCTGGCGCCAGGTATGGTTGCGGACGGCCTTGGATAAAAGCTGCCGGGCAAGGCCGGGATAGGCGCCTTCTTCCCCGGCCGGTTTGTCCATCCGCAACTGATCCGGGGGGATGGACCGGACAAAGGGCGGGGCTTCGGAACTCATGTGATAGGGCACCACAACGGCTTCGCAGCGTTTTTTCCGGATTTCGATTTCCAGGGTTTCCCCCTCGCCGATGCTGCTGTCGATGAGGGCCATGGCCACGGCCCGTTTCCGGGGCTCCTGCTTAAAGGCGGAATCCAGGCCGCTGCCTTCGGGTTCCTGGAAGGGGATCATGGTGCCCGAGGTGATATGGCCCACCTGCCGGTCTTTTAAAAACACGGGATAGCCTTCCCTGGCAATGCCCTTTCCGGTGACGGCCAGGGCCGCGACCATCCTTGGCAAGGGGGAAATATCCTTAAAGTTTTGGTTCATGATGTTTTTCAGGGCCTGGTGTTGAAGGGAAAGGGCCTTCTTCCCGATGAAATCCCCTTTCAGGGGTGAAAAACTCACGGCAAATTTTGATAATTTCGAGGCAAACAAGGGGATCTCTTTTCCCTCATGGTCGGTTCCCAGCTCATGGCCGTAGAGGGGAAGACAGGCTTCCAGCCTTAAGGTGTCCCGGGCCCCGAGTCCGATGGGCTTGGCCCCTTTTTCCATCAAAAGGGTCCACAGGGCCACGGCATGTTTATTTTCAATAAACAGCTCAAAGCCCAGGGCTCGCCCGTATACCCGGTTCTGGCCAGGGCCGTTTCCGCCCCGTTGATCTCCACCAGGGAGAGGCAGTTGCGGGCCGGTTCCGGCAGGTTGCCCCGGGTCACGATGGTTTCCATGATGGACCGGGAAAGGGGGCCCTGCAGGGAGATCATGGCCACATCAAAGGTTTTGTCCAGCATTTCAATATCCGGAAAATCCTTAAGCCGGGCCTTGAAATGGGCCACATCCTTTTCCCGGTTGGAGGCATTGACCACCAGGAGAAATTCATCGGGTTTGAACCGGTAGAGATAGGCGTCGTCTATGGCGCCGCCCGCCTCATTCTGGATCAGGGTGTACTGGCTCTCGCCCACCTTCAGGGCCGCGGCATTATTGGTCAGGACATGCTGGAGAAAGGGCAGGCTGCCCCTGCCCCTGAAATAGAGCCGGCCCATGTGGGACACATCAAAGATGCCGGCGGCCTGCCGTGTGGCCATATGTTCATTGATGATTCCTTCGGGATATTGGATGGGCATTTCCCAGCCGCCGAATTCAACCATCTGGGCAGCCAGATCCAGGTGTTTCTGATACAATACGGTTCTTAAAAATTCGCTCATGGGAGTCTCTCCCTCCAAATTAATGGTTTTATCTATAAAATATGGATATTCATTTCATAAAAATAAAAAAACCGTAGTCCAAACTTAAGGATCTGTCAATAACTAGTTTAGCGGGTGAGAGAGGGAGGCCGGGTTTCAGGGGGCTCCGGGGAAGCCCGCGTTGCACAGGCTCCCCGGAGGGTCGGGCAGGACTTGGTTACGGGATTTATCAGGACCTTGATTCAAACCTTCTGCGGTAACCGATGGCGACCATCAGGCCTAAACCGATCAGAAGCAGGGAAGAGGATTCCGGTACCGGTACGGCCTGGATATTGTCAAACTGGTGAAAATATTCGGATTGAAGCCAGCTTACGGAAACCACCTGGGCAAAGTCCGGGCTGAAGAAAAAGGTTTCAGCCCCGGTTAAACCGTCCAGGGTGAAGGTCTGGGATACAACGGAATTGTCCGCCAGGAGGCCCCGGAACAGGACTGAATCTTCAATGGGATCTTCATCAACGGGATATAGTTCGGACAAGGCAATGGAATATAGCCCGAAAATTCCGTTGTCAACCCGGGTCAGAATGGTTTCCCCCTGGTAATTGTCGTTCAAAAGGGCCGTGGACCCGCTGTAGCCGTAAACTTCAGTTCCCAGACTGGCAAAGGGAAAGGCAGAAGTGTTGGTCAGTAAAAAGCCGTCCATTGTATAGCTGTACCCGTGTTCGGCAAAAACATCATCATCGTGGTACAAATCTTCAAAGTTCAGGATGGCGGCCTGGGCCATGGAAGTGAAAAGGAACAGAAACAAAATTAGGGTCATGATTTTTTTCCATTTTTTATATCTCCTGTATCTTCATTGTTTAATTCGGAATTACACCAGTTTGGCCGTAAAATCGCCTTCATGGTTGATGACGGCCCAACGGTTTTGTGCGGG
>JAAUSZ010000242.1 GCA_012031875.1 Desulfobacula sp.
GCAGCGCATTGCACGCTCTGGAGACGCTGCTGCACCTGGGTTGCGGGGCGGGCGGGTACGACGCCGTATTTAAACGGCATTTTGCCGTAACGGGCGTGGATATCAGCAGAGGGATGCTGGACAAGGCCCGGCTGAGGCATCCGGATGTCGAATATATCGAAGGTGATATGCGGACGGTGCGCCTTGGCCGGGAGTTCGATGCCGTGGCGATCCCGGACGGCATTGACTATATGGCTTCCTTGCCGGACCTGCGGATGGCCGTCGGAACGGCCGTGGCGCATCTGAAGCCGGGCGGGGTGCTGCTTGTGGCCGGCAAGACCCGGGAGATATTCAGCGACAACAATTTTGCGTATACGGGGGAGCAGGGGGACCTGCATGTCACCCTGATGGAAAACAACCATATCAACCGGCATTGCCCCGATACTTACGAAGCCGTCCTGGTTTACCTGATCCGGCGCAGGGGTGAGCTGACCGTTCATACGGAGCGCCACCTGCTCGGCCTTTTCCCGCAGGAAGCATGGGAGAAGGTGTTCACGGATGCGGGGTTAACCACGCAGGAGGCAGACCTGGACGGGGTCTACGATAAATATCTTCTTGGCGGCGGGGCCTATCCGTTGAAAATATTCACCGGGAGGAAGGGTTGACGGTCCGGGGCCTGATTCCCGGACGGTCTCCAATTCATTCTTGAATGGTCAATGCGCTAATATAAAAGCTGATTTCCAAGGCTGTGTCCGGGTGAGGTTTCCACCCGGTTGCGGCCGCTGTTTTTGGCGTGGTAGAGAGCGGTATCCGCCAGTTTCAGAACAGAGTCCAGGTCTTCCCCGTTGGGGGAATGGATTCCGGCAACGCCGATGCTGACGGTGATTTTGATGTTGCGGGGGCCTTCGGGGATGTCCAGGTCCTCTATCCTCTCCTTCAGTCGCTGGGCGATGACGGCAGCGGTTTCCGGCAGGGTTTCGGGCAGGAAAACCGTGAATTCCTCGCCGCCGTACCTGCCGAAGATGTCCCCGGCCCTGAGCCCGGAAGCCAGGGCCGATGCGGCGGCGGCCAGGACCCGGTCCCCGGCGGCATGACCGTAGGTGTCGTTGACGGCTTTAAAATGGTCCAGGTCGATCATCATGGCCGAGAAGGGCCGGCCGCTCCTCTGGGCCTTCAGGATTTCAACGGCGCTCAGATTAAAAAACCGGCGCCGGTTGCTGATGCCGGTGAGTTCGTCCGTGGTGGCCAGTTCCTTCAGTTTCATCATCAACCGGTTGTGTTCGGTGATGTCGTTGAGGGTCAGGATGGCCCCTATTTTCCTGCCCCGGTGGAGGATGGGGGTGAGCCGGGACCGGAAATATCTTTCGGCCCCCCTGGCGGCGATCATGATTTCAAGGGAGGTGCTGCGCTCTTCCCGGACCTGGGCAAGGAGATCCGGGTATGGGCCCAGCACCGAAGATATGTCGCTGCCGATGGAGGCCGGGCCCTCCGGGAGGATGAGCCCGATGGAGGCCGGGTTGCAGTCCACCATGCGGAAGGAGGAGTCGATGACGATGACGGGGTCGCCCATGCCGTCGAAAACGATGTCCCGGGCAATGGGGGAAAGATCCAGCATCTTGTATTTAAAGAGGGCCAGGGCAAAGACCGGCCCGGAAAGGGTCAGGGAAAAGGGGATGATGTCAAGGCCGTAGGGCGTGAGCCCGGCCTGGTAGAAGGTGTTGCCCGCCCAGGGCGCCAGGGAGGCGGCCAGCATGGCGATGCCCTGCCTGCGGTAGGGGCCTTTGTTGCGGATGATCCACTGGATGTACAAAAAATTCCCGATGAGGGCGGCAAGGTTTGAATTGATGATATGGACATAATACCAGACCCCTTTGGTGATGACGGCAAGGGGGAAGGGGGGGCCGCCGGAGATGTCCAGGTGTTTATAAAACAGATGGTGCATGTCGTTGGTGTAATGGAGGATCAGGGTCATGGCCGGGATAAGGAAGAGCAGGAAATAAACCGCCGGGGTCAAAATTTTCTGCCGGCCCGTATAAATGACGGCGAGGATGAGCCAGACCGCGGGGATAAAGGAAATCCCGAGGTATTCGATTCTGAGGGCCAGTTTTATCCCTTTAAGGGTGGTGCTGTGGAGTTCAAAGGCATATCCGCAGGAATAGACCGTAATGATCATCATCGCTGCGGCAAAGGGAAAGGCCGTCGGGGTGTTCCTATGCTTTAACGCATAGAAGGCCAGCAGAAGGCAGAGAAACCCGGAAAAGATGAGAAGAGCGATGACGGCGCTTTTAAGTTCCACTAGATTTTCCGGGCTTAAGGCCTTAATAGTTGATCAAACCGCCCTTTTTGCTTTGGCGGACCGGCGACAGGGGTCAACCATAAATCAAATCCGAGGTAAAATCAAGATTGTCAAACCCTGTTTTGAGGGAGTATAGATATATCGGCAAATTATTTACAGATGACGGAGAAACCTTATGCCCCTGTCTTTCAGGTCGGAAAACCACGGAAATATCGCCTTTGGGTTTTTTAATATTGAATCGGACATGCTGCTCCTGGAAAATCATTTCTTTTTTGCGGACCGGTTCTGCCGGTGGATGGGGGAGATTGCAGGGGAAAGGGAGCCGGAATCCGTCCCTTTTGAACTGGAGGTCCATGTGATCGAGAACCCCGGGGATATGGGGGATCTCATGGGGGCCATCCACGGCATCCGGTTCACGGGCTTCATCGGCAGGACCTATGAACTTTACCCCTTTCCCCGTGATCCGAAAGGGTTTAAACAGAACCCCGAGGGGTTCCGGACCCAAAAGATCATTGAAAAAGAGATTGAGCGGTTTTCATCGCCCGGAAGCATGGCCCTTACCTTTCACCGGGACGGCGGGGTCCGGATGGGGGCCTGTGAATTTTCAATACCGGTCTTTCACGACCTGATCCGCTATGTCTGGCAGGGGGGCTATCCCCGGTGGAAGGACGAGATCCGGCCGGGCTATGTCCGGGATATGAAAGACCGGGTCATGAAAAGCGGCAATCGCTTTTTTCAGGGAGTATTTGCATCGTAAAAATTTTATTGTATGGTAGGAAAAACCTTTAATCCTCATATTGAAAGGAAAAGCCCATGCCCATAGCAGATAAGATGGTAAAGATGGTGGAATCCGCGTCCATGATCCGCAAAATGTTTGAAGAGGGAATCCGGATGAAGGAGAAATACGGGGCGGACCAGGTATTTGATTTTTCCTTGGGAAATCCCGATGTTCCGCCGCCGGCCGTTGTGAACGACACCCTCATCAGATTGATCAGCAACCCGGCCACCTCCCACGGCTATATGCCCAATACCGGGTTTCCCCATGTGAGAAAGGCCGTGGCCGACTATCTGAACCAGGAATACAACGCGGGCCTGACCCCGGACCTCATTGTCATGACCGTGGGTGCGGCCGGGGCTCTGAACGATATCCTGCGGGCCCTGATGAATCCCGGGGAGGACATCCTGGTGCCGGCCCCTTATTTTGTCGGCTACCACCAGTATGCCTTTGTGGCCGGGGCCAATTTGAAACCGGCGGCCTCTCTGCCGGATTTCCACCTGGATCTTCCGGCCCTTGAAAAGGCCGTCACCGCCGATACCCGGGTCATGCTCATCAATTCCCCCAACAACCCCACGGGCGTGGTTTACCATAAACAAGAACTCATGGCCCTGGGAAAGATACTGGATGCGGCCGCCAAAAATTCGGGAAACGCATCTATCTGGTTTCCGACGAGCCCTACCGGAAGATCGCCTATGGGGTGGAGGTGCCCTGCATGTTTGACGTCTATCCCCACACCATTGTGCTGACCTCCTATTCCAAGGAATTGTCCCTGGCCGGGGAAAGAATCGGATACCTGGCCGTGCATCCCCAGGCCGAGGATGCCGCCATGATCGCCGGGGCCGCCGGGGTCACCAATACCATGATGTATGTCAATGCCCCGGCCCTGTTCCAGCAGGTGGTGGGGGAACTCCAGGGCGTTACCGTGGATATCGGGATCTACAAAAGACGCCGGGATATGTTCTGCGAGGGTCTCCGGGCCGCAGGCTATGAATTTGACGTGCCGGACGGGGCTTTCTATCTCTTTCCCAAAAGCCCCATCCCGGATGATTTCAAATTTGTTAAAATCCTGCAGGAAAACAAGATCCTGGCCGTTCCCGGCACCGGATTCGGCGGCCCCGGCCATTTCAGGCTTTCCTATGCCGTGCCGGACAAAACCATTGCCGGGTCCCTTGACGGATTCAAAAAGCCATGGCTGGCGTAAGCTAAATTTTCTCCTGCCGCCGGAATGTTCCCGGCGGCAGGGAATTTTTCAGGCCACCCCCGGAAGGGCAGGGAGCCGGTTTCAGGACCGGCTTTGAAAAACCTTCATAAAGGACACCAGATCCCTGACGGCGTCAAGGCCCGTGGCATTGTAAATGGAGGCCCGGCACCCGCCGACGCTGCGGTGCCCCTTCAGGCCGCCCAGGTGATTTTCCGCGGCCTTGGCGATAAAGGCCTTTTCAAGATCCTCGGAAGGCAGCCGGAAGGTCACATTCATGAGGGACCGGGAGCCTTGGTCCGCTGTGGCTTTGTAAAAGCCTGAAGCGTCCATGAAGGTATAGAGCAGGTCCGCCTTTGCCTGGTTCAGGGCATCCATTTTTTCAAGGCCGCCAATGGTTTCCTCAAGCCATTTCAGGACCAGCGAAATGGTATAGATCCCGAAACAGGGCGGGGTATTGTACATGGAATTCTTTTCGGCAAAGGTCCTGTAGTTGAGCATGGTGGGGAGATGGTCCGGGCAGAGGTCCAGGAGGTCCTTGCGGATAATGACCAGGCAGGTTCCGGCCGGGCCGATGTTTTTCTGGGCCCCGGCATAGATCATGCCGATATGCGCCATGTCCACGGGCCGGGACATGATGTCGGAACTCATGTCGATCACCATGGGGACCTTGCCCGTATCGGGCAGGGAGGCCCACTGGGTGCCTTTGATGGTATTGTTGGAGGTCAGGTGGACATAGACCGCATCTTTGTTAAAGGCGATATTCCGGGGGATATAGCAGAAATTCCGGTCTTCGGAAGAGGCCGCCACCTTGACGGGCTTGTTCTGGATCTGGGCTTCCTTGATGGCCTTGCCGGCCCAGGCCCCGGTATTGACATAATCCGCACTCCCGCCCTGGGCCAGGAAATTCAGGGGGACCATGCAGAACTGAAGGCTGGCCCCGCCCTGGAGAAAGAGGACCTGGTACTGGTCGTTGAGTTTTAAAAGCCGCCGGGTCCGGGCAACGGCGTCATTGAGGACATCTTCAAAGCCTTTGGACCGGTGGCTGATTTCCGTGATGGACATGCCGCTGCCCTTGAAATCCAGGAATGAGTCCCGGATTTCTTCAAGGACCGGCAGGGGCAGGGCGGCGGGTCCGGCGTTAAAATTATGGATTCTGTTCATGGAAGGGTCTCCTTGGGGCTCCGGATTTGGGAAATAGCCCCGGAAGCCGCACGAGTCGGCGGTGTGCAGCTTCCGGGGAGGGACCTTATCGTCTGGTGGCCTGCCTGGGTTTGGGCAGGGACTCAAGGTCTTTCAAGGCGGCGTCAATCTCGGACTGGGGCAGTTCATGGTCGGAGAGTTTTCCCCTGAAGAAATTTTCATAGGCGCCCAGGTCCACGAGGCCGTGACCGCTCCAGTTGAAAAGGATGACCTTTTCCTTTCCTTCTTCCTTGGCTTTCAAGGCCTCCCGGATGGTGGCGGCCACGGCGTGGTTGCATTCCGGGGCCGAGATATAGCCTTCGGACCGGGCAAAGGTGACGCCGGCATTGAAGGTTTCCATCTGGTGCACGGCCATGGGCCGGATGATGCCGTCGAGAACCAACTGACTCACAATGGGTGCCATGCCGTGATACCGGAGGCCCCCGGCATGGATGGGGCCGGGACGAAATTATGGCCCAGGGAGTGCATGGGCAGAAGGGGCGTCATCTGGACGGTGTCGCCGAAATCATAGGCAAAGGGTCCCCGGGTCAGGGTGGGGCAGGAGGTGGGTTCCACCGCTATAATATCAATGTTCCGGCCTTCTATCTTATCTCTTGCAAAGGGCATGGCAAGGCCGGCGAAATTGCTGCCGCCGCCGGCGCTGCCGATGATGACGTCGGGATAGTCACCGGCCATTTCCATTTGTTTCTGGGCCTCCAGGCCGATGATGCTCTGGTGGATCATGACATGGTTCAGCACGGAGCCCAGGGCGTATTTGGTGTCCTTGTCGCCCACGGCCACTTCCACGGCTTCGCTGATGGCCATGCCCAAACTGCCCGGCGAATCCGGGGTTTTCTCCAGGATGGAGCGGCCTGCGGCGGTTTCATTGCTGGGGCTGGCCGTGCAGTTGGCCCCCCAGGTTTCCATCATGAGGCGGCGGTAGGGTTTCTGGTTATAGGAGATTTTGACCATGAAGACCTTGCATTCAATGCCGAAAAAGGAGCAGCACATGGCCAGGCTGGAGCCCCATTGCCCGGCCCCGGTTTCCGTGGTGATGCGTTTGGTCCCGGCCATCTTGTTGTAATAGGCCTGGGCAATGGCGGTATTGGGCTTGTGGGACCCGGCCGGAGAAACCCCTTCGTTTTTTATAATAGATGCGGGCCGGGGTTCCCAGGGCCTTTTCCAGGCCATAGGCCCTGAAAAGGGG
>JAAUSZ010000243.1 GCA_012031875.1 Desulfobacula sp.
ACCCTGTGAGCTATTCGTTTTTTGGGACATTATTCCATCTTTTAAATGTATTCAGGTAACGGTTGTATCAATTTTTTGCTGGTAAAAGGCCAAATAATTATGATAAAGCTTGACATGACGGCAATATCATACCAAAGTATAGTAATATTGGAGTGAGATATCAATATAAAAAAAGTTTGTTGTCTATGCCTGAAACGTTATTTGGTTTTAATTGTTGTGAAGGCGCATGATGTTTCGTAAAAAAGATCATCTTGTAGGTCTGGATATCGGTTCTTCCTTTATTAAAGTGGCTGAACTGAAAACAACCGGGCAGGGACATGTTCTGCACAAGTTCGGTATGGCCAGAATAGCACCGGGTTCCATTGTTGAAGGCAGAATCGCAAATATGCAGGGCCTTGCCGATGATATCCAGTCGCTTTTCAAATCCCAGAAAATTCATGAGAAAAATGTTGCCATTTCAACAGGGGGCCATTCCGTTGTCATTAAAACCATCAACACCACCACACGGCCCGGAAAAGAGCTTCACAACACCATATATGCCGAGGCCGAGCAATACATCCCCTATGATATTGATGACGTGAATATTGATTACCAGATTGTCGGAGAAAGCGAATTTTCACCGGAACAGATCAATGTATTGCTGGTTGCCGTGAAAAAAGACCTGGTCGCCGAATACATTGAATTGATCCGTTTAGCCGGGCTGAATCCGAAAATTATTGATGTGGACACCTTTGCTCTTCAGAACGCCTATGAAATTCTCCCTTATAAGAATACGGAGCAGATTACCCTTCTGGCGGATGTCGGGGCCTCGAAAATGTCTTTGAACATCCTGAAGGCCAATGCTTCTTTGATGATGAGGACAATATGTCCGGAACCAACCAGATCCTGGAAGAGATCTCCAACCAGTTCGGGATAACCATGGAAGAGGCGGAGCAGGCCTTGAACGGAGAAAAAAGGGGGGGTATCGGCAAGGAGGCCATTGCCTCCATTTGTTTAAAGGCGGCACAGTCATGGTGCTCGGAAATTTTCGAGGTGGTGAATACCTTCCAATCCGGCGGCAATAACGAAAAGGTGGAAAAAATAGTGTTGAGCGGCGGCGGCGCCTTTGTTGACGGGTTCAAGGATTGCCTTCTCTCCGAACTGGATGCGGATGTTTCAATCATTAATCCTTTTGAAGGACTGATCGTCAATGAAAAGAAATTCCCGGACTCTTTTATAACCAAGGCGGCTCCCCAGGCTCCCATTGCCATTGGGCTTGCATTAAGAAGAGTAGATGATAAATGATAAAGATCAATCTGTTACCCTTAGGACAGCCAGAAAAAAAGAAAATATCCGGCGGCAGATATCCATTTTTTTCCTGCTCATCCTTTTTTCTTCGGTTCTGATGTACTGGTATACCCAGGTTCTGGATAAAGAGATCCTATCGGTCAAGGAGAAAACCGAACAAGTCAATCAGCAGATTTCAAAATATAAAGAGAAGGCCGACAGGGTCGCCCAGATTAAAAATGATTTGAAAGCCCTTGATGAAAAGCTTGGAATCGTTTCTTCTTTGGAAAAGCAGAAGGAAAAACATTTTATCCTGTTCAAAAGTATGCCGGACTTTGTTATCCCTGAAAGAATGTGGCTTGAAAGTTTTAAAACCGATCCCACCGGACTGACCATCAAGGGGGTTGCCTTTGATAATCCGACCATTGCCGAATTCATGGAAAAATTGGAAAAATCCATGTTGTTCAGCAAGGTTGATTTGAAGGCCGCAAAAATGAAAATATTCCAGGATGACGTGATGCTGAAATCATTTGAGTTGCTGTGCCAGACAGAGAAAACGCAGGAGGAAGGGAAGAAAGAAGATTTGAAGAAGGGTCAAAATGAGCAGCCTAAAAAATAAAACGGAAGCATTGAAAGAGAAACTTGCCGTTATCCTTGAAAAAGTCGGAGTGCTTACAAGGATTCAGCGCCTGCTGATTTGTGCAGCTACATTCACTATTATCGGCGGAGCGTATTATTATTTTATCTTAATCCCGAGGCAGGAAGAATATACCAGGGTTCAAAAGATTTACAAGACCCAGACGGATACCCTTGCAACCTATAAAAAAAGAGCTGAAGAAATTCATATCTATGAAAAGAAGATGGCCGAGACCCTTGAAGCCTTTAATGAGGCCATGAAAGCGCTTCCGGATAAAAAAGAGATTCCCTCTCTGCTGACGGGGGTTTCCAGGGCCGGAAGCAATGCCGGTTTGGCGTTCCATCTGTTTCAGCCTGAAAATGAAATCAACAAGGAATTCTACAGTGAAATCCCTGTATCCATTAAAGTGGAAGGGAGATATCACCAGATTGCAGATTTTTTCTTCCAGGTCCTTCATCTGAACAGGATAGTGACAATCAACGATGTGGATGTGAAAACCAAGCCGGACGGGCAGTCTCTTGAAATGAGCTGTAAGGCGGTCACCTATATGTTTGTCGAAAAACAAGCTTCCCCTGAGAAAGACCAAAAGCAGAAGGGGCAAATAAAAAAGACTTAGACATGATGAACAAATCAAAAATTTTTTATTTGGCGGTTTCAATCGGATTGGCTGTTTTTTTCACGGCCTGTAATGATCAGGCAAATATGAACAAGCCTTCCGCCCCGGAGGTTGTTTCGGGGAAAATTTCCCCTCCGGCCGGTCATAATCAATCGGCCCCCGCGGATAATGCAGAGAAGAAAACAGAACTCCCGGCCAAAGAAACGGCAGTGCCTGAGGCAAAACCTGAAATCCAGATTGAGGCCGTTGCCTTAGCCGACGAAAAGGCGGATTATTATGATGCCCGTGGGAAAATCGATCCCTTTGTGCCCCTGATCCAGGAAAAAACAGAAGCGCCTCAGCCGGTTGTTGATGATAATCCCCAGAGAATTCTAACCCCCCTTGAAAAGATAGAATTGAACCAGATCCGCCTTGTTGCCGTCATTGTGATGGAAAAAAGCGGATGGCAATGGTTGAGGAGGCCACCGGGAAAGGGTATGAGGTTTCCATCGGTACCCTTATCGGTAAAAACCAGGGGCGGGTGACTGAGATCAATGACGGCAGTATTACGGTTACAGAGCTTGTTAAAGATTTTAAAGGCAAGCTTAAAGAGCAGACTCAGGAAATAAAACTTCATAAAAATGATGACGAGGAGTGATATGCCTTTTCCCCCGACAAAAAGATTAAAAAATATGATGATGAATATTTTGAGTTTTCTTTTTAGTGTATTATTATTTGCGGGGTGTGTCGCCCAGAAAACGGATCATGCAAAAACCGCGGAGCAGGGGCAGGCCGCATCCCCGGCAGCGGAAGCAAGCCCCGGCGTTCCGGCCGGCAGGCAGATCAGCGCCGTTAATGTGGACATGCCGGACCAGAAGATCGTTGTCAGTATCATGGGGAACCAGAAGCTTGTCTATACATCCATAAAGCAATCCTTTCCTTTTGGAATTGCCGTTTATCTTCCGGAAGCCAAAATCTCTCCGGATTTCAAAACCAATTTTAAGGCAAATGAGTATATCAGCGATGTGGTGGTAAACTATGCCGATAAAGAGATGGCAACGGTTAAGATTGAGATTCTGCTCCTAAGGGACCTTGATTATGAAGTCACGGAAACGGAGAATTTCCTGAAATTTTCCCTTTCCCAGCCCCCGGGAAAAGATCCGGTAAAAGAAAAGAGCAACCCGGAGCCGCTGTTAAGTGTTGAGGATAAGAAATCATCCGCCCCTGTCCCGGAAAAGAAAAGCGAGATCCTGATTCCGGCTAAAACCGCAACCTTGACCAATATCGAGTTTAATTCAGCAGAGGATGGAAAATCCATTATCGTTGTTGAAACCAATCATCCGGTTAAATATGATATCGCCCTGGGCGGCAAGGAAAAAATATATCTGAATTTATACAATACCCTTATCCCGGAAAATCATAAACGGCCTTTGCTGACTCAATATTTTAAGTCCGCGGTTGAAAGTCTGATGCCGCTTGAGGTTCCCGGCAAACAGAAGAATTCAAAAATAGAAATCAATATCAGGGACCTTGTCCCATACCGGGTTGTCCAGAATCAGAATACCATTCCATGTATTTTGAACCCACCCATCGTGAACCGCCGGTTTTCGCCAAGGCAAAAAAATTAGCCGCGGGCGAGGTCCGAACCGGGGCATCTGAACCTAAGAAAAAAGAAACCGCATCCCAGGAAAAATCCGAAGGAACCGTTGAAAACAGCAAAACCCTAGAAGAACAGATCTATGGTCCGCCTAAAAAATATACAGGTGAAAAAATCAAGCTGGATTTTTATGAGACGGACATCAAAAATGTATTCAGAATTTTAAGAAGCGTGGGCGGACTGAATTTCGCCATTGATAAGGATGTCGAAGGAAAGGTCACCTTGGCCCTGGAAGACCCGGTGCCCTGGGACCAGGTCCTGGATCTTGTCCTGAAGATGAATAATCTCGGGCAGAAAAAAGAAGGAAATGTGGTCCGGATCGCAACCCTGGACACCCTCAGGAAGGAAGAAAAATTTGTCCAGGATACCATTGCGGAAAAAAAGAAAACCCTGGAAAATAAAGAAAGCTTTGAACCGCTGGTAACGGAATATATCCCCATCAATTATTCAGATGCGGAAACCGACATCAAACCCCATATTGACCAGATTCTTACAAAAGAGAGGGGAAAAATCAGCGTTGACAAGCGGACCAATATGATCATCGTGACTGATATCCAGTCGAAAATAGATCAGGTCAGGGAGACGATTTATCGCCTTGACAGGGTGACGCCGCAGATTATGATTGAAGCAAAAGTGGTTGAAGTTTCAAAGAATTTTTCACGAGAGCTGGGGCTGGGACTGGGTTTTAACAAAACTCAGACGGCCTGGACAGGCAGGGACAGGGATTTTACCGTTGCTTTGAATTATCCGACTTCTGAGCCGGTGAATACCGGGGCCTTTAATTTTTACAATATTCTGGGGTCGAATTTTTTAAACTTGAAGGCTCAGATTGCAGCCTCGGAAACCAAGGGGGACGTTAAGATTATTTCATCTCCCAGGATACTCACCCTGGATAATAAGAAAGCAAAGATAAAACAGGGGCTTGAATTTGCATACCAGGAGCGGGACGCCAATGGAGGGACTGCCGTTAAATTCAAAAACATTGATCTGCTCCTGGAAGTTACGCCCCATGTGACCCCGGATAAAAGAATTTCCATGACCGTTTATTTAACCAAAAATGACATTGATTCCATCACCAACGGGGTTCCCTCGCTATCCACCAATGAGGCTGAAACCGAACTCCTGGTCAACGATAATGATACCATTGTCATCGGCGGAATTGTAAAGACCACGGATAACAAAAGCGCTTCCGGAACCCCTGTCTTGTCCGGGATTCCTATTCTGGGAAGGCTTTTCAGCACGGACACCGATATCGATAACAGAAATGAACTGCTGATATTTCTGACGCCGTCCATCATCCAGTTGGAGCAGAAACGAAATAAGTTTACGGCTGCGGATTAATTCAGTTCATCCAGTTTCTTTTTGG
Organism: Desulfobacula sp.; assembly: GCA_012031875.1. Classification (GTDB taxonomy): domain Bacteria; phylum Desulfobacterota; class Desulfobacteria; order Desulfobacterales; family Desulfobacteraceae; genus Desulfobacula. Next base: position 5,522 of record JAAUSZ010000243.1, read on the forward strand.
CTTCACGGGCCAGCGGGGATGTCTCAGGAGCAAGATTCAATACGCTGCGCCAGGATTCTTTTGCCTTGGGAAAATCATTGACGCCTTCATAAGCTTTTGCCAGATCGGCATGAAGGATTGGTGCTGAAGGATATCTTTTCAGCTCTTGATGAAGAAATTCAACGGCCTGGAGAGGGTCTCCCATTCCCAGATAAACAGAAGCCAGCCCATGAATGGAGATGAGAAATCTGGGGTTGATTTCCAGGGATTTGGTAAAATAGGAGACGGATTTCTCATATTTTTTCTGATGGAAATAGGCCCAGCCCAGATTGGAAAGGGGCATCTCCGGGGTGGCATATACAAGATTTTTAGCGACATCCTCAAAACATTCAATGGCCGGGGACCATTTTTCCTGTTTCATGTAAGCAGCACCCAGATTGTTTTTTGCATCCACATAATCCTTTTTTAAATCCAGGGCCTTTTTAAAATGAGTCTCAGCCAGATCGTATCGCTCTTTAGCCAGATAAACGAGTCCCAGGCTGTTATTCAAATAGGGGTCTTCCGGAATGGTTTCATAGGCTTCCAGAAGATTTTTCAGCGATAGGGAATAATCCCCTGCATTGTAAAATCCTTCCCCCACCCGCTGAGTGGCCAGGGCGATTTCTTTTTTTCCACCTGATTTACACCCTGGGATGCACACGATGTCAAAAACAGGATAAAGATGCATAGCCGGATCAGATTTTTCATTTGGAGGACTCCTCTTTTATTATCGGCGGATGGTGTTCAATGGATAGAATTTTGATATTTTCTCTTTTTAGATGGGCCAGGGCAGGGGGACTTAATGACTCAAGCGGGATGAACAATTTGTCCTGATCCTTGGCCGCATAGATCCCCTCTATTTTTTCAACTGTTTCTCCGGCGGAAAAAGACGGGTTTTGCCAAGTTGAATAGCCGAGCCGGGAAAATAAAAGACTGATCACCTCGCGGGGGTTAAGCTCCGGGGTGATGGAAACGATCTCAAATTCTCTTTTTTCAATGATTTCAAGGGCAGATCCGTAAACATTTCCGAAATTGATCAGCAATCCGTTGAATCTTTACGGGCCACTCTGCCAAAAG
>JAAUSZ010000048.1 GCA_012031875.1 Desulfobacula sp.
GATGAGTTACGGAAGGATGACCACGATTTCTTCCTTGCTGAAGGGGATGAACTGAAGCCTGGAATCGTTGACATCCATCCGGGCCACGACAATGACCTCGTTTTTAAAGTCCCTCAGGCTGTTGATCATGGCCATAGAACTGCCTTCTTCAAGAATAATCCTGATATTGGGGTAGGCCCTGTGAAATACGGAAATGATGGAGGGCATGATATGATTGGCATAGGCCTTGGTACACCCGATTTGAAGAAGGCCCTGGTTCAGTTCCTTGATCTCGGCCAGGGCGGATTCCACCTCATCTTCAAGGCTGAATAGTCTTTCCGCCTTTTCAAACAAGAGCTTTCCCGTATGGGTCAGGTGAATCTCCCGGCCCTGTCTCCTGAACAGGGTCATGTCGTAAAACCGTTCAAACAATTTGATCTGGGCCGTCACGGCGGGCTGGGAAATACAGAGGGTTTCAGCCGCCACCGTATAGCTTGAATGTTTGGCAACGTAATAAAAGGCCCTGAGTTGGTTTAAATTGATCATGGCGTGCATCCTTGATGAAGGGTTCGTCCAGGACAACCATAAGAAAATCTTATACTACCCATAATTTTATATGAATTGACAGTTTTTTTGTCAAGTCCTATTACTGGCCCAGAATACTTGCTTTTGAAATTCATGACCGGGTCTGCCTTTGTACGTCGGCGGCTTCTATCTTTCCCTTGCCCTCCTTTGTCTGCAAGTATGGTTCGGAGTCAGGTTTTTGTTTTGGTATTTTTAACACTTAATTTGGAGGTAAAAATGGCTGACAGAAATTTTCCTAATCCCCACGAGATAGAAGCAATCCCCGGCACGGAAGGATGGGAGAGAATGTACCCCTACCATTACCTTTTTACGACAAAGGATAAGGAAAGGGAAACCTATGAAAACAATATGTTCTGGTTCAACGACGCGCTTCATTACCCCGAGCCCATGTATCCCTTTGACATCATCTGGGATGAGGCCTGGTTCCTGGCCCTGTCCCAGTTCAATACCCGGATTTTCATGATCCCTCCGGTTTACGGCGTGGACCACCGGATCATCAACGGCAATGTGTATATTACCCCCGTCCCGGTCACGGACCCTGAGGAGGTTCAGAAAAGGGTTCCCCTGTTCATGGAAAGGGCAGGCTATTATTTTGAAAACTGGGACAAGCTCCAGGCCAACTGGGAAAAGAAGATGAGGGCCATCATTTCCGATCTGGAAGCCCTTGAAATCACCAAGCTCCCGGCCATGGAAGACATTTCCGTAGTGAAAAACGGTATCGGCACCTCCTCGGGCTATGAACTGATTAAAAATTACGACAAGCTCATCGATCTCGGAATTCGCTGCTGGCAATATCATTTTGAATTTTTAAACCTGGGCTATGCCTCCTATGTCATCTTTGTGGACTTCTGCACCAAGGCCTTCCCGGACATCCCCTTACAGAAGATCACCCAGATGGTGGCAGGGATTGATGTGCTGTTGTACCGGCCCGATGATGAACTTAAAAAACTGGCTAAACTGGCCGTGGAGTTCAACCTCACGGCCCAGATCGGCAAGGACGGCAAAGACATCAAAGAGGTTCTGGCCTCCCTCCAGAGTTCTGAAAACGGTAAAAAATGGGTCACGGCCTGGGATGCGGCCAAAAATCCCTGGTTCAATATTTCCACCGGGACCGGGTGGTACCACCAGGATATCTCCTGGAATGACAACCTCAACATCCCCATGAGTTCCATCCGGATTTATATTGAAAAAATCAAGGGGGGGCATAATATTGACCGGCCCGTGGACGCGGTCAAAGAAGAGCGCCGGCGGCTCATTAACGAATACCGGGGCCTTTTGAAAACCGATGAGGACCGAAAGACCTTTGACCAGCTCCACGGAACGGCTGAGCTGGTTTTCCCCTATGTTGAAAATCATATGTTCTACGTGGAACACTGGTTCCATTCCGTGTTCTGGAACAAGATGAGAGAAGTGGCCGCCATCATGACGGAATACAAATTCCTCAAGGGCCAGGAAGATATCTGGTTCATGTCCAGGAGTGAAATCAAGGACGCGCTCTGGGATCTGGTCACGGCCTGGGCCACGGGAACAAAGGGATACGGCCCCCTGCACTGGCCCGAAGAAATCGCCTGGAGAAAAGGGGTGTACCAGAAATTTAAGGAACATCGTCCCCTGCCGGCCTATGGGACCCCGCCGGAAGTCATTGCCGAACCCTTTACCGTGGTCCTCTGGGGCGTCACCAATGAAAGCATGGCGGCCTGGGCCAAATTAAAGGAAATCGGGGACCCGGACAAGGTCAATGAAATCGAAGGCTTTGCCGGTTCGCCCGGTGTGGTGGAAGGCATTGCACGGGTATGCCGCTCCGTGGAGGACATCGGACAGCTCAAAGAAGGTGAAATTCTCGTGGCCCCCACCACCTCTCCTTCCTGGGCCCCGGTATTCCAGAAAATCAAGGGGGTTATCACGGACGTGGGCGGAATCATGAGCCATGCCGCCATTGTCTGCCGTGAATACGGCATGCCGGCCGTGGTCGGCACGGGCCAGTCAACCACCATCATCAAATCCGGCATGAAAATCAAGCTGAACGGCGATACGGGAAGAGTCTATATTGAAAGGTAAGTGATTATCATGGAAAAAAGAGCTGACTATGTCCTCTGGTTTGAAGAATGCGATCTGAATTCCATTCCCCTGGTGGGAGGTAAAAATGCCAGCCTGGGAGAGCTGTTGAAAGCTCAGATTCCGGTCCCTCCGGGCTTTGCCGTAACCACCAACGCCTATAGGCTCTTTCTTGAGCAGGGCGGCATTAAAAAGGATATTTTTAAGATTCTGAACGGGATCAAGGCCAATGATATGGATTCCGGTGAAGAGGCCAGCAAGACCATCCGGTCCCTGATTGAAAACACGGAAGTGAGCGACGATCTTGAGGATTATATCGGGGAATTCTACAGAAGGCTGTCCAAACGCTGCAATGTTCCGGCTGTTCCTTCGGCCGTGAGATCCAGCGCAACGGCAGAGGACCTGCCCGGCGCCAGTTTTGCCGGGCAGCAGGATACCTTTCTCTGGATCAGGGGCATGGACGGCATTCTCACCCATGTGAAAAAATGCTGGTCCAGTCTTTTTACCTCAAGGGCCATCTATTACCGGGCAAAAATGGGCTTTCCCCACGAAGCCGTGGAAATCTCCGTGGGGGTCCAGAAAATGGCCAATGCCTGGGTGGCCGGGGTCATGTTCACCCTGAACCCGGCCACCGGGGACCGGGCCACCGTTGCCATTGACGCCAACTGGGGATTCGGAGAGAGCGTGGTCAGCGGCGAATGCACGCCGGATAATTTCCTGGTCAACAAAATCACGGATGACATCATCAAAAAAAAGGTGTCCCACAAGACCATCCTGTACACCCGTGAACCGGTCAGTCATTCCGTTGTCAAGCAGACAGTTCCTGCCGAACGGTCCGATATTCAGTGTGTGGTGGACAAGGATGTCATCGAGCTTGCAAAAATCGGTAAGCGGATCGAGAAACATTACGGAAAGGCCATGGACATTGAATGGGCCATTGACAAGGACACCCCCGGCCAGGCCAAAATCATGATTCTTCAAAGCCGGCCGGAAACCGTCTGGAGCGATAAAAAAATTGAACCGGTCATGGAAGCCCGGTCATCGGCCCTGGAACATATCTGCGCCGGGCTTTTGGCGGGCCGAAGAATCAATCCCTGATCACCCATACCCTTGTTTAACCGCCGGGCTCCGGACTTGCCGGGGCCGGCCAAAAATATAAACCCGTGCGCATCGCGCAGGCAACCCTGGTTCTATGCCTAAAGGGGAGCAACTGAATGAAGGAGAAGAAAACATGAAGGATATGAGAGATTTTATTGCCATCTGTGAGGAAAAAGGATTATTGAAGCGAATTACGGCTGAAGTTGACACCCACCTGGAACTGTCCCATATTGCAAAATTGAATGAAGAGGCCCAGGGCCCGGCATTGCTGTTTGAAAACTGCAAGGGCTATCGTTCCCCCGTCATTACAAGCGCGGCCACCACTGTTCAGCGGTTGGCCATTATCATGGGAGAATCTGAAAATTCAAGTCTGACGGATCTTTATGCAGCCTGGGCTGAAAAGGCAAAAAAACCCATCCCGCCGGTGTATGTTGACCGGTCAAAGGCCCCCTGCAAGGAAAACATCATGATGGGAAAGGATATCGACTTAAATAAATTCCCCATCCCCCATTACTATCCCCTGGATGGCGGAAAATATTACGGCACCGCTCATTTTATCATCACCAAAGACCCGGATTCAGGCTGGGTAAACCTGGGCACCTACAGAAGCCAGCTTCTGGGCAAAGACAAGATCGGCACCCAGTTTATTAAAGGAAAACATGCCGACATCATGCTGAAAAATACCAGGCCCTTGGAAAACCCATGCCCTGTGCCTCCATCTCCGGATGTGACCCGATCCTGTTTATCCTGGGTGCGGCCCGGGTGGGGGCCTTTACCAGTGAATATGATGTGGCCGGCGCCTTCCGCGGCAAAGCGGTTGAAGTGGTCAAGGGGGAGGTGGTGGATCTGCCCATCCCGGCCCATGCGGAAATCGTTGTGGAAGGGTTCGTGGATGCGGAAAAATTTATGGAAGAGGGGCCTTTCGGCGAATATACCGGGTATTACTCCGGCGTGGGAACCGACCCCAGGAACTTCATTGATGTCAAATGCGTGACTCACAGAAACAACCCGATTCACTGGGGAACAACCGTTGGACGCGCTGTAACAGACTCTCACATGGTCATGGCCCTGTCCTATGGCGCCACGCTCTGGCAACAGCTCAATGAGATGAATATCCCGGGTCTGAAAAACTGCTATTGCCCGCCGGAAGGGGCCGGGCGCTTCCTGGCCATTATTTCCATGAAACAGATGTATCCCGGCCATGTGGACCAGGTATTGACCGCGGCCATCTCCACGGAAATGGGCGCTTATGGTCTTAAAACCGTGATTGTCGTTGATGAAGACATTGACTCCTGGGATATCCCCAGGGTCATGTACGCCATGAGTTTCAGGTTCCAGCCCAACCGCTGCCAGATTATCAAAAGAGGCCGGTCCACCCCGCTGGATCCGTCTTTGCCCATCAATGCAAGATGGATTACCGGCAGACTGCTCATGGATTGCACCATCCCCTATGAATGGGAGCCCAAACCCATCCAGATCAAACTGGATCCCAAGATGGTGGAAAGAGTCAAAGAAAGATGGTCTGAACTCGGATTTTAAGAAAAGGATGAGCTATGAAACCCATTCGATATAAAAAAACAATGACCGATGAATTCGTCAGGGACGGATACTGGACCCAGGAAACCTTTTATGATTTCTGGGAAAAAAACGCCAGGGAAATCCCGGACCAGGAGGCCCTGGTGGATTCAAAATACAGGCTCACCTGGAAGAAGGCGGTGGAACTGGCGGATGCCATGGCCATCTCCTTTGTGGAGATGGGAATAGAAAAGCATTCCCGGATCATCATCCAGTCTCCCAACAGTGTTTACGGCTTTTTGGCCCGGATCGCCTGTGAGCGGGCAGGGCTCATTTCCCTGACGGTGTATCCCTACCTCAGGAAAAAAGAGCTGACCTATATGGTGGACCGGACCAAGGCCTCGGCCGTCATCATCCTCCATACCTACAACAAATTCAATTATCTTGAAATGTATGAGGATCTTCAAAAGGAGTTCTCCCATTTAAAGGATATCTTTTTGTTTGATGACCTGGTTCCGCCGGGAGCCCCGGCCGGGACCTTTTCCCTGACCGCCATGGTTGAAAAACGGGTGCTGCTGCCCATTGACAAGGACGTCCTGGCCAAAAGGCGGCTGGACGCCATTGAAAACGTGGCCATCCTCACCACCACCTCGGGCACCACCGGCATTCCCAAGCTGGTGGAATGGCCGGCCGCTCCCCGTATCTGCACGTCCAAGGGCCGGGTGGATATCTGGAGCCTGACCAAGGACGATATCACCATGGCCATTGCCCCCCATGCCGGCGGGCCGCCGGGACCCTGACCTATTTCGCCGCTCCCATTGCCGGGGCCAAAACCGTAATGCTGGAAGAATTCTCGCCGGAAGCGGCCCTGGCCCTCATTGAAAAGGAAAGGGCCACGGCCATCGGCGTGGTGCCCACCCACCTCATCCGCATGCTGGAGGCCGACGTATCCAAATATGACCTGAGTTCCCTGCGGTTTATCCGGTCCGCGGGCGGCTACCTGCCGCCCCAGGTGGCGGAAGAAGCCGAAGCCGCGTTTGGCGCGTCCATTACCAGCGATCTGGGGACCCAGGACATGGGCTCGGTTTCAGGATGCCGGGTGGAGGATTCCAGGGATCTGAGGCGACGAACCGTGGGCAGGATGCTGCCCGGCAACAAGGTCCGTCTTGCCAACCAGGAGAACAGGGCCTTGAACGTTCCGGACGGGGAGCCCGGCATCCTCTATTTCAGGGGCCCCATGCACCGGCCGGGTATTACCGGGATGAGGAGCTGACCTCCACTGTATTTGACAAGGACGGCTGGACCACCACGGAAGACATTGTCAAATTTGACCAGGGCTGCCTTTGGATTCTCGGCCGGGCCAAGGACATGGTCATCCGGGGCGGGCAGAACATTTACCCGGCGGAAGTGGAAGGGCTTTTGGCGGATCACCCGGCCATCGGGTCCGTGGCCATTGTAGGTTATCCGGACAAGGAAATGGGGGAACGCTGCGCGGCCTATGTCATCCCCAAGGCCGGCATGAGCTTTTCCTTCAAGGATATGGTGGATCATTTGAAGTCCAAGGAAATCGCCATGTTCAAGCTTCCCGAACACCTGGAGATCGTGGCTGAATTCCCGACAGTCGGGGATTCCGGCAAGATCAACAAGGAAACCCTGAAAAAAGATATCCGGGAAAGACTCGGTCTGGCATAAACCCTAAGGCAGGCGGCAGGAATGATCCGCATTGTTCCTGCTGCCCTGCCTGATCAAAGGCAAAACCCATGAATACGCCCAAAACTGTTTTGATTATCTCCACCCTGGACACCAAGAGGGAAGAAACCCGGTATCTGAAATACAAATTCAAGGAAATCGAGGTCCTGCCCCTTTTGATGGATCTTTCCATGCGGGGCAAGGAGCCTTCCCGGGCCGAGCTGACCCCGTCCCATGTGGCCACGGCCGGCGGCAGCTCCATAGAAGAGATCAACCAATCCAGGGAGCGGTCCACCATCACCAATATCATCATTGAGGGCGCCACCAAAATCGCCAAGGACCTGTATGCGGCCGGAAAAATCCACGGGGTCATGGCCATCGGCGGGTCCACCGGGTCCCTCATGGCCACGGACGTCATGCGGGCCCTGCCCTTCGGCATCCCCAAACTCATGATCTCCTCCACCGCGGCCCTTCCCGGCCTTTCCACCAAATACATCGGCACCGGCGATATTTTATTGTTTCATTCCGTCATTGAAATCTCCGGGGTGACGGATATGCTGAAAAACGTCATGGACCGGGCCTGCTATGCCATGAAGGGCATGATCAAATATGTGAAAAACGATCTGGCGGCCCACAGCAAAAAAACCATTGCCATGACCATGCTGGGGCCCTGTGAACAGTGTGCAAGCACGGTCCGGGCCGCGCTTGAAAAAGAGGGATACCAGATCACCGGGTTTTCCGCGGCCGGTGTCGGAGACCAGGCCATGGAAAAAATGATTGCTGAAGGCTTTTTCCAGGGGGTCATTGATCTGGCCCCAGGCGGGGTGGGGGAACATTATTACGGTTATATGCGGGACGGGGGACCCCACCGCCTGGAATCCGCGGGAAAGGCGGGAATTCCCCAGATCATCTCCACCTGTTCCGTGAACCATATGACGCCCTCCCGGTCCAAGTACAAAAAGGAATTTTACGAGCGCCGCAAATATGACCTGGACAAATACCGGACCTGGATCAGGCTTTCCCCGGAAGAACTCAGACAGGTGGCCTCGGAATTCGCCAGAAAACTCAACATTGCCAAGGCCCCGGTAAAGATCATGGTTCCCCTGAAAGGCTGGTCCTCGGTGGATGCAAAGGGCAACCCGACCTATGATCCCGAAGAAGACCGGATTTTTACGGAGGCCCTGAAGGGCATGCTGGACTCCAACATCGAAATTGTGGAAGTGGATGCCAACATGGAAGATCCCTTGTTCAGCGAGCGGGTCACCCGGATGGCCCTGGAGATGTTTTAATGCCGGACAAGGAAATCTTTCAGATGAAAACGGCCCTGCCCTGTTCACAGACCAGGGTATTGTGATACAACTCAGAAAGCGGAGGAAAATCAATGATCGTTAAAAACTGGATGCGTAAAAACCCCGACACCATTTCAAGCGACCTCACGGCCAAAGAAGCCATGCACCTTTTTGAAGAAAAAAGAGTCCCTTTCCTGTCCGTGGTGGATAACAACAAATTCAGAGGCTTCCTGGCCCGGCGGGATTTGAGGGAGGCCGCGTCCTGGGCCATTTCCACCCAGGATATTTACGAGGTCCAATATTTTAACGAACGCCTCAAGGTCAAGGACATCATGGTCAGAAAGCCCATCACCCTGAATATCCATGACACGGTTGAAACCGCCATCCAGAAAGGCAAGCAGTTCGGCCGGACCTTTCTGCCCATCATGGACGGGGACAAACTGGTGGGGACCTTGTCCAACCGGGATCTCACCAAGGCCCTCAGCCGGCTCCTGGGCGGAGACGATGGACTCCACGGGGTCTCCATCGAGCTGAACGGAGATTCCAAAACCACCATCCGGAACATCCTTGAGGATATTTTCATGATGGGTATGGACATCAAGGGCCTGTTCACCCTGAAGGATCCGGATACGGGGAAGAACCGCCTCATTATCCGGTTTGAGGCCAAATGTTTTAAACGGATTGTCTCTTTGATTGAAGAAAAGGGCTATCATCTGGTGGAAGCGACGAAAAACGAACCATAGACAGGGATTCAATGAAAACCGGGAAGGAGATCGGTATGACAAAACGATTAATCGTAGGGATAGCCGGGGCAAGCGGGGTGATCTATGGGGTGAGGATGCTGGAGGTGCTCAAAAACCGGGGCATTGAAACCCATCTCATCATTTCCGAAGCCGGAAAACTCAATATCAAAATTGAAACCGACTATGATGTGGACGAGGTCCTGGCCATGGCCGATATCACTTACAGCAACAAACAGATGGCCGCGTCCGTGGCCAGCGGGTCCTTTCAGACCATGGGCATGGTCATCGCCCCCTGCACGGTGAAAACCCTGTCGGGCATTGCCAATTCCTATAATGAAAACCTGCTCATCCGGGCCGCGGATGTCCAGCTCAAGGAAAAACGGAAACTGGCCCTCATGTTCCGGGAAACCCCGCTCCACGTGGGGCATCTCAGGCTTCTGACCCAGGCCGCGGAAATGGGGGCCCATATTGTGCCGCCCATCCCGGCCTTTTACCACCATCCCAAGACCATTGACGATATCATCAACCAGTCCGTGGGCAAGGTCCTGGACTATATGGGCATCGAGCATGATCTTTTCAAACGCTGGGACAATTCCGAACTGGAAAAACTGGAAGCCCCGTCGGAAACGCCCGGCAAAAAAAACGGATCCAAGGTCATTGCCATGAAATAAGCAGGGAGGAAATCATGACACTCCAGCCCAAGGCCAAGATCACCGTCATCAAGAGGTCCCTGAACACGGACATCATTGACGCGTATATGACACCGGAAATGAAACACCATGCCCTTTGCACCAAGGTCAGGGAAGGGGATGAATTCCTGATCTATTCCGAGTGGGACATGCCGGAAAATTTCTGCCCCTGGGCCTGGGCCGATATCCGGCAGGACATCCTGGCCGTTGTCAGCGGGGCCCAATTCCCCTGGATAGGCCAAAAGGGTGTAACGGTGTCGGGCTGCACCGACTGGTTCCGGCCGGTCCTGTTCAAGATCGAAAAGCTGTAGACTCCCCATGGCAAAAAGGTTTGACCTGATCCTCTTTGATCTTGAAGGAACCCTGGTGGATTTTCAATGGCGCCTGGATGAGGCCGTTCGGGAAATCCTTCCCGTCCTTGCCGCCTCCAGCCTTGATACCCGGCGATACAGCCCTTCCCCCGACTATGCCGACCTGTTCAATACCACCCGGGACTTGACCCAAAATTGGGATTCCCGACAATCCGCCCGGTTGTTTGACCAGCTCGGGGTCATCTATGACAAATACGACCGGGACGCCCTGAGCCGCTGGTCTCCCTATCCCGACACCCTTTTCCTGCTGGACACCCTTGCCGCATCCGGCTACCGCCTGGGCGTGGTCAGCAATTGCGGAGCCCGGGCCGTCCATGGGGTCCTGGCAAAATTCAGGCTCTCAGACTATTTTGACCTTATCTTATCCAGAAATGAGGTCGCCCGTATCAAGCCCTCGCCGGAAGGCCTGATCCTGGCCCTTGAACGGCTCGGGACCTCCCCGGCCCGGGCCCTTTTCATCGGCGATTCCGTCAATGATATCTTGGCGGCCCAAGCCGTTCCCATGGCCTCCTGCTTTCTTTCCGGCGGAGAAAGCCGGGTCACCGGTGAAAAAGAAACCCCGGCGGAATTCCAGATCTCCTCTTTGTCCGGCCTTGCTCCTATTCTTGTTGAATTAGACAAAGCTTTATAAGAAAAAAAAGAGAAAACGCATGCATATATACGCTCAACTTTATGAATTTTCCGCATCCATTGACGCTCTTGAGGGCTATGTGTATCAGAAAAAAAGTATGGCGGAGATGGATCAAAAAGCCCTGGATATCTGGACTGAAAATCTTTTTGTGGCTCACAGGCTTTTACCTGAGGGGGTGATGAAAGAAATCCGGCCCCGGCTTGACTTGACTTTGAACCGGGCCATCAGTTCCTTTGAGGCCTTTCTTGAAAAAGATCATGAAATTTTAAAGCGGCTGCATGCCATGATCGGTCAGAGGGAAGCCTTAAATCCGGATGATTTTCAAAAAAAGAAATGGTTTCAGAAAGATCAACATGAATAATACGGTTGTGATATCCAGCAAAGTGTTTTCAGGGGCAAACAAGGCAGCTTATTTCACAGCGCTCCCCTGGGTTATAGAGCGGTGCAGGGAAAAATTCGGGTTCGCCCCTTTTCCCGGAACCCTCAATCTTGAGGTTGAATCGGATCATATTGAATATCTTTCCATTCTTTCAAGCAAAGAATGGAAAGACTTGGTTCCGCCGGATGAGACTTTTTGTTCATCACGGGCTTTGCCGGTATGGATCGGCCCCGTAAAAGGGGCATGGATCAGGCCGGATGATCATGTGGCCATTCACGGCCGCCATGTTATGGAAATCCTGGCGCCGTTGCGGCTCAGGGATATCCTGGCCCTGACGGACGGGGATCGAGTGGAGGTGACGCTTTGCAGCGGGTTGGAAGCTTCTCTGACCGGGACTTATCCTCTTTTTGACCTGGAAGCGGTAATCTTTGATCTTGACGGCACCCTTATTGATTCCATTGAATCCTATTACCGAATCGTAGAAATCGCTCTGGAGCGTTTGGGGTTGCCAAAGGTGCCGCGTTTAAAGATTTTAAAGGCCACACAGAATGATTCATTCCAATGGGAAGAAATCCTTACGGCAGCACCGGGTAAAACCCTGGAAGAAACCAAAACGGAGGCCTGGAAGATCATTGAGGCAGCTTATTCGGAGTTTTTTTTGGAAAACGTCCGGCCGTTTTCCGATACCGGGGCCGTGCTTCGGCTGCTTCATGCCTGCGGTGTCAGGATCGGCATTGTGACCTCGACCCCGCAGAAAAACATAACAGATAAGATGAAAATCCTGGAACAGGCCGGGGTTGCCGGTCTTGTGGAGCTAGTGATTTCAGCCGGGGATGCCGCCCGGAAAAAGCCTTATCCGGATCCTTTGATTCTTTGCTGTGAAAAAATGGGGCTTCAAGGTGATGTCTGTGCCTATGTGGGGGATACTTCCATTGATATGGTTGCCGGCAAAGCCGCTGGCATGAAAACCATCGGGGTTTTGACCGGATTTGACAACCATGAAGATCTGTTACGGAAAAACCCGGATTGCGTCCTTGATTCTATTTCCGATCTGCCCAGGGTGCTGAAACTCTATGGCTGATTTTATTAACCCTGAAGAATATGTTGTACTGGTGGATGAAAATGACAGGGAAGTCGGCATTGAAAAAAAGTCCCGTGTTCATTCATCAGATACCCCCCTCCACCGCGCTTTTTCTCTTTTTCTGTTCAGCACTTCCAAAAACTTGCTGCTTCAGCAGAGGTCCGCAGGAAAAAAAGCCTGGCCCCTGGTCTGGTCGAATTCCTGCTGCGGCCATCCCCTGCCCGGAGAATCCTATGAAGATTCAGTGATCCGCCGAACGCGGTTTGAGCTGGGAATAGAACTGCTTGCTGTTAAAAAAGTATCTGACTGCCGATATTGTTTTTCAAAAGACGGCATTATGGAAAACGAAATCTGTCCCATCTATATGGCTTATTGCAGCGGTTCCGTAACCCCCAACCCGGATGAAATCCATGCTGTAGAATGGATCGGCTGGAAGCAATGGCTTGAAGAAACACTCTGCCGGCCCCATCTCTATTCCCCCTGGTGTGTGGAAGAGACCCTGATCCTGGCCTCAGACCAATATGCCTTAAGAGATAGCGGTTAGACCCTATCCCGACGCTTTTTCCCTGCTGGGCGCCCTTGCCACATCCGGATTTTCAGGCGTTGATTTCCTTTTCGGCGCCGCAGTGCGAGCAGTTTGGAAGCATCGCGTGCCTGATCTTATTACAAGACGGGCATTCCTCGAACAGGTTGCAGCCGCAGGACGGACAAGTGTAGTTTTCTTCCGGGACGCCGCCATCACCCGGCACCACAATCCTGTTGACCGTCCGGCGAGTCCAGAAGAGAAAACGACGCGGGCCGGTTCGGATGGGGTACTCACACACCGGACACAGAAACCGCTCGTATGCCTCCCGGTACTGTTTGACCAGCCACTGCGTTTTTGGAAACGCAATGGTGCGGATGAAGTAGATCAACAGCCGCGCCACCACAATCAAGAGGCCGCCGATCAGAATATACTTGAAGTATTTGCTGGGGAAATACTCGTGAACCACGAGAGCGACTTTGACCAGGGCTGCGGCACCGAAGGCAAGAAAGAGCGGGAAATAGATGCTGGACCGTTTCTTGATGATGACCACTGCAGCCACGGCGAGAATCGGCAACAGAACCGCCAGTTGAAGAAAGGCAAGCTTGAGCCGGTGTTTCCGGCTGAGGGTGTCGAACTCATCCCTGGCCGGCTGCCCCTGCCTTTTGATTTCTTGTTCAGCCTGTTCCTTCTCCCGGACCAGCCCTTGCTTCCGATCGATCATGTCCGATATCGTCCGGCTCAGCTCCTGGTATTTCTGCTGATTGTCCAGAAAGAGGTTCAGGCTGCTCGTGAAATTCGCCTGTTCCGTTTCGGAGAAGGCGATGCTCTTCTGCATGCCGAGTTTCCGGAGTTCGATAAGCTGGTTGATCGTTTGCTGCAAATTGCGGGAACTGTCGCCCACCACTCGCTGTTGCTCCGTCTGGTTTTCAATCTGACGGGTCAGGTCCGCGATCTGCTTTTCAAGCGCCTATGCGCTTTGCCACAAGTTCCTTGTCCTGATATTTTTTCTCGATGGTGTCATAGCTGGGGCCGCGGACGGACCGGATGTCGTCCACAAAGAAGCCAAGCACCCAGAAAATCAGCACTGCAAGGACGAGGGTGAACAGCCGTATGGCAAAACGATGAATCCATGTTCCCTTTGACTTTCCTTCCGTCTTCATTCTTTTATTCCTTTTCCTTGTTCCAACATCAAAATCTGCGGTTTTATCTGCGGCATTTTTTGTTACTTGCTTTTATCATCTTTCAATAGTTTTTTTATTTCACGGTCAAAATCAGAGATATATTTTTTGTCTTCTGCTTTTCTGTATTTTTCATATTCAATTTTTGCTTTTTCAACAGCCTTTTTATGACTGACTTTTCCGGCGCCGGTTAAAAGCTCTTTTTCACTGATTCGCAGGAAACCATCAAGTTTTTGAATCCAGTCTTGCATTTTCATTAACCTACCGTTTGTTGCCTGGAGTTCAGCAAAATCAAGGTACATGGAAACGATGAGATTGAGTTGTTTCAGTTCATCTTCTGAAAGATAATTTTTTGCAATTGTAATATCTTTTGTGGTTATATATTTGCCTTGAAAATGGGTAAGCCCTAAAAATGGTTTTTCTGCATCAACTCTTTGATTTATCATCTCTGCGGCTGTCTGGCCGTGGATGGCATAATGCATTTTATTTTGTACGGTTGCAAAAAATTCCTTGGTTAAATCGTCATCCTTTTTATAATCAATACTGGTTGCATAAATATCGGTTACCTTCTGGTAGAAATTTCGCTCACTGCTTCTGATATCCCGGATTCTTTGAAGAAGCTCTTCAAAATATCTTGATCTTGCGCCTTCCTGTTTCAAACGGTCATCATCCATTGTAAAGCCTTTTACAATGTATTCATGAATCCGTTTGGTCGCCCACTGGCGAAACTTTGTTCCCTGTACTGATTTTACCCTGTAACCAACTGAAATAATAACATCAAGATTATAATAATTCAGGGCTTTCTGCTGAAATTCGGAAATTCCGAATTTCTTCAGCGTCTGGGTTTCTTCAAGTTCTTCTTCGGCATAAATATTCTTAATATGTTCGTTAATAGTGGATTTTGCTTTTCCAAAAAGCATTGCCATCTGGTCCTGTGTCAGCCAGACGGTTTCATCTTCCAATTGCACCTGAAGTTTTGTTGTCCCATCGGAAGCGGTATAAATGATTATTTCTGAATTTTGTTCCATGTTTTCCAGCTCCATATAAATTCGTGTAGAGTGGAAGCGGTTTTTACTTTTCGCTTTTACCCATCCCCATACTTCTTAAAATTTTCCGCCTGTTCAAATATCTCTTTGAAAGTCTGGGCAGCCATGTCTGAATCCGTTTACGGCAAAGCGGCTTCAAAATTGCTGACGGCCTTGCCCTGCTGCTCATGGAGGCGGGTTTCGATCTGAATGGTCAGCATATCTTTGCCCTAACCCCTTCCAATGTCTTTTCTGCGCACCACCGCCGGGTTTCCGAGTTATTCAGTTTACCCCCCAGCAGGGTCAGATTGCTGCACCAGGGAATTTGTGCCCCACAAAGGCAAAACCTTTTCCCTTTCTCACTTAGGCATCATTCTCCAGTAAATTTTGTGAAGTGGATAATTCTTCAGCAAATTTAAGGATTGAGTTCTCAATACTATCAGAGCTTGATTTCTGGATGTAGTAGGAATCTTCCTTTGAAAAATGTAATTTTTGTAGCAATATTGATTCAATGCTTGGATACGGTGTAACTTCTCTGCAAGGTATCTCAATAGAAAAACTGCCATTATGAAACTCAACTTCAAAGCGAAGTTCCTCGTCCTCATGAGGAAATAAAATGGAAATACCCGGCTCAATATCCGATCCAACAACTGATTGATACTCCAAAAGCTTGAAGGGTTTCAACTTGCCAGTGACGTTAAGATTTTTCAACACATTCTGATAAAGACAAAAAGTAAAAAGCTCAGCATGATATCCATTCATTTGTGTTTTTTTAAGCAAATATATTTTGTTCATGCTTTCGAAACGAATATATTTCTTTTCACAAAACCGAATGGCCTCAGGGCAATTTACCAATGCATCCCGCCAAGGATCAATCTGTTGGGTTGTTTCGATTATTTTGTTGAGCTGGTCAGCTATATCGTCATCCAGTGATAAACGATCCCATAGCTCTCGTAAAACCTTTCGATTCTCAATTGCTCCCAGCCGGGCACCCCTTAAAAGCCGCTTCCAACTCGCTTCATCAGTTGCAGAATTCACAAGGAAAGAAACATTGCGGCCTCTGGGCAGCAGATAATTTCCAATGCTAAGCAGTGCTCTTTCCCAGCGATATTCTCCTGTGTCCATTAAGCCTTGGGCCGAAAACATAATTTCACCAAAACGTAAGTATTCGAAGAATTTTTCCTGGGTGGCCGTGTGGATTTCCGTATCCCATTGACTCGGTTCTAATTTCTTTCTGGTTTCAATCACCCCGGAGAAGTCCAAAAGGAATTCGATCTGGCCTTTAAAGTAGCCGTGGCCTTCAGCAAGGTCTATTAAATCTCTCCAGCCATCATTAGCAAGTATCAGTTCAGCTTTTAATTTCTCCTCAGCAATTTGCTGAGCACTAAATCCGCTGGCTGGTTTTTCAACCTGTACAAAATGTGCGAGAATATCACCAGAACTCTGAAGCAATTCATCTAAACCTCGGATACTTCGTTGGAGGTCAGATGGACGGTTATAATCGGTGTTAACAGAAATATTGTGGATAATTCGCATCCATTCTTGGAAGGCATTTGAATCGATGGAAGGTCGATGTTTGACGATGAATGCTGAATAGGCAGCAATCTGAACAATGTCTGTGTAAATAAGATCTGCGCCATTCGAAACAACCTTTTGAAAAAACGATTCTTCATCAAAATATTTATTGGTTGGTAATATTCTGTTTAGATTTCCGTCATCCCCACTCCAAGAATCGAGAAGATTAATGAGAGATAATGTAAAATTTTTATCAAGCCATCCATTTGAATTAAAAGTTGTGTAAGATGGTGCCCGTTTTCTTAGTAAATTTACATCTGAAATATAATTTAGGTGATCTGGTTGTCGTGTGACAAGCGCCACAGCTCTGAAGACATTCATGACAGCATCATCGTAAAGGTCGCGATCATCATCTCGCAGTTTCCAAAAAAGATCTGCCCAGTTTGTGTCCATTTTTCGGGCGAAATATTCTGATGCACTGAAATGCTGTCCAGCAATCTCAAAGGTAATACCATCCAACAAGGTTTTTAGCTCTTGCTCGTAACGAGCTTTGAAAGTTTCAAAGGCTGTTAGAGGTTTTCCCCTGGCATTCATCTTGATGTAAAGATCATCTGAGAGACCGAAATTCTTCAAATCAAGTAGTTGAAATGTTATGGCTGGTTTATCTTCGTCTAACAATCTGAGAAACAAACTCGTTAATGACCTAAATTTATCATGAATGGCATTAAGCATACAGAGTGTAGCCTGAATTGTCGGATCAAGCCGCCAATTTCTAAAGTACCAAGATTGGTTGGTAATCAGATCAGTCAAGTCATCTACTTCGTTCGGCACCAATGACGGATGAAAACGCACCAACTCGTCAAAGAATTCACTGCTACTAGGGCGCACGCTGTAAGCGAATCTTGCCTTGCCACCTATCTGGAATAGTTTATCAAAGGCTTCCCATTGCTCATCTTTCCATGCAAGATACCAATGAAGGAGAAATAGGGTAGTGAGTCGTTGTTGGCCATCAAGAGGAAGAAATCGGCTATCTTCGTCTCCTTCAACGCTACCGTAAATGAAATCTAAATTCATGGGTAGTGTGGGATCATCAGCCGTTTTGCAGAGCTTCCTTTAGAGCTGACAAAAATTCTTCCCGAACCTCTCCCTCTTCAGGCCGCCCTTGAGCATAATCCCGCTGAATCATAGGAACACGGATGCGTTCATGTCGTCGAAGTAACCCTTTGTATGTGATTTGGCTGCCAAGACTCATTGGATTCCCTCCATTTTTCCGCAAAAAAAGTTTACCAGAGCTTTTGTGATAGCTTCTTCATATCCGTCACGATCATCTTCATTCCAGAACATCAAGTTGTCCACGTGAGGGGTATAGCATTTTAAGAATACATTGCGTGTGCAGAGTGGAACAAATATCCCGGCTTGGTCAAGCTTTAAAACTCGATGTCGTTTGACAGCGAAAACGGAGTTTTTATAGCTTCTATTCGTTTGTTCATCGAGCAAAGTAAGGTTTGATATTCCATGTTCGGCTTTGGCTTCTGTTCCTTCATGGAAATAGGCCAGTATCTTTTCATAAAGAGGATCAAAGATTTCGTTGGTAGCATTGGTCTGTGTTAATTCTAGAAAATCATTAATTGCTTCAGACAATTCATTTTCTGTCCCTTTTGATTCAAGATATTCGAGGCAATTGCTAAGCCAGTCTCTCCTCGCATGATGACGTTCGGGTCTATCATCGGTGACGGACCGGATATGTTCGATATCCCATCTTTCACTCTTAAAACTATCAAATTGAAAACGGATATTTGAACGCTTGTTTTGAAGCAAAGTTGACAGATTGAACAAAAGGAGAATAGATCTAATTTTGTATGGATTCGATAGATAAGAAAGATCATCCAACAAACTCTCAACTTGCTCACGAATAACTTGTTCATCAACAAAATCAGGGCTTCCGCCACCACATACAGCTCGCTTAAATATTTCTCCACGTAAGAGCTGTTCAAATTCAGTTTTAGTGCAATCCATGGATAATTTTCGAATATCATTAATGTCCATACCTTCACTTACAAGAAATCCTACCATATGGTACAGGACGCGGTCCTCGAACCATTCTTCCAGCATCATAAAGATTTTCTTAATCTTAAGCCACTCGTCTTCTATTTTGGCATCAACCGCTTTCAGCCGTTGGCTGAAAGTGTTAAAAATTCCATAAGCATCATTTTCCGTTCCAGGTGCCAAACCATCAGCCTTGGCCACCAGTTCAAAGAGAAATCCAATGCGATTTTGCACCTTCCCTGGTTGATTGCTCAGGAAGTACCAGAAGGCATCGGATTGAAGCGCTTTTTCCAATTGATCCCACTCATAAGCAATTCGTAGTTGTTGACTTGTGGCTTCCTTCTCTTCCAAGCCGGATCGACGAAGAAAAAGAGCCCGTATTAATTCATCATTCGTTAAAGGTATTTTACCAACATTAAGTCGTGTAAAGGCATCCACGGGATTGTCTGAATTCGAGAGCTGAAACCAAATGACCTTCGTTTTATTGAGTAGGGTATCCTTAATCGCCTCAACTTCGTTTGCACGTTCCTGAAACCAGTCCTCAATGACATGAATAGCTTGGTAGAGATGAAAGAAATCCACATTTTCTTTAGCGATTTCCTCACTTGGCGCATCAAGGAAGCCATATAAACTTGGACGAGTCTCATACTCTAATGCAAAAAGTTTTTGCTGATATTTTGCAGCAAGACGTTCATTAAAAGTGGCGGAGAATGAGAAGCAGGGTGGTCAATCTTTGTTGACCGTCCACAACCTCATAGTCTCCACCAGCGCGAACCTTTATTACAAGGGGTTGCAAACAATAAAACTCATCGGGTTGTGGATTTCTACGTTTATTGAACTCACGAATGTCATCCAGGAGCTGTCTCACTTGAAGCGACGACCACCGGAAACCCCTCTGATAACCGGGAATGAAGAACTGCAGAAATTCACCAGAGGCATTTTCTCGCAGTTCATCTATAGTTCGCAAAGATATTTGTTGGTCATTCATTTTAACCTCATCTTACTGATATTCAGCTTTTGGATCATCGTTTGTTTGAGTTCTTTAGCCGCCGTACAAATTAATGTGTGGTTCCGTGTATCATGTGAATTTGAATGATATCCGATCAAATAAATCATAAAATGACTTCTGGAAATCCATATCAACATCTTCGAAAGCTGTAAATATATTTCAATTCGAATCACTCCCGCATCTCTCAGAGCTTTGATTTTCCAGCCCGGTGCAATCATTCCAAATCCCCTTCCAGTTCCGCTTCAATCTCCTCCACTGTGGGCAGGCTGGATTTCAGTTCATCGGGCAGCGATTGGGTGATTTGTCGCTCCCATTGGGCCACGCCAATGGGTTTGGTGAATCCGGCCAGGGAGTATTCCACCACGGTCCGGTTCTTGTCCCTGACCAGCAGAAGGCCGATGGACGGTTTGTCATCCGGATGCCGCAAAAGATCATCCACCACATTGAGGTAAAAATTGAGTTGGCTGACATGGCCCGGCTCCAGCAGGAACCGCTGGATATGATCGATGAGTTTCTGCTCCAGTTCAGCCTCTCGGCGCGGGTCTGCCGTGCCGAGGAAATCAAAGATATAAGGGTCTTTAAAAACCTGGGCCGCCATGTCTGAATCCGTTGGCGGCAACGCGGCTTCAAAATTGCTGACGGCCTTGCCCTGCCGCTCATGGAGGCGGGTCTCCATCTGGATGGCCAGGATATTGCGGCTCCAGCCGTATTCCAGTGTTTTTTGGGCGTACCACAGCCGGATATCCGGATCATCTGTTTTTTCCAGCAGGGCCAGATTGTGATACCAGGTGATTTGTGCAAGCACCTCTTGCACGATTGCCGGTTGTGGCCAGGATTCGGCAAATTTGCGCATGTATTTGAGATTGCGGGGTGAAAACCCGGTCATGTCCGGGAAGGCGGCTTTCAGGTCATGGGAGAGGCGGTCGATGACTTTTGCGCCCCAGCCTTCCGTTTGCTGGCGCTCCAGGATGGCCCGGCCGATATCCCAGTACAGGAGAACCATGGCCGAGTTGGCCGACAGCACCGCCTTGATGCGCTCACGGGTGATGCGGTCTTTCAGGTCTGAAAAAAAGACGGCATACCCCTGGGGCAGGTCCGGCAGGGCGGCCGGGACCGGCATGATCACGCCGGGTTTTGTACTTCCCCTTGATTTTCGGTCGTTCCCGGCGCTTTTTGTCGCCGGGTGTTTGTCAGAACCCATACCCGATTCCTTTGAAAGTCTCCCGGATTTTCAAGTCATATCATCCCGCCAAGACCCTGTAAACGGATTTCTTTAGGACTCAAGACCCTTGGCGGAAAGGCCGGTCTGCTCCGGGAGGGAAAATCAATTAGTACAGATTGTCAATCCAATTAACAATCTGTACTAAAATCTGCTTTCGGCCGGAGGGCCGTGAGGATGGCCGAGGAGAGGATCAGGGCCGTGCCCGCCGCCTGCATCCATCCGATGGGCTGCCCTAAAAAGACGGCGGCGAGCCCCACCGTGGTGACGGGCTCAAAGGTGGACAGCATGGACGCGGTCACGGCCCCGGTCCGTTTCATGCCCAGGAAATAGGTGTAAATGGCAAAGGCCGTGGAAAGGACGGCAATGGCCAGGATGTGGAGCCAGGCGATGCCGGGACCGGGGATGAAAAACCCGGCCCTGAGGCTGTAGAGAAAATAGAAACACCCGGAGGAGGCGATGACCACCAGGCTGGCGGTAAAGGCGTCGTTTCTGGCCATGACCCTGCCGCCCGCGACATTGTAAAAGGCATAAATCACGGCCGCGCCGATTCCCAGAAGGACCCCGGTCCGGTTTCCGCCGGTATCCAGGCCGATGACCAGGACGGCCCCCAAAACGGCCAGGACCAGGGCCAGGACCTTGTTTTTCGTAAAGGATTCCTTCAGGAAAAAATAGGACAGGCCGGCCACCATGACCGGGTATAAATACAGGAGGATGGCCAGAAGCCCCGGTGAAATATGGTTCAGGGCCGTGAAATAGCAGAAGGAGACCCCTGCGTACCCGATAAAGCCCATGGCCGTGAGGATGATGAGGTCCCGGCCCCTGGGAAAGCGCCGTTTCTGGAACAGGGCAATGGGGGTCATGACCAGGGCCGCGATGAGAAACCGGAAAAACAGGAGGGAATGGGTGCTGATGCCCGAGGCAGAGGCGAATTTGCCGAAAATGGCCAGGGCGCCGAAGCAGGCGGCTGAAATGAGTATTAATCCTATTCCCGTTAAATGGCCCATGCGCTTTCCCCTGAAACCCGTTTCTGGTTTATACACCCGGCAAGGTGTCCTGTTCATGGAAAAAAAGCAAGCCCTATGTGGCTGTATTTAAAAATAATTAGACGGTGCAATCCTAGTTGCATTTTTTCCTTAAACAAGATAATTTCCAGTCCATATGGATTTACCGGGATTGACACGCCCAAACCGATAAAGGACTTGCCCTGCATGATGATTTCCGGCCGACCATGGGCCCGTAATGGAAAATCTGTGATATATCTTGTTGCCGTGCTGTGGGTAGCCGCCATGGGCGTCTTTTCCCTGTCCGGGTGCGCCATGATGGTGAAATCAGCCACGTCGGACATGATGGGGCATCTTTCCCAAACCATCTTGAACAATGACGATCTCTCCCTGGTGGAAAGCGGGGCCCCGGCCTATCTGCTCATGATCGACAGCCTCATTGCCAAAGACCCGGAGAATTCAGACCTGCTCTCCACGGCAGCCCTCTTATACACGGCCTATGCAGATGTTTTTGTCAAAGACGAGGAAAGGGCCCGGAAAATGGCGGGTAAGGCCCTGGATTATGCCGGAAAGGCGGTGTGCCTTGAAAAAAAGGAGGCCTGCGGCCTCAGATCCCGGTCCTTTAACGAGCTGAAAATCCTCCTTTCCCATATGAAACAAGGGGAGGTCCCGGTTCTGTTTGCCCTGGGCAATGCCTGGGCGTCCTGGATCATGGCCAATAAGAGCGATCTGAACGCCATTGCCGATCTTTCCCACATCGAACTCATCATGCAGCGGGTCATCGAACTGGATGAGACCTACCGGGACGGGGCGGCCCACCTTTACCTGGGCACCTTGTCCACCTTTCTGCCGCCCTCCCTGGGCGGACGACCGGAACAGGGGAAGGCCCATTTTGAAAAAGCCGTTCTTTTGTCCCGGGGCAAAAACCTGATGGTGAAAGTTCTCTATGCCAAGCTCTATGCAAGAACCATATTTGACCGGGAGCTTCACGATGAGCTGCTCCGGGAGGTCATGGCCGCGGATCCCGGGTCCCGGGATATACCCTGGTCAATACCTGGGCCCAGAAGCAGGCCCAAGAACTCATCATCAGTGCGGAGGATTATTTTTAGACATGGTTGAAATAAAGAGGTCCGTGATTTCAAAACTGATTTTACGCCGGCCGGGTTGCTGCTCTTTCTCGCCTTCCTGACGGCTACGGCATCTGCCGCCACCTTGAAGATCGCCACCATTTCCCCGGAAGGGTCCATGTGGATGGAAAAGATGCGGAAGGGCGCGGACCAGGTGGCAAAAGAAACCGAAAACCGGGTTGCCATTAAATTCTATCCCGGCGGGGTCATGGGAAACGACAATGCGGTGTTAAGAAAGGTCCGCATCGGCCAGTTGCAGGGAGGGGCCTTTGTGGCCGGCAGCCTTTCCCAGTTTTTCCCGGCCAACCAGATCTATGCCCAGCCCTTTAAATTCACAAGCCTTGAGGAAGTGGATTATATCCGGGAATTCATGGATTCCTATATCATTGAAGGCCTCGACAATGCCGGATTTGTGGTTTTCGGCATCATCGGCGGCGGGTTTGCCTATATCATGTCCAAGGACCCCGTTGAGACGGTGGAGGATTTAAGGAAACGAAAGGTCTGGATCCCCGACAATGATCATATCAGCCAGGATTCCATCAAGGTCTTCGGCATTACCCCGGTTCCCCTGCCCATTTCCGACGTCAGAACCAGCCTTCAGGCAGGCCTCATCGATACCATCGGCACCTCCCCCATGGGCGCGGTTGTCCTGCAATGGCATACCCAGATCAAATATGTCATGAATATTCCCCTGATTTATCTTTATGCGGTGATGGCCATTGATAAAACGCAGTTTATGAAAATCGATGCAGCCGACCGCGGGATCATTACCCGTGTCATGACCGCGGCCTTAAAGGAAATTGATATCCAGAACCGGAAAGATGATATTGAAGCCGTCGAGACCCTTAAAAGCCGGGGCATTACCTTTACCACCCCTTCAAAACAGAACCTGGATGAATGGTACAGGATCGCGGGGCAGGCCTCCCTGGAAATGATTGAGTCCGGGGTCCTTCCCAGGGAGGTCGTGGACAAATTGAATGCCCACCAGGACGCCTTTCATTTGAAAAACGGCAAAGCCAATGGCCAATAAACCCATGGACCGCTTTCACAAAGGCATCGGTGTCCTTCAAAAAATTGAAGATAGCATCCTCATCGGCCTTCTCCTCTTGATGATCGGCATTGCCTTTTTCCAGATCCTCTTAAGGAACCTGTTTGGTTCGGGCATGAATTTCGGTGATGAGCTGATCCGTATCCTGGTGCTGTGGATCAGCCTTGTGGGAGCCATGGTGGCCAGCCGGAACAACAGCCATATCAATATCGACCTGGTTTCGCGATATCTCCCGGACCCTGTCAAAAAATTTTCAACGGTTCTCACCGGCATGTTTACCGCCCTTGTCTGCGCGGCCATGGCCTATTTCAGTCTGGACTTTGTCCTGCTGGAAAAATCGGAAGGCATCATTGCCTTTTCCGGGGTCCCGGCATGGGCCTGTGAAAGTATCATCCCCTTAGCCTTTGCCGTTATCAGCTTCAGATACCTCATATTATCCCTGGCCACCCTTTTCAACGTACTGACGCAGAAGGCCCCATGACTCTTTTTTTGACCGGCCTTATCCTTGTTTTCGCCTTTCTCGGGGCTCCGCTGTTTTCCGTCATCATTGCCGGCGCCATGCTGGGATTCCATGCCGGCGACATTGATTTGTCCGTCATGGCCATAGAGCTTTACCGCATTGCCGACACCCCCATCCTGATTGCCCTGCCCCTGTTCACCTTTGCAGGCTATATCCTGAGCCGGAGCAGGACCTCGGAGCGCCTTGTGCGGCTGACCCAGGCCCTCCTGGGATGGGTACCGGGCGGGCTTGCCATCGTCGCTTTCGTGGTCTGTGCTGTTTTTACGGCATTGACCGGCGCTTCCGGCGTCACCATTGTGGCCATGGGAGCTCTTTTGTACCCTGCCCTGAAACAGGCCGGTTATAAAGACAAATTCAGTCTCGGGCTGGTGACCACCTCCGGGAGCCTGGGCCTGCTTTTGCCGCCTTCCCTCCCCCTTATCCTTTATGGGGTCATTGCCCAGCAAATGGATGCCGGACAGGCGGTGTCCATTGAAAAACTGTTCATTGCAGGGATACTGCCGGCGATTTTAATGGTGGTGCTTCTCTCTGTGTGGAGTATCTGGGAAAACCGGAAAAATCCCATTCCCCTGACACCGCTTACCTGGAAAAAACGTCCTTGCCGCCCTCCGGGAATCCGTCTGGGAGATCCCTTTGCCGGTCTTTGTATTCAGCGGGGTTTATTCCGGGTATTTTGCCGTTTCAGAGGCGG
>JAAUSZ010000244.1 GCA_012031875.1 Desulfobacula sp.
GTCCGTGCCGTGGCGGAATTGTCTCCCGCGTCTCCGGATACCAGCAGGTCGTTTTCCGGAGCCTCGGCCCCGGTACCGGTCCCTGTGGATACGGCCAGGGTGGCGTCCTGGCCGGTATTGTCCGTGAATCCTGTCACGGCCAGGGGGTCATCTGCTTCGGCTGTCCTAACGATGGTGATGCTGGTACCGTTCCGGATCACCTGGTATCCGTCTGACGGAAGGGCCGCCGTCAAAGCAGTATAAAGTTGCTGGGCCTGTTCTGCATCCGTAAGTCCTGTGCTCGGATCCGTAATTGTATAGGAAACCGCATACCCGTCCACATCAAAGGAAATCACATCCCCGTCGTCAAAATGGGTGTACCCGTCCGTTCCTCCGAGGGTGATCATGCTGTTCCCATCCCCCGCGTTCCCCGAGGCGCCGAAAAGCCCGGCTGACGAGGTGTTGTCGGAAGTGATCGTCACGTCCGGCTCCATGAAAATCGTCACACTGCCGGTCAACACGGCAGCCGTGTCATAGCTGCCGCCGGCCTCCCCCACAAGGGCAGCGGCTGAGCTGCCGGCGCTCTCTCCGCATCCGGGCAGGGCAAAAGCAAGATAGTCGTCTGTGGTAGCGGCTGCAACAGCACCTTCCGTGTCTGAATTGTCAAAGTCCAGTTGCCCGTCGCCGGTGGTGGTGCTGCCGCCCAGGGTGGTTACGGCCAGGCCGGCGTCGTCTCCTGTATCCCCGGAAGCTGCCGAAAGGCTGAGGCCTGATCCGTCCGTGGTCCTGAGAATGACCTGGCCTGTGGATTCATCCATCTCAACAGTGAAGCTTGTGTCTGAAAGCTGTTCCTCCATGGCATCATAAAAGGCCTGGGCCACCTGGCTGGAATCCGAGGTGTCCACTCCTGTCAGATCAACGGTTAGGGTCACGGTCTCCGGCGAAGACGCGTCCGTGGCCAGGGTGAGGGTGAGGATATCCCCGGCGTCAAAATTTTGAAAATTATCCAGGGCAATTCCTGCGTTGTCGATCACTTCAAAGCCCTGGACCCCGATGGTGGTCCCTGAGGCGCTTTGGATGGTGGTTCCGTCCACCATCAGATCCGTGTTCTGCCGGTCCTCGTTGATCGCTTCTGCAGCCGAGGCCAGGGCCGCCTCAAACTGCTCTTCAAGAGTGCCTGTGAAGCATCCACTGTAAAACCGACCTCCTCTTCCTGCCCGTCTACATAGAGGGTAAACCGGACAATATCGCCGTCCTGGGCCTGGGTAATGCCGTCCAGGGAAAATTGGGCCTCGGTGGCTGAGGCATAGGCAGTGATGCCGTCGATGCTGCTGAGTTGTTCTGCGATGTCGGCTGCACTGCGGGTGGCGCCTGAGCCGGTATCACTGATTAAAAGGCGCTGTGTGCCGTCTGCGGTGGTGATGGTCAGGGTCTGCTGGGCCAGGGCCGCGTCCAGGGCAGCAGCCACACTGTCCGAGGAGGTAATCCCTCCCAGGGCGTCTCCCCCGGACTGAACCACGGTCTGTTCCCCCAGCACCCCTTCATCAATCACGGTGAGTTCATAGGTGCAGTTGGCCTGGCCGCTGCCCTGGATATCCGTGATCTCAGCCCGGGAAATGCCCATATCCACCACAACGGTCTGGTATTCGCTTTCTGTGGAGGAACTGTCCTGGATGACCATGGAAAAATCCTTTGAATAATCGATTTCATTCCCGTATGCAAGGCTTGCCAGGGTCCCGCTGCCGTCCGTGGCATAGGTGCCTTCCAGAGGACCTTCAAAATAGGTCTGGCCTGCCCCCTGGGAGTGCTGATAGTTCAGCGTCCAGATGATTGCCGAGGCCAGTTCGTCCAGCTCTGCGCTGATTTCCGGGATCACTTCATCCCGGATGATCAGCGATCCGGCCAGGGAGCCTCCTGAAATGTCATCGGTGATATCGTAGTCGCTTCCGGAATTTCCGCACCAGTATATCCGGTCGTCTTTCATCTCAAGAGAATGGGCGATACTGTCTTCCACCAGGGGGAGCCCTCCCGCGGTCGTTATCAGGTAGCTGCCGTCCTCCTTGGTTGTGATGTCGATGTCGATGAGTTCCCCTAACTCGTCCACCAGGGTGTTACGCTTGTCTTTTAAGTCATTGGCATTGGCGCCGGAACTTTCCGCCGAGAGGATGGATTTGTTCAGTGCGGCCAGTTCAGATGTCAGAGCATTGATCTCACTGACACCGGAAGAGATTTCCTGGTCCAGGTCGCTGAGAAGCTCTTCAAGGGAGGAATCAATGGCATTGAACTGCTCAGTCAGGGCCCGGCCGGTCTCATAGACCTGTTCCTGTTCAGTGTCCACGGCAGGGGTATTACTCAGGGATTCCCAGGCGCTCCAATAATTATCCAGCAGGGTATTGAGGCTGTCATCGGTATCTTCTGCAAAGAGATCCTCGATCTGGTTCATATAGACCAGTTCCTCTTCCAGGGCCGCCTGGGCGGACAGCTCCGTGGTCAGCCGGTTTTCCAGAAGCTGGTTGATCTTCTGGGTAACGGATGCCACGGTGACCCCGGTTCCGTATATCTGGCCGCCTGTGGAGACCGGTGTTGTGGTGGTGTATTCGGCTGTTTGGACACTATACCCGGTGCTGTCTGCATTGGCGATGTTCTGCCCGGTGACGCTGATGGCTGCTGGTAGGTCCTGAGGGCGGAAGCAGCCGTGTTCAGGATGGAGCCGAGGCTGCTCATGGCTGCTTGCCCTGATGGGCGTATTGTGATACGGCCCAGATTCTGTCTATTGCACCTTTGAGCATGGCCATATTCCTGCGGCTTGCCTCGACCAGGACCCTGTTCTCCTCCTCAAGGTCCCTTGCCAGGGGAAGGAGGGTTTCTTCCAGATCCGGAGTCAGTCCCGGAATGGTTTTCAGCCGGTTCGCCAGGGTCCTGGGGCAGGTCCTGGGCAGTTCCTTTCCCGCCATGCGTTTCAACTGGTCGCGGATGGAGCCGACCAGGTGTTCAAGGCGGTTGATGCAGTTATTCTTTCTTAAGGTCAGTTTGCCAAGTTCCCTGGTATCGACTTTTTGCCCTGCCTCATGCTCGGCTTCCAATAGTTTTGTCAGTTCCCGGTGAAGGGCCAGGGTTCGGATCATTTTCCTTTCCAGGGTATCAAACCCGTCAATTTCCGTATTTTCTTTAAACAAGGGTGTCATCATTACCTCTTTATCGTTTCATGGAAATTACCGTGCTCATCATCTCATCCACGGTAGTGATCACTTTTGCATTGGCCTCGTAGGCGCTCTGGAGTTCGATCATAGAAACAAATTCTTCGGATATATCCACATTGGACATTTCAAGGGAATAGGAACTCAGCTCACCCAGGCCGTTGCTCCCGGCTGTGTTGGTGATGGCCGCACCGCTTTCAAGGGTTGCTGAGTATAAATTACCCCCTTCGCTGATGAGGCCGTTGGGATTGACGAAATCCGCCAAAGCGATTTTAAACAGGGCAAGGGTCTGGCTATTGGAGTAAGTTCCGGTCACCGTGCCGTCCGATGATACTGCCACGTCTGTGAGATCTCCCGGCGGATACCCGTCCGAATCCTGGTAGGTGGTGGAAGAGGACTTGGCATACTGGGTGGTGGAAAGGGAATCATTTACCCAGTTGTTTCCATCCCACGAAGAACCGATGTTAAAAGAAATATCTGTTTCCGTAGTGCCGAACTCCCCGCCCAGGAAGTCCGTGGTAAACTGGAAGTATCCTGTATCTTTTGCTTCATCTGTTGAGCATTCCCGCCATGCAGTGGATCCTGAAATGTCAAAGGTGATGGTACTCTGAACCGCCAGGGTTAAGTCTTCAGAAAAGGTGAAGACAATGTCCTCTTTGTCATCCTCGCCTCCTGAGCCGTCCAGGTCGATGACCGCTTTTGTCTTATCCCCGGTGAGAACGGCATTGCCGTATTCGGAAGGCGGCAGGTCCGGGTTCACGTCAAAGCTGAAGGTTTCCCCGCCTGCCAAGGTGGCCGTGGCCCCTGAGGTGACGTTGATGGTCAGGTCGGTGGAGCCGTTGCCGTTGAAATCAATGGCCACGCTGTTGTCTCCCGTGGCAACAATCTCGGCGTCGGCATATTCCGCAGGCGGAGAGGGGTCGATGCCGAAGGAAACGGTCTGGCCTGCCGTTGTGCTGATGGCCGAAGCAAAGGTGTACTGGATGGTAGAGGCCTGGGCCGCGTTGGTGTCGTAGATTTCGACCCGAACCTGGGTGTCGCTGCTTTCAGCGGCCACAATGGTCACGTTAAGACCACCGTCATTGGTCACGCTCCAACTGGTGCCGTCCCACGTCACCTCAATATCGCTTGCGGTGGCCACGGCCCCTTCGTCCCCGGCAGTAATGATTTCCAAGGTCATCTCGTTTTCCGTTTCAAAGGTATTGGCGGCATTCACAAGATCATCCTCTTTAAGGGCTTCGTTCCAGTCCCAGGCCCCAAGGGCGGCGTTATACATCAGATTGACATCTTCCACAGTCATGGTCAGGTCCGCGGCATGGGTGATGTCCATGACAGCTTCGGTGGTATTGACAGCTGCGGTATTGTTTGTTGACATGTCCGTCACCAGGGTGCCGGCCTCTGCTGCCTCTTCCGGGTTGCTCCACTGCCAGGATTCGATCAGAGTATTCCAGATGATGGTGCAGCCTTCCACATCCCGGGTCATGACACTGGGGTCGTTGATTTCAACCGAGGCATTGTTGGCAGCGTCCCCGGTATAGACGACATTTTCAAGGTCCTGAACATGAAGATCTGTGGTATCGTTAATGTCAAAGGTGATGGTGTCGCCGGCCACGGCATCCTGGTCAAGCTTGATTTTCAGGTCTGCTTCTTCCTCCCCGCCGCTGCTGTCGGGGTCTATCACCAGGTAAATGTTCTGATCGTCGGAATAGATTATCCGGGCATTCTGGTAAGCCTCGGGCAGGGTGGCTGTATTGAGAACCCACTGGTCTCCGTCAAAATTCATTTCAATGCCGTATCCGTCCAGAAGCATGGCTTCAGAGTCTTCAATCTCAAATTGATGTCTTCCACCGTGTTGGCGCCGGTGGCTTCCACATTCCCCACCCGGCCGGTGAACTCTTCCATGGTCATGCTGACGATCTCGCCTGAGCTTTCCGAAAAAGTAATGGTTCCCCTGGCCAGAAGCCCCTGGGAGGAGGTGTCCTCGGCCAGATTCCGGTTATCCTCTTCAGGACTGGACACAATGATGTATTCCCATTCAGTGCCGGATTTTTTATCGTAATAAACCGCGATCTCATGGGCTGAGCCTAAGGAGTCATAGACCGTGACCACGGTCTGGTACTCGTAGGTATCCGACAAGACCGTAGTGGTTTCCCCGTCTTCGTATTCATATATATTGGACAGGACAGAAGCTTTGGAATCTGCATCCGAGTCCAGGTTGGCAATGATGGTCATCTCCTCGGTCTCTTCCGGAGAGCTGGTGAATGCGGTCAGCACCAGATCAGTAACCGCTCCGACGGCATCACCTTCATCATCCACGTTCCACCCCTGGAGGATGTAGCCTTCAGAGTTAACCAGGGCACCAGTCTCATCAAAGGAAAAATTACCGGCCCGGGTATAAAAGGTTTCGTCCGATCCGGCCTGGGAGACAATGAAAAAACCATCCCCGCCGATGGCCAGATCCGTAGCATTACTGGTTGTCTCAAGAGAGCCGTCTGAAAAGTCCTGGGTCACGTTGCCTACGGACATCCCAAGCCCCACCTGGGCGGCGCCGGCCTGGGTCCCGACAGTCTGGTAAAGGGTGTCTGCAAAGGTGGTGGATCCCTTTTTAAATGCAACCGTATTGATGTTTGAGATATTGTTACTGGTGACCTGGAGGGCTTTGCTCGTATTGCCCAGGCCGCTGGTGCCGGTATAAAGGGAACTGGATAAAGACATGGGATGTACTCCTTATGTTTGATGGCAAGAAGTTAACTTCAGGCTGGTGACAAAGCCCATCGTCATTGGACGGACGTGACCGTGGAAAGGGAGACCATTCGGCCGGATTCCCCCAGTGCCAGGTATTGTACGCCGCCTACATACTGAATACCCGTGACTTCGCCGGACACCGGGGTTGTTGCGGAGGAGCCGCTTGAGATCTCCACCGTGTAGTAGTAAAGCCCGTCAGACACCTGGTAGCCGGTATCTGCCAGGGCATCCCATGAGACCTCGTTATCCCCGGCCACGGTATCCTCTGCCTCCACCTCAATGGTGCCACGGCCTCGTCGCTTGCATTATAGATAGTGACCGTAACGGCCGACGGGGCTTCCAGATAGTATCCCAGGTCCTCACCTACTACCACGCCGTCATCTACCTGGATAAGGGGATAGTTTGAACTCACGGTTTTGCCCAGGTACTCCAGAATGGAGGCGGCAGTCTCGTCGGAAGCGGTCGCAGCAGATTCCGTCACCGAGGTAAGGGATGAGGGGTCAAGCAGGACCCCGCCCACCACCAGGTAGGCTGTACCGTTTTGATAGGCCACTGCGCTCACCGTGCCCGTGATGGTCGAGGAGAGCTCTTCATAGCCGGACCCTGCATCTGCCCAATGACGGCATAGGTGTAGGTGCCTTCATCCACAGCATCACCGTCGGCATCGGTCCG
>JAAUSZ010000245.1 GCA_012031875.1 Desulfobacula sp.
GGCGGCCATGACGAATATTCCCGCTGCCCATGCGGGCGCTCAGGTTGCCGGCAGGGGCCCCATGAAAAAGCCCAGGACATAGACAAAATAAGTCAGGGTGATCATGCCGGTGGAAAAATGAAAGGGCGGGGCCGCCAGGCGGTAGGGCAGGAAATTGAAAATGGGCTGGAACATCAGAAACCCGGCCCCGCCGCAGGCAATGGGCCAGAGCAGGTCCCTGCGGGCCAGGAGGGAAAGGAACCCGGCCTTTTCCCGGGGTGCGGTCCTTTTCCCGGGTGGGGAGGGCGGCAGTACGGCGCAGGCAAAGGCCATGGCGCAGAGGATCAGCAGGGAGGCCGATAGAAAGGCATACCGCCAGTGCAGGGGAGGGTGGATCCATCCTCCCAGGAGGCGGCCTCCCAGGCCCCCCAGCACCGTGGCGGAAACATAGGCCCCCATGACCACGCTCAATTTTTTGCCGGGAAGGGTTTTGGACAGGTACGCGGCCAGGCTGGTGGTCAGGGCCGGGATGAACAGGCCCTGGAACATCCGGGCCGCCAGGAGGACTCTGAAATCATGGGTCAGGCAGGAGATGAGGCCCCCCGCGGCCACACAGAGGCTCCCGGCCACAATAATGGGGCGGATGGGCAGGATATCGGCCAGGTACCCGAAAAACAGGTTGGACAGGATGATCCCCAGGATCACGAAGGAGACGGTCATGGAGACCTGGACCGGCGATACCCGGAATTCATCCTGGAGGACCGGCAGCACGGGCTGGGTGATATAGATATTGGTAAAGGCCGCGGACACCAGGGCAAAAACGGCCATCTGCAATTTGAGGTGATTCTTGTCCAATCTAAGCGTTTCCCTTCAGAAAATTATTATTTCGATCCTATAGTATGTTTCGAAAGGCGATTCAAATCATCTTTGGACCCTGCCGCAAAAAAAAATGACCCGGACGAGTCAAAACCCCTTTACAGATTTTCAAAATATTGATACGGCATCCCAGGCTCTTTTTTAATTTTCACGGCCGCATCTGCCCCCTGTTTTTAAATATGGGGACAACCGAACCCTTAGCTGACAGGCATCGGGAGGTGATGATGAATCAAACAAGGTATCCGGCACAATTGCAGCGGGCAAAGATCCGGCTCCTGTCCTGGTTCCTCTGGGACTGGTGAACGGCCGCGGTCCGGTTCTTGGATTGATATCCCGCTTCTGCTGAAGCCACGATCTCATTTGAAGCTATGCCCTCATTTGACGCTAAGCTCTTATTTTACTTCCGATTGTTCTGATTTCGCTTCTTCTCATACCCCCCTGGTCTCATTTCCAACATCCAATTTTGGGACATCCTGGAAATTGACTCAGGCGCGCCCATGCTCCCGCCGTCTTTTTCCATGATGCGTTCCCGCACAGGAACACCATTGCAGCCCTGCCTTCCGGAAGGAAGGTCCGGGTATTTAAAGGAGAATACACATGGGAATTACTTTCAAAGAATTCAACCGAGAAACATTTGAAATCCTGGAACATGGAGAATCTCCGGGGTTCAGAAAGGCTTTCCACATTTTGATTTCTGCGGCTGTCGGCTATTTTATTTTTATCCTCGCCAACTCACTTTGATATTCAGGGAAAGGATCAGACAATGAAAAAGGAATTAACGATTTTTGATAACCCGAAAAATGTACGCCGGCTTCAGAAGGGATTTTTTGCAGCCCTTGTCCTGGTAATGGTTGCCGAAGCCTTTGTGGATATGCACGCTGAATTTGAGGTAGAGCAATTTTTCGGGTTTTATGCGGTATACGGTTTTATCTCTTATGTTTCGCTCATCATGATTGCCAAGCTCCTGAGAAAAATACTGATGCGAAAGGAGGATTACTATGGCGATTAATCTGGTTCCCCCGGCTTTTATCCTGATTTTAGGCGCTGCGTTTATCCCTTTTTTACAAGGAAATATAAAACGGGTTTATATGCTGGCCCTACCGGTAATGGTTCTGGTCGTTCTGGCCCGGATGCAGCCGGGAACCTTCGGGACCGTTGAATTCTTAGGCTATGAAATGATCCTGGGGCGGTTTGACAAGCTTTCCCGGGTGTTTGCGCTGGTATTCGCCATCATGACCTTTTTAGGGGTGCTTTTTGCCTTGAAAGTGGAGGACAATCTTCAGCATGTGTCCAGCCTGGTTTATGCCGGGTCCACCCTGGGAGTGGTGATGGCCGGGGATTTGCTTTCCCTTTACCTGTTCTGGGAGGTCATGGCGGTTTCTTCCACCTTTTTGATCGCCGCCTCCCGGACCGAGGCTTCCCGGAACGCCGCGTTCCGGTATATCATGGTCCATCTGGCGGGCGGATTGTTCCTGCTGGCCGGCATTGTGCTGTATGTATCCGAAACCGGCACCCTTGCCTTTGATTTTATCGGGCTCAGCGGTCTTTCCTCCTGGCTTATGTTCATTGGTATCGCGCTGAATGCCGCTGCCCTGCCGCTCCATGCCTGGCTGCCGGACGCCTACCCCATGGGAACGCCCACCAGCACCGTATTCCTAAGCGCTTTTACGACAAAATCGGCCGTATACCTCCTGATCCGGACTTTTCCGGGCACGGACCTGCTCATGGTGATCGGGGCCCTCATGGTAACGGTTCCCATTTTTTATGCGGTTCTGGAAAACGATATCCGCCGGGTCCTGTCCTACAGCCTCATCAACCAGGTCGGTTTCATGATGGTGGGCATCGGCATCGGCACGGAACTGGCCCTGAACGGGGTGGTGGCCCATGCCTTCTGCCATATTATCTATAAGGCCCTCCTGTTTATGGCGGCCGGGTCGGTCCTCCAGATGACGGGCAAGATCAAGTGTACGGAAATCGGCGGGCTTTATAAAACCATGCCCCTGACCTGTCTGTTCTGCATGGTGGGGGCCGCGTCCATATCCGCTTTTCCGCTTTTTTCCGGGTTTGTTTCCAAATCCATGATTCTTTCGGCCTCGGCCAAGGAGCAGATTTTCCTGCTCTGGCTGGTCCTTCAGTTCGCTTCCACGGGCGTTGTGGACCATGCCGGCATCAAGGTGCCGTTTTTACTTTTTTCGCCATGATTCCGGGATCAGGGCCAAGGAGCCTCCCCTGAACATGCTGCTGGCCATGGGGGTGTCCGCCTTTCTCTGCATCGGGCTGGGGGTCTGGTACAAGCCCCTTTATGCGCTTCTGCCCTTTGCCGTGCATTATGAACCCTATACCGGGGCCCATGTGGTGGGACAGCTTCAATTGCTGATGTTCGGGGCACTTGCCTTTACCCTTCTGATCCTGTCCGGCTATTATGTTCCTGAAGTCAAAAGCCGGAACCTGGATGCAGACTGGATATACCGGAAACTGGGGCGGCTTTTCTACCGGGTGCTGGATCTGCGCCTGAACGCCGTGAACCGCATATCCGAGAGCGTTGTGGTGCAGTCTGCAAAGGGAATTTTCCGGCTTTTTCCAGAAAATGACGGTGAATATGGTATTGTTCTTTGCGGTCAATGTCTGGCTGCTTCTGGGGTACCGGAAACAGCACCTGGCGTATAAAAAATCACAACTCTACAAGGACATGACCCACGGAACCATTCCCATCGGCATCAGCGCGGCCGTGGCTGTTTCCTTTGTATTGATCCTGTTTTCATTGATTGTTTAAGCGCAGGCTTGGCTTGAGCATTCTAAATATTTCAAAATCCTCACGGAAAGCGGATACAAATTTGTTGTACTTCATGATTTTTTAATATATTTTACCGGAAAATCATGGGGGATGGAAATTGCCGCTTCCGTGCAGGAGAGTAAATAAAATTGAATGGAAAAGCCGGGGACAATGGAAAAGATAGATCTGCCCTTCATCAAACAGCATGCTGGCAGAAACAATACCTTTTTGACGGGCCGGTTTGACGGCTTGAGCCTTTATACGGCCCTTCAGCCCATTTTCAGCATTGCCCACAAACGGGTGGTCGGGTATGAGGCCCTTTTACGGGTCAAGAACAGGGAATCCCAATGGATCAATCCGGCCCCGTTGTTTGAAAAAAGCAGCGATTCCTTTTCCGATGTCCACCTGGACCGGCTTTGCCGGTACATCCATGTGAATAATTTTCTGAATTTGAAGGATGAGGTCAACTGGCTTTTTTTGAACGTCTCTCCGGTCACCATGACCCATGCGCAAACCTATGGCCCGTTTTTCCGGGACCTTATCGAATCCTTTGATTTTCCAGCCTGCCGCATTGTCATCGAGGTGGTGGAACATCCCTTTGATGACAGCGATTTTTTAAAGGAGACCGTCAGTTTTTATAAAACCTGGGATGCCTCATTGCCATAGATGATTTCGGGGCCGGCCATTCCAATTTCGACCGCATCTGGACGTTGAAACCCAATATTGTCAAGCTGGACCGGTCTTTTTTGATCAGAGCCTCAACGGAAAAAAGCATCCGGGGGCTTTTGCCGGGCATTGTCTCCCTGCTCCACCAGGCCGGCGCCCTGGTTCTGGTCGAGGGGGTTGAAACCCGTGACCAGGCCATCATATCAATTGAAAGCGATGCCGATTTTGTCCAGGGGTTTTATTTCGGCAAACCCTCGATCCGTCTTTGCCCGCCCTTTGAAACAGATTTCAGGGAGTTTGACTCGCTTTTGGAACAATACAAGGCTCTGGCCTTTAGTGAAGATGCAAAATTCAGGGAAAAAATCAATCGCTACCGGCCTGTTTTCGACAGTGCCGTCATAAGCCTCACCAAGGGCGCCTCCTTTGAGGAGGCGGCCCGGGCACTTTTGTCGCAGCCCTCTGTGGTCCGGTGTTACCAGATCGGGGCCGACGGCATCCAGATCGGCGGCACCCTTGTTTCCCCCTCCCTTGAATCCCATAGAAATGACTGCTACCGGCCCCTGGATGACGCGAAGAGTGCGGACTGGTTCCGGCGTCATTATCTGAAACGGGCCCTCCTCCATCCGGGCCAGCTTCAGATCACCCGGCCCTATTTGTCCATCACCGGCGCGCATATGTGCATCACCCTTTCCATGAGGTTTTCAAGCAGGGATCAGGAGACGGTTCTGTGCTGCGATCTGACGGCCTGACAGGCGGTTTCAGCAATTTTCCTTTCCGGCACCAAGGGCCTTTTCGATAATTTCAATTAAGGGTCGCATTTTTGCTACTTTTAAAAGCATGGGTTCTGAATCCCGAGGCCAAACCCTCCGGCCTTAAACCGGTCTGTTTTTTTTAATTTACTGAATTTAAATTGGTTTTGGATGATTTTGAGCCTAAGCTAACCCCTGGCATATTCTTTGCTGATAAGGGAAAAATAAAAGAAATCATCAAGGAATGAACCCTATGATTAAAAAAGGTCTCGCGCTTTTTAAGATCATGATACATGTGAGAGCAATCAAAATGAGACAGGCAAATCGGAGATAAGCATGGGAAATGAAGCGTCCTGGGATTGGAACACGGATCTGAAAGAAATTCCGGTTGAAGAATGGAAGGAAAGGTTCAACTGGGTGGAGGATGTGAAGGTCAGCCCCGACGGAGAATCCGTCGCAAGCATTGTCAATGTGGATGAGGCGGCATTTCAGATCTGTGTCAACGGGGAAGTCCGGGACGGGGAATATGAAAAATCTGGGGGCTGAGATCCCTGCCGGACAACGGGTTTTCAGCCCTGGCCTATGACGGCGAGGAATGGACCCTCACCAAAGACGGCGAGGAATGGTCCAACCGGTTTGATTTTATCTGGGATTTCCAGGTCACCCCGGACGGAAAACACCTGGGGCTGGCCTTTCAAAAGGATTCGGAATACGGGATGGTGGTCAATGATCTTCCCTGGGACCAGCGATTTACCAATATGGCCGGTATGACCCTGTCGGACACCGGAACGTCTGCGGCCGTGGTCCAGGTATCGCCCATGAAGGCCGCGGATGTGGATTCGTTTAAAAAAGGCCTCTTTTCCGTGGCCCTGAACGGGGTGGCCTTTGACCACACCTTTTTAAATATCTGGGACCTCAGCTTTGATGGAACAGGCCGGCGCCTGGCCTTCGGGGTCCGGCTCAACCGTGAAGCCTATACCATTGCCGGGGACGATGTCGTCTGGGACCGGACATTCCAGGGGGTATGGAAGCCCGTGTTCCTGGATTCTGGAAAGGTGCTGGCCCCGGTCCGGGAGGCCGGGAAATGGAAATTGTTCAGGGACAATGAGCCGTTCTGGAAAAAAGGGTATGACCAGCTCTGGAAAATCACCCTTTCACCGGCAAACCATGACATTGCCGCGGTGGTGGCCGATTCCTTCGGCAAGTGGACGGTGGCCGTCAATGACCGGACCTGGGACCTGACCTGCGACACCATGATTTCCGATATTTTTTATTCCGCGGACGGGTCCTGCCTGGCCGCGGTATTTAAACACAAAGGATTCTGGAACCTGGCCGTGAACAGGCCCCCTGGACTCTTTTTGCCGATAAGATATTTACCCCCGCCATCAGCCCGGATGGGTCTTTTGTGGCCGTTGTCATTGAAAAACAGGGGAAATATCATCTGGCTGTGAACAACCGGATCATTGCCGGCAATTACGATTTTTGACGGCCCCGGTCTTCAGTCCGGACCAGTCAAAAATCCTGGTCAAGGGCATTGAAA